>SHYD01000012.1 GCA_009692945.1 Dehalococcoidia bacterium | reverse complement strand
CGCGTAGAGTTGGAGGGCGGTCTGGTAGCTGCCGGTGAGATCGAACACCAGGCTGGCTATGAGGGGTCCACCCGCCGAGGCGACGGCTTCCACCGTCCCGACCACCCCGAAGATGGCGCCAACTGATCGCCTGCCGTAGTACTCGGGCCACACCAGGCGGCCCAGGGGAGCCGCCCCGCCCATGGCCGTGCCGAAGCAGATCCCTGCGAAGTAGGCGGTGGGCGTGTCGTGGACCAGCAGCATGGTGAGGGTCGCGCCGGTGATGGTGATGGCCCAGACAACCAATGCCAATCGAATGGGTGGGCCATCCAGCACCCGGCCCCACAGAAAAATGCGAGAGATGACGATGGCGAGCCCGAACGCCCCAACGGCGCCGGCGGCCTCTCCAGCGGGTATGCCCTGGTCGGTGAAGTAGGGGAACATGTGGATGAACATGCTGGAGATCGAAATACCGGTGAACGAGAAAGCAAAGGTCAACAGCCAGAGCGTGGGGTCCTTCACTGCCTGGACGACCGTCCAACTCACCTCTGCATCCGGGCTGCGGCGGACTGGGGCGGCCGGGTCGACCGGACCCGCGGCAGGTCCGCCGTCGATCAGCAACCCCAGGTCTTCTGGGTGGCGACGGATGGTGATCCACGTGGGCAAGGTCTGGGTGAGCCAGATGCTGAACCCCAAGGTCAGCCATGCGGTGCGCCATCCCGCCGTCGACGCAATCGCCTGAACAATGGGAACGAGGATCACTTTGGACAGGGGTTGTCCGATAAAGGTATAGGTGATGGCCCTGCCTCGCTTGCGGACGAACCAGTTGGCTATGACCACCCCAGGAGCCACCATCTGGATCCCCGGCCTGCACGCGCCGAGAACGACGCCGAACAGCAGGAGGAATTGCCAGTACGCGTTGATCTGAGAAAGCAGGATGAGTGCCAGCCCGGCGATCGCTCCACTGAGGGCCATCGGCAGCCGGGCGCCGTGCCGGTCCAGCAGGGGCCCCAGTATGGGAGAAACGAATCCCCCGCTGATCGCGCCGATGGTGATGCCCAGCACCGCCTCGGTGCGATGGATGCCGAGTTCGTCGGAGAAGGGCTTCAGCAGCACGCCAAAGGAGTCGCTGGTGATGCCGGAGCCCCAGAAGGTGCTGAGGCCGCACACCCCCACCAGGAGCCAGCCGTAGAAGAACCGTCCGCCGGTCAGGCGTTGGGCCAGAGTTGTCAACGGCGCGGGGTGCGCTCCACAGCCATGGCAGCCGCCCCGCCACCACCGTGGCAAATGAGCGCCGCCCCGCGGCGAAGGCCCTCGGCCTGAAGGGTGTGCAGTAGGGTCACCAGGATGCGGGCGCCGCTGGCGCCGATGGGATGGCCTAAAGCGATGGCCCCTCCGTGGGTGTTCACCCGGTCCCAATCCCACCCCAGCACCTTGCCGTTGGCCACCGTTTGGGCCGCGTAGGCTTCGTTCACCTCGATGCGGTCGAAGTCGGCGAGGCCGAGGCCGGTGGCGGCCATCAGCCGTTGAGCGGCGCCCACCGGCGCATCGAACAGCCACTTGGGTTCGATGCCGGCGTAGGTGGCGCCCAGCATCCTGCCCATCACCTTGGCGCCTTTTTCCCGCGCCGTGCTTTCGGTGGTCACCACCACTGCGGCCGCGCCGTCGCTGATCTGGGAGGCATTGCCCGCCGTCACCGTACCGTCTCCCATAAAGGCGGGACGGAGCCGCGCCAACGCCTCGGGGGAGGTGTCGGCCCGAGGCCCCTCGTCGGTCGCAACGACGATGCGTTCGCGCCCCACCATCACCTCGACCGGCACGATCTCGCCGGTGAAGACGCCCCCGGCTGCAGCCGCCAGCGCTCGCCGGTGGCTGCGGAGGGCGAAGGCGTCCTGCTCCCCACGGGTGACGCCGTGTTTCGCGGCAATGGCCTCGGCGGCGTCCCCCATGTGCTGGTGCTCGATGGCGCAGGTGAGGCCGTCGGAGACCAGAGAGTCGACCAGTTCGGCCGAGCCGAGGCGCACCCCATTGCGCATGGTCATCAGCAGGTGGGGCGCGCGGCTCATGCTCTCCATACCGCCGGCCACCACCACTTTGGCCATGCCGCTCTGCACCATGTGTGCCGCCACGGCAATGGCCATCATGCCCGAGGCGCAGACTTGGTTGACCAGCATGGCCGATGCGGTGGGCGGGATGCCGGCCAGCAGCGCCGCCTGCCTGGCCGGGGCCTGACCCAGCCCAGCGCTCAGCACGTTGCCGAGGATGACGTAGTCGACGTCTTCCGGCGCCAGCCCCGACCGCTCGACCGCGGCTCTGATGGCGGCCGCTGCAAGCTCCGGGGCAGCCAGGCTGCTCAGCTTCCCGCCGAATTTCCCCTGGGGTGTCCGGGCGGCCCCGGCAAAGACGATGGTTTCCATCGAACTACATCTGGATCCCGAGGTAGCCGCCGAACGCGTCCCGCAGCGTTACGGACACCTCACCCAAAGTGGCGTGGGCGTGGACCGCGTCCAGCAGCAATGGCATCAGGTTCTGGTCGGACCGGGCTGCGTCACGCAGGGCGTCCATCGAACGCTCGACTTTCGAGCCGTCCCGTTCCCGCTTGATGCGGGCCAGGCGCTCCATATGGGTCGGCTCACCCTGGGGGTCCATCTTGAGGATCGGGATCGGCAGCGGCGTGCCCTCGTCGAGGTGGTCGTTGACGCCGACCACGATGCGTTCCTTGCGGTCGATCTCGTCCTGGTACCTGCGGGCGGCGTCGGCGATTTCCCGCACGAAGTAGCCGTTCTCGATGCCCGCCACCACGCCGCCCATGCCATCGATCTTGTCGATGTACGCCATGGCAGCGGCCTCGATGTCGTCGGTGAGCCGCTCGATGTAATAGCTGCCACCCAGCGGGTCGACGGTATCGGTGATCCCCGTTTCGTGGGCGATGATCTGCTGGGTGCGCAGGGCGATGCGGGCCGCGGTCTCCGAGGGCAGGGCCAGCACCTCATCTAACGAGTTGGTGTGGAGCGATTGAGTCCCGCCCATGACCGCGGCCAGCGCCTGGATGGCCACCCGCGTCACGTTGTTCTCGGGCTGCTTCGCGGTCAGGGTCGCTCCCGCCGTCTGGGAATGGAACCGCATCCACATAGCCCGCTGGTTGGTGGCGCCGAAGCGCTCCTTCATGAAGCGTGCCCACATCCGCCGGGCGGCCCGCAGTTTGGCGATCTCTTCGAAGAAGTCGTTGTGGATGTTGAAAAAGAAGCTCAGGCGCGGCCCGAACTCATCCACCGACATGCCCCGCTTGATCGATTCCTCGACGTAGGTGAGACCGTCGGCCAACGTGAAAGCGAGTTCCTGAGCCGCGGTGGCCCCCGCTTCCCGGATGTGATAGCCGCTGATGGACACCGGGTTCCATTTCGGCATGTGCTTCATGGCGTATTCGATGGTGTCCACCACCAGGCGGACGCCATCACGCGGCGGGTAGAGGTACTCGTTCTGGGCGATGTACTCTTTCAGGATGTCGTTCTGGAGGGTGCCGCCGATGCTGGCGATGGGGACGCCGCGGTTCTGCGCGTTCGCCAGGAACATGGCCCAGATGTTGGCGGCGGGCCCATTGATCGTCATCGAGGTGGTGATCGCCTCGATGGGGATGTCGCGGAACAGGAGTTCCATATCGGAGAGCGAGGAGACGCACACCCCGCCCTTGCCGAACTCGCCGAAGGCCATGGGGTCGTCGGCATCCACCCCCATCAGGGTTGGAAGGTCGAAGGCGCAGCTTAGGCCGGTCTCGCCGTGGGAGAGCAGGAATTTGTAGCGCTCGTTGGTCTCCTCGGCGGACCCGAACCCGGCGAACATGCGCATGGTCCAAACGCGGGTGCGATAGCCGGTGGGGTGGATGCCGCGGGTGAACGGATACTCGCCGGGCAGCCCGATGTCCCGGCCGTAGTCTTGGTGCTCCACGTCGGCGGGGGTGTAGAGGCGCTCCACCTCGATGCCGGAGGTGTTCTCGAAGCGGCCGCGGCGTTCCGGCGCCTTTGCCCCGTTCTCGTTCCAGCGGGTCAACCGCTTCTTGATGGCGTCAACTTCGGGGGCGTTATACATAGGGTCTCCTTCGTACTCGGCTATTTCCCACGCACTGAGCGCAGGAGTTCTCGGGAGATGACCAGCCGCTGGATCTCCGAGGTGCCCTCGTATATCTCGGTGATCTTCGCGTCCCGGTACAGCCGCTCCACCGGGAAGTCTTTGATGTAGCCGTAGCCGCCGTGGATCTGGACCGCCTTGCTGGAGCAGAACACCGCGGTTTCCGAGGCGAACAGCTTGGCGCTGGATGCCGCCATGCCCAACGGCTGCCCGGCATCCTTGACCCGGGCGGCGGTGTAGGTCATCAGCCTTGAGGCGTGGATCCGGACCTGCATGTCGGCCAGCATCCAGGCCACGGCCTGGAAATCGGCGATGGGCTTGCCGAACTGCTCCCGATGCGCTGCGTACTCGAGGGCGGCGTCCAACGCGGCCTGGGCGATGCCCAGGGCCTGGGACGCGATGCCGATGCGGCCGACGTCGAGCACCTGCATGGCGATGCGGAAGCCCTGCCCTTCCTCGCCCAGGCGGTTGGTGACCGGCACCCGCACATCCTCCAGCACCAGTTCGGCGGTGGAGGAGCCGTGCATCCCCATCTTGCGCAGCGGGATGCCGTGGGTGAGCCCGGCCATGCTCTTTTCGAGGATGAACGCGGTGATGCCGCGTGCCCGCTGTTCCCGATCGGTCGAGGCGAAAAGGACGATGGTGCCCGCCACGTCGCCGTTGGTCACAAACGCCTTCCGTCCGTTCAGCACATAATCGTCGCCGTCCCGCACCGCCCTCGTCTCCATGGCTGCGGCGTCGCTGCCGGAGTTTGGTTCGGTGAGCGAGTAAGCGCCCAACACCTCGCCCTTTGCAAGGGGCGGCAAATAACGTTGCTTTTGTGCCTCGGTCCCGAAGGTCATGATGGGCCAGCAGGCCAGGGTGGCGTGGGCCGCCAGGATCAGCGAGACGGCCGCGCTGGCCCGCGCGGTTTCCTCCACGGTCATTGAGTAGGCGAGGGCGCTGCTGCCGGCGCCACCGTACTCTCGGGGGACAATGATGCCCATCCAGCCCAATTGGGCCATCTTCTTGAGGATGTCCCAGGGGAACTCCTCGGTCTCATCGATGTGGGCCGCCCGGGGCGCGATCTCGTGGCGGGCGAAGTCTCGCAACGCGGCCTGGAGCATCAGTTCTTCTTCGGTCAGTCCGTACATGGTTTCGTCCTTGGTTGTTGGTGGTCTAAAGGAAAGGTTTCCCGAGCCGGCTAAAGACGGGTGGTAATACTTCCCACCCCCCACCCAGTTCTATTGTTTGTGGGGACACCCCACGCCCCGGCAGAGAGTTTGCTAATTTTTGCTGGATCGAGCCGAAATCGCCCCCATTTCGTGCCTGGCTTGCGGCCAAAACCACCCCGGAACGCCAAAAACTCATAAACCCAGAGGGGCTGCGCCTCTCGTGCACTCCCCGTTCCGGAGTACACCCGCTCCGCTTCCCGGCTAATAAATGGCCGTATCCGGCCCCAGCTTCTCCACCCTGGCCTTCATCGCCCGCATGAACCCGCCGGAGATGCCGCCGTCCAGAATGCGGTGGTCGAAGGAGAGGCACATGTTCATGATGGACCGGATGGCGATCGCGTCGTCGACCACCACCGCGCGCTTGATGATGGCTTCACTGGTCAGGATGGCCGCCTGCCCCGGATAGACGATGGGGTAGGAAAGGGTGACGCCAAGTGCGCCGGTGTTGTTCATGGTGAAGGTGCCGCCGGAGATATCGGCAGGGCTCAGCGTGTTGGCGCGGGCCCGGGCCACCAGGTCCGCGATGCCGTGGGCGAGGCCGGCGACACTGAGGCGGTCGGCATCTTTGATCACGGGGACGATCAGGTCTTCGCCCCGGTTGACCGCGATGCCGAGGTTGATGCGCTTCTTGAGAATGATCTTGTCGCCGCCCCACGATGAGTTCAACAGGGGGAACTCCTTGAGGGTTTCCGCCAGTACTTTCATGACGAAGGGCAGATACGTTAGGTCCACCCCCTCCCGCTTTCGGAAGTCCTCCTTCAACCGTTCCCGCAGGCGGACCAGCAGACTGACGTCCACCTCCACCATCGTCCAGGCGTGAGGGATGGTGGCCTTGCTGTTCGACATGTGTTCGGCGATGGCGCGGCGCACCGGTGATAGCGGCAGCGCTTCTTCATCGGCGCCGGGGGTTATGGATGGCTGTGCTCTCGACCCGGGCGCGGCCAGGGGCGCCGCCACCGGGGCTGTCACGGCCACGGCCGCCGGCCGGGCGGCGCGGCTTTCAACGAAATCGAGAATGTCCTGCTTGGTGACCCGGCCCTCGATGCCGGAACCGCCGATCTGGGAGACGTCCACGCCGTGCTCCAACGCCAGGCGGGCGACCACCGGGGTCATACGTTGGCGGCCTTCGCTGCGGGCGGGTGCGATGGTCGCCGAGGGATGTAGAGGCGACGCATGCGTCGCCTCTACATCCGGGGCCGCCGCTTGGGGAGCCGGAGCGCCGTGGGCGGGTGGTGTCGATCCCTCATCGTCCTCGATGATGGTGGCGAGCACGCCGCCCACCGGCACCACCACGCCCTCGGGCGCGTTGATCTCGGAGATGACGCCGGTCACCGGGGAGGTCATCTCGACGTTGACCTTGTCGGTCATGATGTCCACCAGCGGCTCGTAGCGCTTGACGCGGTCGCCCGGCTGCTTCTGCCAGCGGCCCACGGTCCCTTCGGCGGTGGTCTCCGCCAGCGGCGGGAGGATGAATGAGTAGGGCATTGGCGGATCCTAGTAGGCCGCCAGCTTCCTGGCGGCGGCGGCGATCTTCTCCGGGCTCAGCATGAAGAAGGCTTCTTGAGGGTGGTTCCAGGGCATAGCGGGGATGTCGGGCGATGCGAGGCGGGTGACCGGACCGTCCAAGTGTTCGAAGGCGAACTCGGCGATGGTGGAGGCGATCTCCCCCCCAAAGCCGCCGGTTCGATTGGCCTCGTACACGACGAGCGCCTTCCCCGTTTTCTTGACCGATTCGAGGATAGTCTCGTTGTCCACCGGCAGCAGGGTCCGGAGGTCGACGACTTCGATGCTGATGCCCTCCTGCTCCAACTGCGCAGCGGCGTCCAGCGCATAGTGGACCATGAGCCCCCAAGTGACGATGGTGAGGTTGTTCCCGGTTCGCTTGACCTCGGCCTTCCCGATGGGAACGACATAGTCCCCGTCGGGGACCTCGCCCCGGATGCTGCGGTAGGTCTTCTTGTGCTCCAGGTACAGCACGGGATCTGGGTCTCGGATCGCCGCTTTCAACAGGCCCTTGGCGTCGTAGGGCGTGGCCGGGAGCACCACCTTGAGGCCGGGTATGTTGGTGAACATTGCTTCCAGGCTCTGGGAGTGGTAGATGCCGCCCGTGACGCCGCCGCCGGTGGGCGCCCGCATCACCATGGGGACACCCCAGGTGTTGAAGGAACGCCACCGCATCTTGGCGGCCTCGTTCGCGATCTGCTCCATCGCGGGGAGGATGTAGTCGAAGAACTGCATCTCCGCCACCGGCCGCATGCCGTTGGCCGCGGCGCCGATGGACACGCCAATGATGGCGGATTCTGCGAGGGGAGAATCGATGACGCGGTCTGGGCCAAACTCGTTCTGCAGGCCCTGGGTCACGAGGAAAACGCCGCCCCCGGCCCCGATGTCCTGGCCAATACAGAACACCGTCTCATCGCGCCGCATCTCTTCCCGGAGGGCGTCGTTGATGGCCTCTATCACCAGTTTTTGTGGCATGGTTTCCTCGGAAATCGTTGCGGAAGTGGGGCTTGACCGATTCGGCCCAAGATGCCCGGCGGTGGAGCGGCCGGCCGGCTAGTTGCCGTACAGGTAGAGGGCGGCATCCTCCGGAACAGGCTGCGGCGCCGACCGGGCATAGTCGGTCGCCTCGTCCACCTGTGCCGCGACCCGGGCAGCGATGGCGGCGTCCTGCTCCTCGGTGAGGAAGCCGTGCTGGTTAAGGAAAGCCGAGAACCGCAACACCGGGTCGTGCTTGCGCTGCTCGGTGATCTCCTTGGGGTCGCGGTAAAACCGGTCGGGATCGTTGCTGGTGTGGGGGTCGATCCGGTAGGTGTTGGCGACCACCAGCGTCGGGCCCTCACCCCGCCGGGCGCGGGCGGCAGCCTCCTGCACGGCTCGGTACACCGCGAAGACATCTCGTCCGTCTACCGAGACCCCCGGCATGCCGTAGCCAACGGCTTTGTTCGAGATATCGTCGATGGCCATCTGCTTTCGGCGGGGGACCGAAATGGCGTACTCGTTGTTTTCGCACAGGAAGATCACGGGGATCTTGAGCACCGCGGCGAAGTTCATCGCTTCGTGGAAGTCGCCTTCGCTGGTGGCGCCGTCGCCGAAATAGGTGATGGTGACCCGGTCTTCCTTGCGCATCTTGCTGGCCAACGCGATGCCGACGCCGTGGGGGATCTGGGTGGCGATGTCGCTGGAACCGGAGAGGATGTTGAGAGTGCGGGAACTGAAATGGTTGGGGAACTGGCGGGCGCCGCTGAAGGAATCCTCCCTCCTGGCGAAGAAGGCCAGCATCATATCCCGGGGGGTCAGACCCATAGCCAGCGCAGCCGCGCTGTCCCGGTAATAGGGGACCATCCAGTCGTAACCGCGGCGCAGGGCGTAGATGCTCGCGACCTGGAGCGCCTCATGCCCGTGGCAGGAGACCGCTAGGGCGATCTCCCCAGAGTGCGCCAGCACCCAGACGCGGTCGTCCATGGCCTTGGAGAGGCACATGGTCTCATAGATCTCAAGGAGCGTCTCGGGCGGGATGCCGGCCGTATCGACCATCTCCTCTGACCGGCGGCGGCGGGTGGCGGGTTGACGGGTGGCGACCATGGTGTCACCTCCTGAAGCGGCAAGAATGGACCATCGAGCCGGAAATCAGCGTGAAATTCACGCCTGCAAGCGTTCGGATTATACACCAACCGGCGCGCCTGGGAGACGCAGCGGGGCGACCGGTATGAGTTCACATTTGGGTGCACGCGAACCAAGGTTGCACAGCAAACAACGGAGGCTACGGAAACTTCTCGCTGGGCTCGAAGAATATTGATGCGGTCCGCGCGGCGGCTCGTTACTGTTCGAGCGGAGCGAGAATCTACGTCGCACGACACCGATCGATGCGAATGTGAACTCATACGGCGACCGAACATGGGTACTTCTCCGCAGATTTAGAGGCAACGACGGGAGTGAGTCAGTCCGTTTTGCACCCTGGATCGATGCGAACTATACTCGCAGCAACATCCTGCCTGTTCGTTTCGAGTGAGGTCGCACCATGCTGCTGTTGGGGACCGGTCAGGGCCTTTACCACCTCACCGGGCCGGACGAACTCCGTCCCGAACCCTTCGGCCCGCCCTCGGTCGCATTTCTCGCAACGGCGCCTGATGCCGCCTATGCCGTCACGGCGGCGGGCGGCTTATGGCGCCGCCCGGCGGGAGTCGGTTGGAGCGAAGTCTATCCTCATCCGGTGGCCGCTGAGCCGTGGTCGATGGCGGCCGACCCCAGGCTGCCCGGCCGTCTCTACATCGGGGTGTCGCCGGCCATGCTCCACCTGAGCAACGACGGCGGAGCCACCTGGAAGCCGTGCGAATCGGTCCGGAGGATTCCGGGATACGACGCTTGGACCTTTCCTCCCCCACCCAAGTGCTGGCGGCGTAGCGTCCCCGCACCAGCGCCTCGGCGATCTGCCGGGCATCCCGGCTGAAGGCCGGCTGCTGGTCCACCATCAATCGTTTCGCCACGTCGTCGCCGACCGCGTTCCTTATGGCCAGCATGACGGGGTAGGTCGCGCCCGTCCGCACGTCCGACCACAGGATCTTTCCCTTCCACTTGGGGTCCAGGAAGTCCTTGATACTCTTCAGCTCGCCGGGATTCACCTGGTTGGCGTCCACAGTGCCGCCGCTTCATTAGCGGGGCAGGACTATGCAACACGCGCGCGGCGGCCTTCCATAATCCACGACTACCGGTTCGTAGGGGCTTGCGGAGTCGGGGAGTGGCTCGATTAACGCCCCTTCCCGGTCCCCCGCGGTCAACTGGGCCCCGGCAACGCAACTGACCGGTGTCGCCTTTCCCGCGTGCTCACAGCACTCTCGATTGACGCTGTCCGTCGTCCCCGGATAAGCTGGACCGCGGTTCCCCAACTATTGGTGCAGGAGCGTGACTGTGGACCTCCAACTCGCCGGGAAGACGGCTCTCATTACCGGCGGGAGCCGCGGCATCGGGAAAGCCATCGCTCGTGCGCTGGCGCTCGAAGGGGTCGATATTGCGATCGCATCCCGGATCCGCAGCACGCTGGTCGCCACCGCCGAAGAGCTGCAGCGGGAGACGGGCCGGCGGATCGTCCCCATCGAAGTGGATACCACCGATGATGCCTCGGTGCATCGCATGGCGCAACAGGCGCTGGCCGCCTTTGGCCGCATCGACATTCTGGTCAATAATGCGGCGTCCCCAGGACTCGGTGGGCCGGTACCCCCGCTCGCTGGGGTCACCCAGGACAACTTTGCCTTGGAGATGAACACCAAGGTGCTCGGGTACCTGCGCGCGACACGGGAACTGGCACCCGGGATGAAAGCCCACGGCTGGGGGCGCATCATCAACATCAGCGGGACCAACGCCCGCCAGTCCGGGTCGATCCTCGGCAGCGTCCGCAACGTGTCGGTGGTGGCCCTCACCAAGAACTTGGCGGACGAACTGGGGCCCTTCGGCATCAACGTCACCGTGGTGCATCCGGGCAACACCCGGACCGAACGCACCGCCGGCGCCTTTGCCGAGCGCGCCCGTGAGCGAGGCGTATCTCCTGAGGAGGTCGAGGCCGAGGCGGCGGCCCGCAGTCCCCTGAACCGGATGATCGATGCCGCCGATGTGGCCGATGTGGTGGCGTTCCTGGCATCGCCGCGTTCGGTGGCTATGACCGGCGATGTGGTGATGGCCAGCGGCGGCGCAGGGCGGGCGATCTATTATTGAGGGATGGCAGGCAGCCAAATTCCTGATTACCGAGCAGCGCCCTGATTGGGCCATTTGTTGCGGGCGAATGCTTATTCGCCCCTACCCGGTTTTCCGCGGTCAACGGCGGGGGCGATGCCACCGACCGAAGTCGCGACGTACCGCCTTGTCACAGCGTCACAGCAGCATGAGTTCACAATTGAGGGGCTGCCAGGATCCGGGGCGGGAGTGCAGGAGGGCGGCAGCCCTCTGGCGGGGGCGCGGGGGTGCCCCCCGCAGTGAATTCTCCTCTTTGTTCTGGGGTGGGGGAGTGGCTGATGCGGCCGAACCCCTGACATTGAATAGGTACTCACAGCGTAATAGCTCAGTGTTCGGGGGCCGGACACGGGGGTGCAGGGGGCGAAGCCATCCAGCCGGGGGTCTGGGGGTGTCCCCCCAGGAACAAAAACTTCTCTTTTCCTTGGGGGGTGGGGCCTCCGGCCGGGACGTGGCCCCCGAAGGCTGAGCAGTTACCTCACGGCAGTCTCGATTGACGCTTTCCACAGCCCCCGGCTAAGCTGAACCGCGGGTTCCCCCAACTAATTGCCGCACAGGAGCGTGACTATGGATCTCCAACTCGCCGGGAAGACGGCGCTGATCACCGGTGGCAGCCGTGGCCTCGGCAAGGCCAGCGCCCGCGTGCTGGCCCGCGAGGGCGTCGATGTGGTGCTGGTGGCGCGCACGCTTGAACCGCTGCAGACGGCCGCCGCCGAGCTGTCGGCGGAGACCGGCCGCCGCGTCATTGCGATCCCGGCCGATACCACCGACGACGATGCCGTGAAGGCGATGGCGTCGCAGGCGCTGGCGGCCTTCGGCCACATCGATATCCTGGTCAACTCGGCGGCCGAGGTGAGCGGGTTCGCGGTGCCGCCCAAGCTGGACGGCATCAACAACGACAACTTCTGGAACGACATGAACACCAAGGTGATGGGCTACATCCGCGTCGCCCGTGAACTGGCGCCCAACATGAAGGAGCGGCGCTGGGGCCGCATCATCAACATCAGCGGGCTGGGCGCCCGCAACTCGGGGAACATCCTGGGAAGCATCCGCAACGTGGCGGTGACCGCGCTCACCAAGAACCTGGCGGATGAACTGGGCCCCTTCGGCATCAACGTCACCGTGGTGCACCCCGGCACCACCCGCACCGAGAAGCGCATGGAGACCTCGGCGATCATGGCGCAGCAGAGGGGGGTCACCATCGAGGAGATCGAGGCGGGCATTGCCAGTGGCAATTCGCTGAAGCGGATGATCGATGCCACCGAGATCGCGGACATCGTGGCCTTCCTGGCCTCGCCCCGTTCCATCGCCATCACCGGCGACGTCATCGCCGCGGGCGGTGGCGGTGGCCGGGCCATCTACTATTAGCAGCCTGACCGAACTGTTTGCTGATGGGCGGGTCGCCTGACCTGCCCAGCGGCTTCCGTCCCGCCTTCCGCGCCGGCTAAGAAACACAGGAGAGCCCCATGAAGCTGCCGCCGATTGCCGTCACCACCGTCGGGAGTCTGCCCAGGCCCGGCTGGCTCGGTCATCAGACCGACATCGACATGACGCTGCTGCCGGCGCCCGAGGTGCTGCAGGAGGCGCTGGACGATGCGACGCTGCTGGCGCTGCGGGAGCAGGAGGCGGCGGGCATCGACCTGGTGACGGACGGCGAGCAGCGGCGGTCCACCTTCATCAACCACATCTTGGAGTCGATGGAGGGCTTCGATTTCGTCGAACGGCGGGAGAAGTCGATCCGGCGCAACAACACCCGCACCCGCCTGGTGCCGCGGGTGGTGGGCCCGGTGCGCCGCAAACGCACCGCCGCGACGGCGGACCTGGCCTTCGTGAAAGCCCATTCGACCCTGCCGGTCAAGATGGCGGTGCCGGGCCCGCTGACGGTGGTGGACACCACGTTCGACGAGTATTACCACGACGAGGCGGCGCTGGCGATGGACGTGGCGGCCGCCATCAACGCCGAACTGCTCGACCTCCAGGCTGCCGGATGTGATGTGCTCCAGATCGACGAGCCGGCCATGACCCGCTACCACGAGAAGACCGCCGAGTTCGCGGCCCGCGCCCTGGACCGCTGCCTGGAGGGGGTGACGGCGCCTACCTTCGTACACCTCTGCTATGGCTACCCCCGTCCCGGCCAGCGGCAGCACCACTACACCTACCCCGAACTGCTGGAGGTGCTGATGGGCACGAAGATCAGCGGTTTCTCCCTGGAGTTCGCCCGCAGCGGCTACGACCCGGCGATCCTCAAGGGCTGCGGCGACCGCCTGGTCATGTACGGGTGCGTGAACCCGGGCGAGGGCGATCCGGAGTCCGTCGAGTTGGTGGCCTCACGGATCCGGGGCGCCCTGAACTATATCGATCCCAGCAGGCTGCTCATCGCACCGGACTGCGGGCTAATGACGGAGTCGCGGGAAAGCGCGTCGGCCAAGATGGCGCTGCTGTCGGCTGCGGCGCGGGTGGTGCGGGCCGGGTTGTAGCCGGCCCGAAGGTCGAAGTCTTCGCCATCGGAATATCAATATTGATATAATTGTGGATGGAAGTCGTCATCCATGACGCGGCCGTACCGGAGTATCCCTCAGACTTGAGAGAGCAACTCGCGATGGACTATTGGAGTACGAAGGGGAATAGGCGATGAGGGTCAAAGGTATCAGCAGTGAGGACCTGCTGCAGGAGCATCTCAAGAACCCTCAGTTCCGCGCTGAGTGGGAGCGGACTACGCTCGCCCGGGCCGTGGCGATAGCGGTCATCCGATACAGAGCGGAGCGCAAGCTCAGCCAAGCCGGGCTCGCCAAACTTGTGGGGATGTCGCAGTCGAACATCGCCCGGTTGGAGATCGGGGAGCATAACCCCTCCGTCTACATGCTGCAACGGCTCGCCAAGGGCCTGGGGCTGCATTTTATCCTGTCGGTCGCGCCGGGCGGCACGGGTGACCTCTCGCTCCCACCGGGTGTTGAGGTGCTCAGCGATGTCACCTCTCCCGATGGCAGCCGGGTACTCGCCGCGGTCGGTTAGTGCCCGGTCAGGTTGCATGGCGGGCTTCGCTGGTATGGTGATGACGCTCCCGTCAACCACGGCCCGGTGGCCGAGTGATCTGTACTACAGCGCGATCTCCCGCAGGTCCGGGCTGACGGTGAGGTGGGGCTCGGTGAGGGCCTGCACCTCCTCCGGCGTCCAGCCGGGGGCCACCTCCAAGAGCACGAGGCCCTGAGGCGTCACCCGGATGACGGCGAGGTCGGTGAAGATGGTGTGGACCACTCCTTGCCCGGTGAGGGGATAGTCGCAGCGCCGCACGATCTTGCGCTCGCCGTCCTTGGTGGTGTGCTCCATCATCACGTAGATGCGCTTGGCCCCCCGGGCGATGTCGGCCGCGCCGCCGATGCCTCCCACGCCGCGGCCGGGCCGGATCCAGTTCGCCAGGTCGCCGGTCTCGGACACTTGCAGTCCGCCCAGCACCGCCACGTCCAGGTGGCGGCCCCGGACGAGGGCGAAGGAGTCGGCGTGGCTCACGAAGCAGGCGCCCGCGATGGTGGTCACCGGCTGGCCCCCGGCGTTGCAGAGGTCCGGGTCCTCGTCCTCCGGCTCGGGCATCGGCCCCACGCCGATGACGCCGTTCTCGGAATGAAAGATGACCAGCTTCTCGGGCGGGATGTAGTTGGCTACCAACGTAGGCTGGCCGATCCCTAAGTTGACATAAGATCCATCCTCAAGCTCCTTGGCGATGCGCATCGCCAGCACGTCGCGCGGCAGCCGTTCCTTGTTCATGGTAGCTGTTCATTCTTCGGGTGCCGAACTGCAGCGGGGAAAGCGACGGCACTCGTTCTGTTGCCCCACCCCCCGATAAAAAAGAGAGGTATTGTGTTTGCGGGACACCCCATAGGAGGGGGCAGGTTTCTCCTCGGACAACCTCGAACGCTGTACTTCCCACCCACCCACCCATGCCGTTTGTGTGTGGGGACACCCCACACCCCGGCAGAAGGGGCTTCGCCCCCTCTGCACTCCCCGTGTTCGAACAGCTCGCCCAGGCACAAACTAAAAAGGTGCCCACTCCTATGGGGACACCCCCCAAACCCCCCGGCAACGGGCGGCCGCCCTCTGCACGCCTGCCCCAAACGTCTTGGACCGCTCATCTCTGAGCAATTACTGTTCATGCTCCTACTCCGGGACCAGCAGACGGTGGACGTAGATGCCGGGCGTGACCACGGCTTCGGGGTCGAGGTCGCCGGCCGGGACCACGGCATCGACCTCGGCGATGGTGACGCGGGCGGCGGTGGCCATGGGCGGGTTGAAATTGCGGGCGGCCTTGCGGTAGACTAGGTTCCCCAGGGTGTCGGCGCGAAACCCCCGGATCAGGGCGAAGCCGGCCGATAGCGGATACTCCAACAGGAAGTCCTGCCCGTCGATGGACCGGACCTCCTTGCCCTCGGCGAAGGGGGTGCCCACCCCGGTGGGCGTGTAGAACGCCCCGATGCCTGCCCCTGCGGCCCGGATCCGCTCGGCCAGCGTGCCCTGGGGCACCACCTCGAGTTCGATCTCGCCCGCCCGCAACTGCTGCTCCAGCGGGGTGACGACCGCGGTCGAGGCGGGCACCGGCCACGAGGCGATGACCTTCCGGACCAGCCGGGCCTCAACCAGCAGCGAGCAATCGACCCGGCCGCCCCAGCCGCCGCTGGTGTCGTTGGTGATGATGGTCAGGTCCTTGGGTGCCCGGTCCCGCAGCGCCAGCACAAGGCGGGTTGGCACCCCCCGGGCGGCGAAGCCGCCGATCATCACGGTGGCGCCGTCGTTGATGCCGGCGATGGCCTCCAGAGCGTTGTGGTAGACGGGGCGTCCCGCCATCGGCACCTCTCAGTCGGGTTCGGTGGCTTCGGAGGAGGATGGTAATCGCCTCTCGGCACCGAAGCGTTTCAAGCTTACTTTGGGTATCAACGCCCGGTCAAACCCTTTGATCCCCTCCACTGCGGCCGCCTCCAGCGGACCCAGGCATGCATCCACGCTTGCCACCAATGCCGGAACGTCGAGCCCACCGTGGGAAGGCCCACCGGGGGAACGATTGAATGCCTCCAACCTGGTGCGGCCGCGCCGCACCAGGGCGACCGCACCGGCGAGGTTGCCGCGCTGGAGGTGATGCAGCCCCGCGGCGACCTGGATCAGTCCTTGGTAGAACTCTTTAACGGAGCCCGAGGCGGGCATCCACAGTTCCTCCAAGGTTTCGTGGCAGGCAAAGAACTCGCCCCGGTTGAACTGGGCGATGGCTTCGATGAGCTTTGGGGGCGCAGGGGTAGGGGAGTGGATGGTGGGAGACCTCCATGCCAACTGCTATAATCGGCGCTGAGGTGGCGGCCAATGATGTTCGAACCGCGACAGGTCAATCAACTCAGGGTGACCATTGAGGGGATCGACTACGCGTTCCACGAGGATTTCGGTGGGCAGGTGGTGGGTACCGTGGTGAAATACCCCAGTTGCCAGGCATTCGGGACCTCGTTGGAGGATGCGCTGGATGCGGTCCAGGATACCCTGCTTGCCCTCCTGGAGGAGATGGAGGGGATGGGCGGAACGATCCCCGATGACCTCCATGCCTTCCTCGACCACCACCGCGGCCGGTCCTTCTCGTCCTGACGGGTCCATAGTACTCAATTTCCGTTCTCAAGGAGTCCAAGATGGCTGATGACGGCTCGAACCTGGTCCTCGGATCCGCGGCGGCGCTCAACCGGTTCTGTCGCGACGCGCTGATCGCGCTTGGCGTGCCCGAGGCGGATGCGGCGGTGGCGGCCACTATCGTCATGGAATCCGATCTGCGTGGCATCGAGTCCCACGGGTTGCCCCGCTTCGAGGCCTTCTATGTGAACGGCATCAAGGAGGGCCGCATCAAGCCGCGGCCCAATATCCAGGTGGTGTCGGAGGCGCCAGCGGTGGCGCTCATCGAGGGGGACCACGGGTTGGGGATGGTGGTGGGCCACCGGGCCATGAGCCTCGCCATCGAAAAGGCCCGCGCCACGGGGGCGGGGTTCGTCACGGTGCGCAACAGCCGCCACTTCGGCATCGCCGGATACTATGCGACCATGGCCATGGAGCAGCAAATGATCGGGCTCTCCATGACCAACGCCAGCCCGTTGATGCCGCCCACCTACGGCTCCGAAGCCCGGTTGGGAACCAATCCCATCGCCCTGGCGGCGCCGGCTGCCGACGGCCAGAACTTTGTACTCGATATGGCGACCACCACGGTGGCGGCAGGCAAGTTCGAGGTCGCCTTGCGCAAGGGCGCCCGCGTGCCCAAGGGTTGGGGGGGCGACGACCAGGGCGTGCCAACCGACGATCCGAAGCTGGCGCGTTACGGACGCCACTACTCCCCCCTGGGCGGAACGCCCGAGATGGCCAGCCACAAAGGCTACGGGCTGTCGTCGATGGTGGAGGTGCTGTGCGGGGTGCTCTCCGGCAGCGAGCCGGCGCCGATCCAAAAAAACTGGAGCAACATCGGCCACTTCTTCGGGGCGTTGAATATCGCCAGCTTCCGTCCGGTGGCCGATTTCGAGGCGATGATGGCCGACATGAACCGTTCGCTGCGGGAAACCCCTCGGGTGGAAGGCGCCGACCGGGTCTACGTCCCCGGCGACAAGGAACGGGAGGCGAAGGCTCGCCACCTGGCGCGTGGCATCCCGCTCTACCCCGAGGTGCTGGAATCGCTCCGGCGGGTGGGCCGGGACCTGGGGGTACCGCTGGACCTGTGATGCCGGGGCAGGCGGCCTGAGGAATGGGTGAGGGCCCGTCCTAAATCGGAGCAGGGTCCAACAGAACTGGGGCCGGTCTGCCGCCTACTGCAGTCCGGCCAACTCGGCGCCGATCTTCTTGCTCTTCTCGATCTCGTCTACCATGGCCGGGTTGCCGGTGGTCCAGAGATACTTCTTGCCCGGTTCAATAGCGATGGAGGGATTGACCACCGGCACGTCCAAGCGTCGGCTGTTCTCCTTGGTGCTGTTGGTGTAGGCGATCTGCCCATCTCTCGTGAGTAGCCAGTTCACGAACAGTTTGGCGGCGTTCGGGTGTTGCGGCTTGGTAAGCATCCACGCCTGGTGGGACATTGAGAGCGTTTCGATCTCGGGGATGAAGAACTGTTTGATGTTCTTTCCCAGCCCCTGCGCCTGGAACTCTTCCAGCACCGGAACGAGCACGCCGGTCGCCAGTGCGAACTGGCCGCGCACCATCTGTTCGGTGATGAGCCGGTTATCGCGGCTGAACGCCGGTTTCTGCTCTTGGATGAATTTTTTGAGATAGTCCTCCCCCTGGCTGAACCTCATCGCGGTGATGGTGCCGAAGCTGAAGCCGGTGCGGGGATCAGACATCATGATCTTCCCCCGCCACTTGGGGTTCAGCATGTCGTTGGGGGCCCTGAGTTCTTCGGGGTTTGCCAGATCGGTGTTGATCCACCACGGGTGGAACACGTTCAGTGAAAACCCATAGCCGTATTCCTTCTTGGGGTCCACCCATCCCAGGGCGAACCCCTCGCGCCATTTGCTGTCGTCGACCACATCCGGGCGGAACAGGTGCGGCTTGATCGGTTGCAGTGCGCCGGCGGCCATCGGACCTTCAATACCGGAACTCATGAAGATCATGTCGAAGCTGTAAACGTTCGCGTTGTGCTCTTGGAGCACTTTCGGGGCGAGCAGGGCGCCGGAGTTGAAGCTGGACAGGCCGATCTCGATCCCGGGGAACGCTTTCTGGAAATCATCCAACGCCTTCTGGTAGCCACCCTGGGCCCCGGTGATCCAGGCGAGGTCGAGCCGCCCGTCCTTCTTCGCCGCCGGCACCAGGGCCTCCCACTCCTGCTCCCAGGCGGGCTTCTGAGCGGCCTGCGGAGCGACGCCGCCGGTTTGGGGAGCCGCCGGCGGCGCTGGCGCAGCCGCCGGACCGCACGCCGCCAGCAGCCCGGCCGAGGTCAGCCCTCCCACCCGTACGAAATCGCGACGCGTGAGGCCCCGTTTTTGGTTAGAATCGAAGCTGTTCATAGGTGTCTCCATGTGCGGTATACCGGATCGCCCGATGCTGGAAGACTCTCACATTTCCTCGGATGAGCACAAGGCGGACGGGTGGCCGGGCTCAGAAGTGGGAGCGCACGAGGGCGGCAGCCCTCTGCCGGGGGTGCCCACCACATAGAATTCTCCTCTTTTTTGCTGGGGTTGGGGGAGTGGCTCATACCCCCGGACCCCTGACACTGAATAGACACCGGGCAGGCTTAACCTTGACCGATAGGAGCCACGGGTCTATCATCGCGAACAATCGGGGGCTCGAACGGGGAATCAGCCCCACCCGTGTCCCCTTCGGCAACGAGGGCTGGGTAGGCCGCCCGTCCGGAGCGATGCATGTCGTTTAACACCATAGATGAGGCGCTGGCCGACATCCGGGAAGGCAAATTCGTTATCGTGGTTGATGACGAAGATCGGGAGAACGAAGGCGACCTTGTTATTGCCGCCGAACGGGTGACCCCCGCGGCGATCAATTTCATGGCCACCCACGGCCGCGGCCTGATCTGCATGCCCATCGAAGGGAAACGGCTCGATGAGCTCGAAATCCCGATGATGGCCCAGCGCAATAACACGGCGCAGGGTACTGCCTTCACGGTTTCTATCGAGGCCAGGGAAGGCACCACCACAGGGATATCGGCCTTCGACCGGGCCGCCACTGTGCTCGCCGTCTTGGACCCGCTGACCCGGCCGGAGGATATCGTCATGCCCGGCCACATGTTCCCGCTCCGGGCCCGTTCGGGCGGGGTTTTGGAACGGTCGGGCCACACCGAGGCCTCCGTGGACATGGCGCGTCTTGCCGGCCTGTATCCGGCCGGGGTGCTCTGCGAGATCATGAACGAGAATGGGACCATGGCCCGCCTTCCCGCCTTGGTGGAGTTCGCCGAAAAACATGGCATCAAACTTATCAGCATCGCCCAACTGATCGCTTACCGGCGGCAACGGGAAAAGCTGGTGTCCAAAGTTGCTGAAGCCCAGCTTCCGACCCGCTGGGGCGAGTTTGTCACACTCGCCTACAAGAGCGAGGTAGATCCCGATCAGCATGTGGCGCTGGTGCTGGGCGACATCTCGGGACCGGAGCCGGTGCTGGTTCGAGTGCACAGCCAGTGTTTGACAGGCGATGTTTTCGGTAGCCTGCGATGTGACTGCGGCGCCCAGATGGACTTGGCGTTGGAGCGCATCGCCAAAGAAGGCCGCGGCGTATTTTTGTACATGCGCCAGGAAGGGCGGGGCATAGGGCTTCACAACAAAATCCGAGCCTACGCCCTCCAGGATCAGGGCCTCGACACGGTCGAAGCCAATGAGGCGCTTGGTTTCCCGCCCGATCCGCGCCAATACGGGGTCGGAGCCCAGATATTGGTCGATCTCGGCTTGACCAAGATCCGCCTGCTCACCAACAACCCCACCAAGCGTGTGGGTCTCGAGAGCTACGGCTTGGATGTGGTCGATCAGGTGCCCATCGTGACGCCGATGACCGAACACAACCGGCGCTATCTGGAGGCGAAGCGGGACAAGTTGGGCCACCTGTTCGGGGTGGTCGAAGCGGCGCAGGGGTAGGCCGAGGCTTGCCGGTTGAGTACTCCGGCTCCCTCGATGGAGCGGGCCTGCAGATCGCGGTTGTTGTCGCCCGGTTCAACAGCTTCATCACCGATCGGCTCCTCGACGGCGCTCAGCGGGCGTTGATGGAGTGTGGGGTCGCCGCGACCGGAGTAGCGGTCATCTGGACTCCCGGGGCGTTTGAGTTGCCCTTGGTGGCGCAGCGGTTGGCGCTAAGCAGGCGGTTCGATGCGGTCATCTGTCTCGGCTGCGTCATTCGCGGGGAAACTGCCCATTTCGAGCACGTGGCGGCCGCGAGTTCGCGCGGCATCCTCGAAGCCGGCTTGCAGAGTGGCATCCCGGTGATTTTCGGCGTCCTGACGACCGACACGGTGGAGCAGGCCCGAGGACGCTGCGGCTCGGGGAGTGGCAACAAGGGCGGCGAGGCCGCACGGACGGCGGTTGAAATGGCAAATCTGATGCGCAAACTGCCCTTGGTCTCGGAATAGGGGGCCCGATGGCTCGCCGGAGTTCCCAGAGCGGCCCGCTGAACAGTCTGCTCATCCGCCTTGTCGTGAATACCGGGGCCCTTGCGGCGGCAGCGGGGATTGTGAACTACTTCTCGGTGGGCTACTTCACACTGCGGGAGGGCCCTTTCTTCATCGGTGACTGGCAGTCGGCGATCATCGCTTCGCTCTTTATCGGGCTGGTGAATGCGCTGATTCGCCCCATCGTGCTGATGACCACCTGCCTGCTGCAACTCCTGACCCTCGGCCTCTTCACGCTCGTCGTCAACGGTCTCATGCTACTGGTCGCGTCATGGCTCGCCGAACGGTTTTCGGTCGCTTTCAGAGTGGACGGGTTCGGCGCCGCGTTCTGGGGGGCCCTGCTGATAAGCCTGGTCAGCACAATGCTTACCAAGGCCTTGAAATGAGCGTACTCGACGCACCGTTGCCCGGGATGAACCTCCCCTCCCGCGACCCCGACACCTGGCCGTCAGTCCCGTTTCAACGGGTCGTGGTCAAGTTCGGCACCAACCTGCTCACCGGGGGCACCGACCGCCTCAACCTCGAAACGATGGCGGCCCTGGTGGGGCAGTTGGCCCGCCTGCACCAGGAAGGCCGGGAGGTCATCGTCGTCTCCTCGGGGGCGGTGGCGGCAGGCAGGCACCGGCTCGGCGCCGTTCACGGACTGCAACACACGCCGCTGCGCCAGGTGTGCGCCGCCGTGGGGCAGAGCCTGCTGATGGAGGCTTATGATCAGCTCTTCCGCTGGCATGACATCACCGTGGCGCAAACGCTGGTGACCAAGACCGATCTCGCCGATCGCCTTTCTTACCTAAATGCCCGCACCACCTTGTTGTCCCTGATGGACCTCCGGGTCATCTCCATTGTGAACGAGAACGATGTGGTCGCAGTGGATGAACTGGAAAACGCCACCTTCGGCGATAACGATGCGCTCTCGGCGCTGATCGCGAACCTGGTGGACGCCGATGTGCTGGTCCTGTTGTCCGACATCAACGGACTCTACACGTCCGATCCTGCTGCCGATCCCAGCGCCCTTCACATCTCATTGGTCCCGCGGGTGGATGCGGCGATCGAGCAGTTGGCGGGGAAGACGGTCGGCGCCCGCAGCCGCGGCGGCATGGTGGCCAAGCTGCAGGCAGCCCGAACGGCCACCGCCGGCGGAGCCGCGGTGATCATTGCGAACGGCCGCGAACCCGGGGTGCTGGTCAAACTGGCACATGGGGATGCCTGCGGAACGCTGTTCCTGCCGTCTGCATCGAAAGTGGAGAGCCGCAAACGCTGGATGCTGTCGGGCCTGTCCCGCCGAGGTTCTCTGGCAGTGGACACGGGGGCGGCCAACGCGCTGACGCACCAGAACCGGAGTCTCCTGCCGGCAGGCGTGGTGGAGGTGAAGGGCGCCTTCTCCCGTGGCGATATCGTGGCGGTCGAGGCGGCGGAGGGCCGGGAGATTGCCTATGGGATCGTCAACTACAGCGCAGAGGAACTGGGCAAACTAGCGGGACTGCGCTCTTCCGAGATCGAGCCGGTGCTGGGTCACCATTACGGAGACGAGGTGATCCACCGGAATAATCTGGTGGTCCTCTAACCGCCATCAGCCGGGCGGTTGCCTTTCGGCATCACCCTCCACTCCGGGCGGCGCCCCTTGCTGGGATGCCGGAATCGTGATCGGCCCCTTTGCCGCCTGCATCCCCTGGTTCCCACGCCCCGCCTGCTGAAACGCCACCCGAACGCTTCGCAATTCCGTACCCATTTGGCTGTCCATCACCTCGCGCACAACGTTGCACACATCGTCGGCCACCGTGGGGAGGTGGGCTGGGCCGGCGGTCCGCAGTTCCACAACGACATCGGCCGCGTTTTTCCGAACGTTAACCTTGGGCCGGGCCATCTGGATCAGCGGCACCCGTTCTATTTCAGCCTTCAACCGGGCGGTCATCGCTTCGATGGTGACCACTGCTGACCCTCCAGCTACGCTCCGAAGCCTGATGACCTTGGGCTGCCCTGGCGAAAACTCGCCCGTCAGGACCAATAGCGCTACCAGGATGGCGCTCACCCCGAACGCAGTGACGAAGCCGCGCACCAACATCGTGTTGTCGCGCAGTAGGAACGCCGTGTCCCGCAGTGCCAGCAGCAACTTATCTGCGAGGAACCAGACCGAAAAGATGGCGCCAAACCACAGAAAAATGCTGCCCAGGACCATCAGGATCACCAGGAACTTGTTGAAGGTGTTCATTCGGCACGTTCTCCCCAAACACCATCCTGATGGATGCATGAGAGCAAGGTCTTGGTGATGCGGGATCGAAGCGGTTCGTGGCTCGTGGTATACACCCGGAAGTAGGTGTCCGTCAGGCCCTGCCAAACGGTCATCCCTTCACCGCACGGGACCGACGCAGTCCCCTCCCACAATACCGGACGGACCCGTCCCAAGTTTCTTGTCCGCTCCTTAAGACTACAGGACTTGGCGAGATCCAGGATCCGTTCCATTCGGGCCCGCTTGACGGGCGCCGGGACCGTCCCCGGCAGCCTGACTGCCAAGGTTCCAGGGCGTTGGGAGTACGGGAACGCGTGAATCGCAGCGAAACCCGCCGCATCGCACAGGCCTAACGTGGCGTCGAAATCAGCATCAGTTTCGCCTGGGAACCCGACGATCACGTCTGTCGTGACGGCGGCCATCGGGACCATGGTCCGGATGCGGTGGAGGGCCGCAACGTATTCCTCGGGAGCATAGCGCCGCCGCATGCTCCGCAGTACCGGCGCCGCCCCTGACTGCAACGGCAGGTGAAAATGAGGACAAAGCCTGGGATCCGACCACAACGAGAGCAGTTCAGGTGTGATGTCCTGCGGTTGGAGCGAAGAAATGCGGACCCGCGGGATCGCGGTTTCTTTCAGTACGAGCGCCACGAGCACAGCCAGCGGGTTGCCTTCGGTGCTCTGGTCGCGGTGGTCGGCGCGGTACCGGCGGTCTCCAGGAGCTTCGATGCCATAATCGCCCAATTGGGTACCTGTCAGCACCACCTCCGGGTAGCCTTGGCCCTGCCGGTCGTTGATTGCCGAGATAATGGACGCTGGATCAAACGAACGGGATGTGCCCCTGGTTTTTGGAATGATGCAATAGGCACAGTAGTCGTTGCAGCCCTCTTGGATTTTGACGAAGGACCGCACCACGGCAATTGCAGGGACCGTCCGGACGAGGTCTGCTTGGATGGACTCCCCGGCCAGCGCACGCTCGGCGAGTTTGCCCGACACCAACTGGACCAACTGTGCTTTTCGGCTATTGCCGGCAATGAGGTCCACTTCCGGAAGCGCTTCGAGTTCGCCGGGAGCCCGCTCGGGGTAGCACCCGGTGGCCACCAACAGTGCTCGAGGGTTGCGACGCCGGACGGCTCGCAGCTCTTGCCGCGCCTTGGCGTCGGCGACGTGGGTCACCGTGCAAGTGTTGATGATGTAGACGTGGGCCCCCGCTTGGGAAGACACAACCTGGTATCCGGCGGCGGTGAATTCCCGCGCCAGCAGTTCACTGTCGGCGAGGTTGAGCTTGCAACCCAGCGTTTCGAGGGAGACCGTCACCCCGGCGGGGACAGCAGGGTGGCCTGCCAATCAGATCGCTCGGTGCATCGCCGCTATGCCAGCAGCGCCTGCGTCTGCGGTCGGGTTCTCTCGGCCACGATACTCCCGATGATCCCCAGGATGGCATAGGGCAGCACATTGAGGATCAACCCCGGCACTGGTGTCCGTAACTCCCCTCCGACCACACCGCTGATGGCGACCGACGCGAAGGTGAAGATGAGGCCGTAACACGCGCCAAGGATCGCCCCGAACACCCAGGAACTGCGGCGCTGGGTTCGCACCCGGCTGAGTAGGAACACCCCACCGACGATGCCCACCCATATGGGGAGGTTGATGGCGAGCCCGCCGAGGGTGCCAGAAGCCGTTCTGAGCGCCTTGCCCAGCAGGCCCAGCATCGCGAAGATTAGGATGAACGGAGCGCTGACAGCGAACAGACTCCCCAACCCGAGCAGGAAGTCCGGTAGGGCGATGTTCGAAACACCCTCGATCACCGACCGCCTCAGCCTCATCGGCGCCTGGCGCAACCGCTGCGCCGGGGTGAGGTCCTCCGAATCAGCATCGGAGATCCCCATCTCGTCTTCTTCGGAGATCGCGTGGGGTGTAATCATCTTGGAGAGGCTCACCATATCGCGGTAGATCTGGGTGTCGGTGGCACTGATAGCGAAGGGGACACCTTGATTGGCGGCGGTGACGGCCACTGCACCATTGCTGGACACGGTCGCCACCACCTTGGCCCCGACCGACGATTCCACGTCCGCGATGCTCAGCCCGCCAGTGGGACCGGCGCGATTCACCAGGATCGCGATATTTTCGATGGGATAGCCCAGTTTTTGGGTGGCGGTGTCGATGAACTGCCGGACGTTCTTCAGCGCCGGCACTTCCATGGTGGTAACCAGCAGTATGAGGTCTGCGGTGTCCAGTGCTCCGATGGAGACATCGGTAAATGAGGAATGGGTGTCGATGATTATGAACTCATACAACTCGCGCAACGCCGAAACGATGATATTGATGTGCTCGGCGGTCACCAGTTCGGTCTCTTCCGGCGTGGGCGGCGCCAGCAACACCTTGACGCCCGACGGATGGTTTTGGAGGATGATCTCGCCGCTCAATTCGTTGACATGGGGCAGCAGGTCGACGATGGTCCGTTTGGGGTCAAGGTTGAACATGATCCCAACGTCGCCGAAGGGGTACGAGCAGTCGACGACCACCACCGACTTGTTGGTCAGTGCCCGCAGCGTTACCGCCAGATTGACGGCAATGGTTGTCTTGCCGCTGCCACCCTTGGGACTGAACACCACCAGGCTCTTGCCCAGCACCTTGCTCGGGACTGGCTTCGTCGGACCGGACCAGTGAACTGGACTCGGCGAGGCGGCGGCTCATCAAGTTGACGAACTGCCGCATCACCTCCAGGTTCGACGCCAAAAACTTCTCGAACGAAGTTTTGGGAAGCATGAAGACTTGCGCGTCGCCCACCACGGTCATGGTGGCAGTGCGGGGCTGGTCGTTCAACAGGGCGATCTCGCCGAAGTAGTCGCCTTCACTGAAGACGCCCAGCACTTTCTCCCGGCCCTGATCATCTTTGATCGAGGCCTTGATGCGCCCCGATTCCACGATATACAGCGCGTCGCCCTCGTCACCTTGGGCGAAGACCACGCTTCCCTTTTTGAAGCGCTTTCCTTCGAGGATTGCGTCGATTGCCTCGAGTTCGTCCCGGTTGAGGTTGCTGAACAGACGGACCCTGCGTAGGAGTTCTATACGTTCGGCGAGTTCAGCCATGTCATGCCTGCCTTGAATATCTGCGGCTGCCGGATGACCGGCGCAACACGATCACGATGCGTTAGAATAAGAACGGATGGTCCAATGTGAGGCTAGTCTAGCATTCGCCCCTGTTGCAGTTAACGAAGCGGCGCTCCGCTTTGTTTCGCCTTGGGCGCCTGAAGTGGAACCACTTGGTCCCCCGACCTGTAACGGTGTTGGGGGACGGCCCGTTCCATTGCGTGAGTAGAAAGTGCAGGGACCTTTGCAGTTCGCCACCGAGTTGATAGGAGCGAGCGGTGGGGCGCTGTCCGCCGCCTTCAGGCGGTGGCGGTCCCTAGGCGTCGCCATACCGGCCCTCGGGCTCTTGCTCGCCGCTGCTGTGTGGGAGCCCGCGGCGTCTGCTTCCGGCGCCATGACGTCTGCCACCCACGGGACGCTCAACGAGACCGGCATCGTCCTGACGGCGCTATCTGCCGGCCTGCCGCGCTTCGCAGGCTCCGATTCAGATACAGCAGGCGCCGTTGCCTGTGACCTCCCCATCGATCAATCTTCCCTGGCGGCCACCGGGTTCTTCCACCAGTCCGACCCGCTGGAGGCGCCGCACCGTTTCAACGCCATTGGCCTGCACTGGGATGGATACTTGCCCGAGGGATCCCGGCTGACGGTGGGCATTCGGGCCGGTGAAGACGGGATCCTCTGGTCGCCCTGGGTCGTGGCCGATGAGTTGGATGCGCTGCGGGGGGCCAGAGTTCAGGACACCGATCTGGTTATCCTGACCGGCCGTTATGTCCAATACCGGCTCATCGTCGAAGATGCCCCTTCAGCCTGGGAGCCGCGGTTGGACGCCGTGCGGGTTAGCTATATCGATTCGTCCGCCGGTCCCACGGCCGAGCAGGCAGCGTCGAGCGGGAGCCTCATCCGGCGGGTTGCGGCTCTGTTGCGGCCGGGACTGATCGGCCGGGGGGCATGGGGCGCCAACGAATCGCTGCGTTATGCCCAGGGGATCGAAGTCTGGCCACGAAGCTATTCGCCCGCAAAAAAAATCATCGTACACCACACCGCCTCGACCAACAGCCCCACCGACCCCGCCGCTGTGGTGCGGGCCATCTACTACTACCACGGAATCCAGCAGGGCTGGGGCGACATCGGCTACAACTACCTGATCGACGATAACGGAAGGGTCTTCGAGGGCCGCTCCGGGGGAGCCAATATTGTGGGGGGGCACGCCGAAAAATACAACCCGGGCAGCATCGGCATCGCGCTCATCGGCACCTTTTCAGGGGCGGACCCGTCTCCCAAAGCGCTCGCGGCGCTTGAACAACTGGTCATTTCCAAGGCGGTGGAACACGGGTTCGACCCCCAGGGACGGAGTTTCTTCGTTGACAAAGAGACGCCCAATGTCATGGGTCATCGAGATGTCATGAATACCGCGTGTCCGGGAGAGCGGATGTACGCGCTGTTGCCGTCGCTGCGGGACCGGGTTTCGGCAGGGCTACCGCTGTTTGGGCAGTCCTGGGAGGCCAACAACATTCCGAAACTGGTGGACCCGAGCGCCACGTTGAGGGTGAGAATCCAACTCAAGAACAGCGGCACAGCGGCATGGACCGCCGGCGGAACCACCCCGATCCGACTGGGCTACCGCTGGTTCAAGCCCGACGGAACACCCCATCCGGAAAGCACGGCATTGGAACTGCACACCCCGCTTCCCAAGAACGTCGCGCCGGGCGAAACCGTGGCTTTGGACGCCACCCTGAAGACACCCCAGCAGCAGGGGTCTTTCCTGCTTAGATGGGATATGGTGCAGGAGCGCACCACCTGGTTTGAAGAGCAGGGCAACCTGCCCCTTGCGGTAACCATCGCAGTGCTCCCATTCTCCAAACTGTCGATCGCGGAGTTGGCCGAACAGCCCAATGAGATCATCCGGCTGCTGCCCGCGGACCGGTTGATGAACCTGCCGCTTTCCCGGTTGCAGGTGCTGTCGAACGACCAGATTATCGAACTGATCCCGGACGTCATCAGCCTGTTTCCCAACGAACGCATGGTCTCCTTCGGCAACGAATACCTGCTGCGCTACCTGCCGGATTTCCGGCTCAAGTCCTTCTCGCTGGACCGGGTACGGACCTTCCCGATGGACGTTCAACAGCGTTTGGGTCTGGCGCCAAGCCCGACCCCCACCAGCTCCCCCGTCGCAACCGCGACCCCCAAAGTACCAGGATCGCTGTCTCCGACCGCCACGCCCACATCGCTCGCCACGGTGGGCCCGGTTCAGCCCCGGCTCCCTTCCCCAACCCCGGCTCCGACAGCGATCGTCTATCCGACTGGCGATGACACCGGTGGCGGTGTGGCCCGATGAATCGAGGACGCCGGGAAAAATGACAAGGAGGTTAGATACGGTGCGAAATACCATGATGTTCCGAACCCTTTACGTCCCGCGGGCTGTAATGATTGATGGCGGCCGGCAACGCCGCACAACACTCAGAAAGGCCGTTTATGATGGGGTCGAAACCTAACGCCTTGGGTCACGAGAACTTGCCCTCACTATTCCGGTTCCGCCTGTTCACCTGGCTGGTTGTTGCGGCGACCATCTTCACCGGTTCGGGTTGTGCGCTGGCGGCTCAGCCGCCGCGAACGACCCTGCCGGAGCTCAGCACCACCGGCGCGCTCACGGCCGCCAAGCCCGGTCCGGCCACCGAGCAGCCCCGTCCGGGCAGCCTGCCCAACGTGGCGGATGTGGCGGCAGCTGTGCGTCCCGCTGTAGCGTTTATCGCCACCGGTGATCTGGCTTTGGACTTCTTCCAACAGCCGATCCAGCAGGAGGGCGCTGGGTCGGGGGTCATTTTTGACCAGCGGGGTTACCTCATCACCAACAACCACGTCGTGGAGAATGCGCGCAACATTCAGGTCTCGCTCCCGGACGGGCGCACCTTCACCTCGGTAAAAGTAGTGGGCCGGGACCCCGCCACCGATCTGGCGGTACTCAAGATCGAGGGGGCTAATTTGCCGTCGGTGCCCCTGGGGAATTCAGGCGACTTGCGGGTGGGGGACTGGGTGATAGCCATCGGCAATGCCCTCGGGTTGCAGGGCGGCCCCACGGTCACTGCCGGTGTGGTGGGCGCCACCGGCCGCTCTATCAGGGAGCAGAATGGCGTCAGGCTCGATGAACTGATCCAGACCGACGCCGCCATCAACCCCGGTAACAGCGGCGGTCCCTTGATCAACCTGTCCGGCCAGGTTATCGGCATCAACACCGCAATCGACACCAGAGGACAGGGCATCGGGTTCGCCATCAGCATCAACTCAGCCAAGCCCATCCTCGACGACCTGGTCCAGCGGGGCAGGGTCGTCCGTCCGTTCCTCGGGGTCAACGTCTCCGATATCACCCCCATCGTGAGGAACCGGCTGAGTCTCACCGCCACGGAAGGGGCGATCATTGCGGGCGTTCAGACCCGCGCTCCTGCGGACCAGGCCGGGATGCGGGTTAACGATGTGGTCACCGGGTTCAATGGCAAACCGGTCAAGGACCTCAAGGGCCTGCTCCAAGCCATCCGGCAGAGCAAGCCGGGAGACAAGGTGGAATTAACCGTCCTCCGTGACGGAAAACAACAGACACTGAACGTGACGCTGGGAGAGACGCTTGGTGTCCAATAGGACTCGGGCGTCGCAACCCGCTGCTCCCTCCGCCACTGCCCACCGCCGATCAGCTGGGGGCTGGGGCGTAACCAGTTTCCTGAGGCTGTATCTGTTCAGTCGCAGGGGTTCAGGCGGCATGAGCCACTCCCCCAACCCCAGCACAAAAAGAGGAGCATTCTCTGTGGGGGGCACCCCCACGCCCCCGGCAGAGGGCTGCCACCCTCGTGCACTCCCACTCCTGACCCCGACAGTCCCTCAACTGTGAACTCTTACCTGAGGCTCGCCGCCCTGGTGGTGTTGGCTGCATGCGGCTCGTACTACGCGCTCACCGGCGCGACCTCATCCACCGCCCAGGTGACCGGGCCGTTGACCGCTCCTCCCGTGATGAAACGCCTCACCGGCATGGCCGGGGAAGGCAGCGACGGACTCCTGCCCCCTCCCCCCCTCACGAGGCCTGCAGCCGGCCTGGACGAGGTGTCAGTCCCTGCCGGGACGGTACACCCCGGCCTGGAGTCGGGGCTGAGCCAACTGGTGGAGGCGCAACGCAGCGGCGGCGACCTGCGCTCTATCGCCGGGTGGCGTGGGATTCCGTTGCAGGACGACCGCCTGATCGCAATGCTGGAGACGAGCAGCGGCCTCACCCCCGAATTGGCCGAGCAGTTGCGCGTGCTGGCCGTTCCCGTGCAGCGCGCTTACCGGCACTTGGTGCAGGTGAAGGCCGCGGTCTCGTCGCTGACCGCCCTGGCCGCGATCCCGGGCGTCACCTTCGTGCGGCGCCCGCTCGATTTCTTCCCCCAGGATAAGGGCGCTGTTCAAAGCGAAGCGGTCCGGCTGATCGGCGCGGACCAGTGGCAGGAAAAGGGGTTCCGGGGACAGGGGGTGCGGCTTGCTGTCGTTGACCTGGGGTTCCGAGGCTACCGGCGGCAACTGGGCAAGGAGTTGCCCAAGCAGGTCTTCGCCCGCTCCTTTGTCGAGGATTCAGCCGACATTGATTTCAACACGAACCACGGGACCGCGGTGGCAGAACTGATCTACGATGTCGCCCCTGACGTCGACCTGTACCTCGTGGCAGTCTCGACTGAAGTCGAACTGGCTGATGCCGTGGACTGGCTGGTCTCCGAAGGCATCCACATCGTCTCATTCTCGGTGGGCGCGTTGGCGGGACCCAACGATGGCTCCGGCGTATTGGACGGGATCGTGGATCGTGCCCGAGCCGCGGGGATCCTGTGGGTCAATGCCGCCGGGAACTACGGCGGCGGACACTGGGAAGGGGTGTTTCAGGACACCAAGGGCGATGGGTGGAACGAGTTTCCCGACGGGAGCAAGTTGCTGCCGGTTGAGATCGGCGCCGACGAGCCGGCGCTGTTCCTGATGGTCTGGGATGATTGGCCGGTCGCGACTCAGGATTATGGGGTCTACCTCTTTTGGGAAGGCGTGAACGGCTCGCTGCAACTCATGGGGTACTCCGATTCGACCCAGACCGGCACCCAACCGCCGCGGGAGAGCATCCTGTCGTTCTTCTTGCCGCGGGGACACTACTACCTAGCCATCAAGAACCAGAAAGCGTCCAAACGTTCACGGTTCCACCTGTTCAGCGTGGTCCAGGACTTACCGCGGGGCACTCCGGGCGGCAGTATCGTGAGCCCCGCCTCTGCCCGGGGAGCGCTTTCGGTCGGCGCGACCAATGGTTTCGATCAATTGCAGAAGTACAGTTCTCAGGGACCGACCGACGACGGTCGGATGAAGCCCGAGATCGTTGCTCCTGATACGGTGACCACGGCCACTCTTGGGTTCCAGGGGTTTCCGGGGACCTCGGCGTCGACCCCCCACGTCGCGGCGTCAGCCGCGCTGGTCCTCTCGGCTTTCCCTTGGCTCAACGCGGATCAGAGTCAGGGGTTCCTGCTGGAGCGGGTATTGCGGATGGGGGACGCACGACCCAACAGCCGGGTCGGATGGGGCCGGTTGCAGCTTGGGATGCCTCCCGAAGGCACGCCTGCCTCGCCTACCGTGACGCCGACCCGCACCCCGACGGCGGCGCCCTCACCCAGCGCCACGCCCACCGGGACGCTGACGCCCACCCGCACGCCGACCGCCGTCCCCACAGCGACGGCGACGCCCCAGGTCACCGCAACTCCCACCAACACCCCGGTGCTGCCAACACCCACCGGCGTCGCCTGGCCCAGCTATTTTAACTACCTGCCCATGACACCCAGGCAGTATGCCCTTGAGCCAGAATAAGGGGCTGCGGCCGGCCTACCAAGCGGGCGCAGCCTCCGCGACCACGGCGAAGCACACGGCGAGCACGAGTTCAAAGTTGAGGTTCGGACGCGGGAGTGCAGGGGGCGAAGCCATCCTGCCGGGGGCCTGGGGTGTTCCCCCAGAAACATTACCTTTTCTTTTTCTCGGGGGTGGGGCAAACGATTGAGAAGCCACCACTTAAGTCTGAACAGATACCACAGGGAAGCGCTCGTTGACGCCGTTCTCATGGCTAAGCTATGCTCGAATCCCGTTCAAGCAATCGGCTCGTGCCTGCCTCGACCATCCCCAGGGGATTAGATTTTGCCAATAACACGTAAGACCCAAGCCAAGCCGTCTGCGAAGGCGTCTCCGAAGAAGCCGGCAAGTTCGGCGAAGTCTGCCCGGACAGCAGCGGCAGCTAAGCCCGTCAGGCCCGTGGTCCGGGCCGGCAGTCTGGTGGTGGTGGAATCGCCCGCCAAGGCGAGGACTATCGCTCCCTTCCTCGGTAGCGGGTATACCGTCAAGGCGTCGTTGGGACACGTGCGGGATTTGCCCAAAAGCCGCCTGGGGGTCGACGTCGACCACGAATTCGAGCCGAAGTACCTGGTTCCGAAGGAGAAGAAGTCGCTCGTCGACGATCTCAAGTTGGCCGCCCGCAATGCCAAGGTCATCTATCTCGCCACCGACCCCGATCGCGAGGGAGAGGCCATCTCGTGGCACCTGTTGCAGGCGGGCGAGATGGCGGGCGTGCCGATCCGCCGCGTGGTGTTCCACGAGATCACCCCCGAGGCGATCCGGGAGGCCTTCGAGCACCCGCGCGATATCGACATGAACCTGGTCAACGCGCAACAGGCGCGCCGAGTGGTCGACCGTCTGGTAGGCTACTCGCTCAGCCCGGTGTTGTGGCGCAAAATCCGTGGCGGCTTGTCGGCTGGACGGGTGCAGTCGGTCGCGCTCCGCATGATTGTCGACCGGGAACGGGAAATCCTGAACTTTGTCCCGCAAGAGTACTGGAGCATCGGCGCCGACCTCACCAGAGTGGGCGCCGTTGCCGCAGGCCGCAAGCCCGGCAAGGCCGACCTGTTCCGGGCGGGGCTGGTCAACCTAACCGGGAAACGTGGCCGTCTCACAATACCCGACCAGAAAACGGCGGACGGGCTGGTTGCAGATCTAAAACCCGCCGTTTACAGCGTCACCTCGGTCAACAAGAAGCAGACCCAGCGGCAGCCTCAGCCGCCCTTCACCACCAGCACGCTGCAGCAGGAGGCATCCCGCAAGTTGGGGTTCACGGCCCAACGGACCATGTCGGTGGCACAGCACCTGTACGAAGGACTCGACATCGGAGATGGTTCACCGGTCGGCATCATCACCTACATGAGGACCGACTCGGTGCGGGTGGCCGATGTGGCCATCACCCAGGCGCGGCAGTACATCCAGCAGAAGTACGGCGGCGACTTCGTCCCCCGCTCACCGCGGCAGTTCACGCAGCGGGCGCGCGGGGCACAGGAAGCCCATGAGGCGATCCGCCCCACCGCCATCACACGCGAGCCGGAACGCCTGCGGTCTCACTTGACCCCGGAGCAGTTCCGGCTGTACGACCTCATCTGGAAACGGATGGTGGCCAGTCAGATGGCCAATGCGACGGTTGAGACGGTCACCGTCGATGTCGATGGCACGAACGCTCAGACCTCCCACAGCTACCTGCTGAGGGCCGCCAGTTCACTGGTGGTGTTTCCGGGCTACCAGGTCCTCTACAGCGAGAGCAAGGACGAAGACGATAACGAGGACGAGCAGGCTCAGGCCGCGCTGGCGAAGCTCGCCGCCAAAGACCCGCTGGACCTGCAGGGTCTGGACCCCAAACAGCACTTCACGCAGCCGCTGGGGCGCTACACCGACGCCACGCTGATCAAAGCACTGGAGGCCAATGGCATTGGACGGCCGAGCACCTATGCCGCCATCCTCAGCACCCTTCAGGACCGGGGTTATGCCCACAAGGAGAAGCGCCAGTTCCTGCCCGACGAACTCGGCTTTCTGGTGTGCGACCTGCTGACCGAGCACTTCCCCCAGATCGTGGACATTCAGTTCACCGCCCACATGGAGGATGAACTGGACGAGATCGCCGAGGGCAAGCAGGAATGGGTGCCGGTGGTCAAGGAGTTCTACGCGCCCTTCGCCCTGACCATCGAACGGGCGAACGAACTGATACCGAAGGTTGAATTCGTTCCGGAGCCCACCGGCGAGCCGTGTGAAAAATGCGGACGGCCGATGGTGTTCCGGCTCGGCCGTTTCGGCAAGTTCATCGCCTGCTCGGGGTTTCCGGAGTGCCGCAACACCAAGCCGATCCTGAACATAATGGGCGTGAAGTGCCCCAAAGACGGCGGCGAAATGGTCGAGAAGCGGGGACGGGCGCGCGGCCGGGTGTTCTATGGCTGCGCCAATTTCCCGGCTTGTGATTTCACCACCTGGGACAAACCCCTGGTCGAGCCCTGCCCCGAGTGCAGCGGCCTATTGGTGCAACCGCGCCCCGGCAGAACCAAGTGCACCAAATGCGCTTACACTTCAGGTGGGGCCACGACCGGCAAGGCGAAGCCCGTGGTGGCGAAAGCCGTCACCAAGCAACCCCGCCAGTTGGCCCCGGCAGGCAGGGCCTAACCGGTTCGGGCAGCTATGAAAATCCTGGCCGTCCACGGCGTTAACCTCAACACCCTTGGCACACGGGAACCCCATATTTATGGCTCCGCCACCCTGGCGGAGGTGGATGCGGCCTTGGCGGCGCAGGCGGGGGAACTCGGGGTCGAACTGACCTCCTTCCAGACGAATCACGAGGGCGCCTTCGTCGATTTCCTCCAGGCTGAGGCCCCGAGCGCTGACGGCATCATCACCAACCCAGGCGCATGGACCCACTACAGCATCGCCCTGCGGGATGCGCTGGCCGGAACCGGCAAGCCCTTCATCGAGGTCCATTTTTCGAATATCCACGCACGGGAGCCCTTCCGCCACCGCTCGGTATTGGCGGCCATCGCCCGCGGGTCGGTCATCGGCCTCGGGTGGCGCGGCTATTTAGCGGCGTTGGAGACTCTGGTGGCGTTGCTGCGTGAAGAACGTGTGAACCACCCCAATTAAGGAGCCCCGCGGACCATGTCCACTGAGTTCATTGCAGCCATCAAATCGGGCGACCTTACCGCTATGTCGACGTTGCTCGCAAGAAATCCCTCCGAACTCGAGAGTTGCGACGAGAACGGGATCGGAGCGGTGCTGACGGCCATCTACTCCGGCAACGAGCAGGTCGCCCGCTGGCTGATCGAGCAGGGGGCGACCCTCGACATCTTCGCTGCCGCCGCTGCGGGCACCCTGGACCGGATTCAGCAGCTGCTGTCAGAGAACCCAGCGCTGGCAGACTCGTACTCGGCCGACGGTTGGGCGCCCCTCCATCTGGCGGCGCATTTCGGCCGTAAAACGGTCGCCGATGCCCTCATCGCCGGAGGGGCCACGGTCGATGCGCGTTCCACCAACGACCTTGGCAACACTCCTTTGCACGCCGCCATCGCCGGGCGTCAGGATGCGATAGCTGGACTTCTGCTGGCCAATGACGCCGACATCGATGCTGCCGACCGGTCCGGCAATACGGCGTTGCACATCGCGGCCCATGACGACGAGCCCGATATCGTCAAACTGCTGGTCATCCACGGCGCCGAGGTCAACCCTCGCAACGCCGAGGGTAAGACTCCCTCGGGGTTGGCGGCCGGGCTGGGCCATACCCGAGTGGTGGAGATGTTGTACGCCTACGGCGGGGAAGAGTAAGCCCGGGGATTCCCCGGAGGAATTGCGAGGAGCACCATGAGCCAGCGGCTGGCCAGGCTGCGCGGCAAACTGGCGGAGAAACAGTATGACGGGATGCTGGTATCCCAGGCAGAGAACCGCCGCTATATGAGCGGCTTTACTGGATCGGCCGGCTACCTGCTCATCACCGAGAAAGCCGCGGTGCTGTTCACCGATTTCCGGTACACGGAGCAGGCGGGGCTCCAGACGAAAGAATTCACCATTCAACAGGTCTCCGGCGGGTTCGAGAACTGGCTGCCCGGGATGGTGCAAGACCTGAACGTGAAGCGTCTGGCTTTCGACGCGTTGCATGTGACTTACGCCACCCATCAGGCCATCAAGAAGGCCTTGGGCGAACTCGAGGTGGAGTTGGCGCCCGACGAGCAGACGGTCGAGTTGCTGCGGGCGGTGAAGGAGCCGGCTGAGGTCGCCGCCATCGAGAAGGCCCAGGGGCTGACTGACGGCGCCTACCACCACTTGATGGGGGTGGTGCACCCCGGTATGACCGAGGTCCAGGTCGCCTGGGAGTTGGAGAAGTTCATCAGGGAGAACGGCGGCGACGGCCTTGCGTTCGATACGATAGTCGCCGCCGGGCCCAACGCCGCCCGCCCCCATCATCGCGCCGGCGAAACGCCCATCCGCGAGGGTGAACCCATCGTCCTCGACTTTGGCGCCAAAGCCGACGGCTACTGCGCCGATATGACCCGCACCATTTGCCTCGGCCCTCAGGACGACCAGTTCAAGCGGGTCTACGACCTCGTGCTGGGCGCCCAGCTGACCGCTGAGGCATTGATCAAGTCTGGCATCACCGGGGAGGAGGCGGACAGCTACGCCCGCAAGGTGATCGACGACGCCGGGTTCGGTGACAACTTCGGGCATTCCCTGGGCCACGGCATCGGGCTGTACGTTCACGAGTACCCCCACGTCGCCAAGCGCGCCAAGAACGTCCTGGAAGATGGCATGGTGTTCAGCGTGGAACCAGGTATCTACATCAGCGGCTGGGGTGGCGTCCGTATCGAAGACCTGGTGGTCCTCGATGACGGCAAGCCACGGGTGCTCACCAAGGCGTCCAAGCTGGCCACGGACCGAGCATGGGTGTAGGGGTGTTAAGCCGGGTGACGCCGGTCCCCTCAGGGGAGAGCCGCGTCGCCAACCCGTGAGCCCGCAAGAGTTCAGTCTAAGGTGTGAGTCTTCCTGGTGGGGCAGCGCTCGTCAATTGTGGCGCCCTACACCCCGGAGAAATAAGAAGAATGTTGCTATTGGGGGGCAACCCCAAGTCCCCCGGCAAAGGGCTGCCGCCCTCTGCACACCTGCTCCGAAGATTTCTGGCCCTTCACCTCTGCTATGAAAAGGGGTGTCCAGCGGGTCTCCCGCTGGCGGGGAGTGTGAGGGGCGCACCCCTTACCTTCCCTCTTTTTCTCTCTCCGGGGAGGGGGCGGGCCGACCCCGGAGGTGCTATTGGGGGCAGTTTACCCTTCAGCTTTTCATGGCCCCGTGGTGGCTTTCGGTCATGGGCGTCTGAATAGTTACGTGAGCCCGCAGACGCTGGCGCCGGTCCGAATGGGCATGGTAAAGTGAGGTCACTCCAGCCCCACCCCAACTGCCCGCCGCCGTCGATCTTCGGGGCGGGGCGCACCATCCACCACCACCACGAGGTCTGCATGATCAGCACCGGAGAACTCCGCAAGGGAGTCACCATTGAACTCGACGGCAAACTCTACTCCATTCTGGAATACGAGCATATCAAGATGGGCCGGGGGTCGGCCCAAGTGCGGATCCGCCTCAGGGATGTCCGCGCCGGGCACATTACCGAGCGCACCTTCCAGGCGGGCGAGCGGTTCGCCCGTGCCCGTCTGGAACGCCGGACCGTGCAGTATCTGTACGAAGATGATGGGCTCTACTATTTCATGGACAAGGAGACCTTTGAACAGACTCCCTTGACCAAGGAACAACTCGGAGACGCGCTGAACTACCTCAAGGGGGAGTTCACCCTGGACCTGCTGACCTATCAGACCGAGGCCATCGGCGTCGAAATCCCGCTGAACGTCGAACTGCAGATCACCGAGACCGGGCCCTCCTTCAAGGGCGACACGGCGCAGGGCGGCACCAAGCCCGCCACCCTAGAAACGGGACTGATGGTCCATGTGCCCCTCTTCCTCAACACCGGTGACCGCGTCAAGGTGGACACCCGCACCGGTCAGTACATCGAACGGGCGTAGGCACGGGTCCGGTGATGCTCGAACAGCCGATCATCAACATCTGGGGGAGCAAGGTCGCGCTCGGCCCGGTGCGCCGGGAGCACCTGCCTTTGTTTCACGCCTGGGAGAACGATTTCGAAGTCACCCGGACCCTGAACATCGGCATCCGTCCCCGCACCTGGGAAGCCCACGAGGAGTGGTACCGCCAGGTGAGCCAGAACAGCAGCGTGGAGGTGTTCTTCACGATCTATGACCGGGCTACCCTCCAGCCCATCGGCCACACCGATCTCAACCGGATCAGCCAGGTCGATGGGCGCTGCGAGTTCGGCATCATGATCGGGGACAAGCGCTATTGGAACCGCGGCTTCGGCACCGAAACCGTCGCGCTGATGTTGGACTACGGTTTCAACGCGCTCAATATGTACACCATTCTGCTGCGGGTGTTCAGCTACAACGAGCGGGCCGTCAAGGTGTATGAGCGGGTGGGGTTCAAGACCATCGGACGCTGGCGCGGCGGCCACCGCATAGCCAACCAGTCCTTCGATGTGATCTTCATGGACTGCATCGCTCCCGAGTTCAACAGCTTGGGGCTGCAACGGATCCTGCTGGACCCCGGTTCGCAATGGGAGCACGCACCCCACTGAGCCGCCACCCGCACGGACCAGAACGCCTCGGGTAGCGACCGCTCGGGACCAATATGGACATCTACAGCGTCGGACAACTCACCACCTATCTGCGCGAGTGGCTGGAGTCGGACCCCTTCCTGAGCGATATCTGGCTCACCGGGGAACTGTCCAACGTCTCCCGGTCCACCGCCGGGCACACCTACTTCACCCTCAAGGACGCCCAGGGCCAGCTGCGGGCGGTCCGGTTCCGCAACACCATTGCGGGCGACACCCCGGTCGAAGACGGCATGGCGGTGGTGGCCCACGGGCGGGTCTCGTTCTACGAGGTCCGCGGCGACCTTCAATTCGTGAGCGATGTCATCCTGCCCCAGGGGGCGGGCGAACTCGACATGGAGTTCCGGCGGCTGAAAGCAAAGCTGGAGACTGAGGGGCTCTTCGCCGGCAGCCGCAAGCGGGCGGTCCCCAAGTTTCCACGCAGGATCGCTGTCGTCACCTCCCCGGCCGGGGCGGTGCTGCACGACATCACCACCGTCATCGGCCGCCGTTACCCCCTGACAGAACTGCTGGTCGTTCCGGTGGTGGTCCAGGGCGACCTGGCAGCGCAGGCCATCGAGCGGGCGTTCAAACGGCTGAACCAGCGGACCGACGTCGATGTGGTGATCATCGCCCGTGGCGGAGGTTCGTTGGAAGAACTCTGGGCCTTCAACGATGAGCGCACCGTGCGGGCGGTCTATGGCAGCCGGGCGCCGGTCATCAGCGGCGTGGGGCACGAGACCGACACCACGCTGTGCGATTTCGTGGCCGACCTCAGGGCTGCGACACCCTCGGCCGCCGCCGAGCTCGCGGTCCCCAACCGTGAGGACCTCAAGGCCCGGATCCGTTTCCTGGAGCGGCATGCGCAGAATGTGATGGGCAGCCTCGTCGCCAACCAACGCAACGAAGTCCTGTATCTCCTGCGGCGCATCGGCCACGCCCGCATCGATATCGATCGGGAGCGGCAGCGCCTGGACGACACCTGCCGTACCGCGCTGCTGCTGGTGCGGTCGGCCACCGCCACCGCCCGCAGCCGGTATTCCCAACGTCTCGCCGCGCTCGGTTCACTGGACCCCACCCGTACGCTGGAACGGGGCTACGCCATCGTTCAGAACCGCAGCACGGGCGGCGAGGTGGTCCGGCGGACGCTTCAGGCCAAGGGCGGCGACCGACTCACCATCCAGGTCAGCGACGGCCTCTTTCCGGCGGTGGCCGAGGGCGTTGGACTGGCCCGTGCCCGGCGCCGGAAAATGGTGGCGCAGGAACAGTTGCTGCTGTTGCCCCCCGCCCGGCCATGACCACCCCTGTCGCTGCAGCGTTCATTTATAGCCCTGAACTGGCGGGGCACGTGCTGCGCGAGGACCATCCGCTGCGGCCTCATCGCCTGCGGCTCGCGTACGACTTGCTGGCTGCCTACGGCGTCTTCGAGCAGCCGGGCGCACTCCTGGCAGTGCCAAGGCCGGCCACCACCGAGGAACTGCTGCCGGTGCACTCCGCCGAATACATCGAGGCGGTGCGCCTGCTCAACCGCGGCGACGAGCATGTCAATGCCGCACGCTACAATTTCAACGCCCTCGGCGACAACCCGCCCTACCCCGGGATGTTCGAGGCAGCCCTGCTCTCCACCGGGGCTTCGCTGCTGGCGGCAGACCTGGTGATGAGCGGGGACGTCCGTATCGCCTTCAACGCCTCGGGCGGACTGCACCACGCCATGCGGGACCGCGCCTCGGGCTTCTGCGTCTTCAACGACCCCGCGGTCGCCATCGCCCACCTTGTCGCTCGAGGACAACGGGTGGCGTACGTCGACGTCGACGCCCACCACGGCGACGGCGTCCAAGCGGCGTTCTACGGTTCGGATCAGGTGCTTACCATTTCGATCCATGAGAGCGGGCGCTACCTCTTTCCGGGCAGCGGCGAGGTGCGGGAGTCGGGCGAGTCCGCGGGCAGGGGCCATTCGGTGAACCTGCCGCTGCTCCCTTACACCGATGACGACACCTACATGTGGGCCTTCGAAGCCACCGTTCCACCTCTGCTGGAGGCCTTCGCCCCTCAGGTGCTGGTGCTACAACTGGGAGTGGACGCCCACTACCTCGACCCGCTGGCCCACCTTCAACTCACCACCCGGGCCTATTCTGTCATCCTGCCGCGGCTGCTGGGCCTCGCCTCGAAGGTGGTGGCGCTGGGCGGTGGGGGCTACGACATCGCCGCCGTCGCCCGGGTATGGGCGCTGGAGTACGGCTGGATGCTGGGCATCGATCTGCCTGATGAAATCCCCGAGGCTTACCAGGATACCTACGGGGTCAAAGCCTTGCGAGACCCGCAACCACCCCAATTCGACCCTTCGGTGATCGACCGCAACCTCACCTATGCCGAGGCCCAAGTGACGGCCATCAAGGCGACGGTTTTTCCCTTCCACGGATTATAGGAGGCCGCTCCTTCGGCTATAATGGCCCCGAGGAGTAGCACATGGCCAAACGAGAACCGAGTTTCGAGGAAGCGTACACCGCCCTCGAGGATGTGGTGCGCCGCCTCGAATCGGGTGGGCTGCCCCTCGACCAGAGCATCACGCTGTTCGAAGAGGGGATGCGCCTCGCCAGGATCTGCGGCAGGCAGTTGGACGTAGCTGAACTCCGCATCGTCCAGATCACGGCCGAGGCCGAGGAACAGCCCGACTCGGTAGAAGCCCTCCAATAGCTCCAGGACAGCGCCCACCGGTGCCCATGCTTCACGTTGATCTCCACAGCCATACTCGCTTCTCCTTCGATTCCAGCATGCCTCCCGAAGTGCTGGTGGCCCGCTGCGTCAGCAGAGGAATCACCTGCTTGGCGGTGACCGAACACAACAATATCGACGGCGCGCGGTACGTCCAGCAGATCGCGCCGTTCAAGGTGATCGTCGGCGAGGAGATCAAAACCGATCAGGGCGAGATCATCGGCCTGTTCCTGACAGAAGAAGTGCCACGAGACCTGACTCCCGAGGAGACCCTGGACCGCATCCACCGGCAGGGCGGGCTGGCGGCGGTCCCCCACCCCTACGACCGCTTTCGCGGCAGCCGGCTGACCGAGACCGCGCTCAACAAATTCGCCGGACAGATCGACATCACTGAGGCGTTCAACTGCCGGACCACGTTACTGCGTGACTCTCAGCGGGCCGAGGATTACGGCCGGCGGCGGGGTCACGCGCTCGGCATCGGGAGCGACTCTCACACCCCCTCTGAGATCGGTGGCGCCCATATCGAAATGGAGGATTTCGACCTCCGCGATCCCCAGGAGTTCCTCGCCAAACTGCGCCAGGGCCGCTTGGTGGGGCAGCGGGCCAACCCCTTGGTGCACGTCCCCACCCGGCTGGTCAAGACCATGCGTTCGGTGAAACGGCTGCTGTGAGCCATGGGTGCGCCTCGTTGGGTCTGGTTGTTCGGCGCGCCGTCGTTGGTGCTGGCTTCTGGGGTCGCTGCACTTTCCGTCCAAACGTCCGCCCGTGAGCCGGTCCAGATCGTCCTTCCGGCGCCCTCGGCCACGCCCGGGCAGCTAACCGTACACGTCGTCGGAGCGGTCCAAGCCCCGGGGGCGTATCAGTTGGCTGCCGGTGACCGCATCGATGATGCCATGCGGGCGGCCGGCGGCCCGGCACAGAACGCAGACCTCAGTCAAATCAATCTGGCGGCCCGCCTGCGCGATGGGGCCCAGGTGACGATTCCCGCCCGCGGCGAGCGGCTGCCGGGCGGCGCCGTTGGCGCCCCCCGAACCAACATCAATACCGCGGACCAGCAGGTGCTGGAAGCCCTCCCCGGGATCGGCGCCGTCCGCGCTCGGCGGATTGTCGAGTCGCGGGAGAGCGATGGGGCGTTTATCGACGCCGCCGAGTTGGTCGAACGGCGCATCGTAACGGCCAGCCTGTACGAGCGGTTGCGCGACCTCATCGCCACCAGGTAGCCATGCCGCTGTTCTGGCTGAGCCTGGCGACCGTTGCCGGAGTGGCCGCCGGAAGCGTGGCAGAGGGACTGCCCTGGCCTCCGGGGCTTGCCGCGGCCGCAGGCTGTTTGATCCTCGCGGTCTTCGCTCGCAATCCTCGTATGCGGTTCGCCTTCCTGGTGCTGGCGTTAATCTTCATCGGCGCTTCACGGCAACTCCACCACGGGCACGAGCGGTCCGTCGATTCCCTGGCCCCGCTGCGGGATTCCGGAGCAATCGGACTGCGGGGCCGGGTGGAGTTGCCCCCCGAGACCCTCGATGCGACCTCCCGCTGGGTTCTTGCGGTCGACGCTGCGATAGGCTCCGATGGCGCTGGGTGGCAGAAGTTGCAGGGTTCCGTGCTGGTTTCCAGCCGGTCTGCGACTCCGGTCCGCTACGGCGACGTCGTGGAACTCCAAGGCAAACTTCAGGCGCCGGCGCCGGTGGGCCAGTTCGACTACGGGGAGTACCTCGCCCAGCGAGGGGTCCGCAGCGTCATGCGCTACCCCCGCATCGAAATCGTTCAAGAGGGCCAGGGCAATCCCGCGTTGTCCGCCATCTTCACCTTGCGCGACACCCTTGCCGGCAGTCTCCAATCGGCCCTTCCCGAGCCACACAGCGCTCTCGCCCAAGGGATCGCGCTCGGCATCCGGACGGGGATCCCCCGAGAGATCAACGAGGACTTCAAGCGGACCGCGACGACGCACATCCTCGCCGTGTCCGGTCACAACCTGAATGTGGTCACCGGCATCCTGGTGGTATTGGTGGTCCCGCTGGCCGGAAGGCGGAACCGCCTCTTCGGGTTCGCGTTCCTGGCTTTCGTGTGGAGCTACGCCCTCCTCAGCGGCTTGCCGGCCTCCATCATCCGGGCGGCCTTCATGGCCACGCTGCTGCTCGGCGCCGGGTTCGCCGGGCGGCAGTACCACCCGGCGTTGGCTCTGGGGTTGTCAAGCGCGCTCATGACGCTGGCCGATCCTGGGGTGCTGCGGGACCTGGGGTTCCAATTGAGCGTGTTGGCGCTGGCCGGGATCCTCTTCATTGCACCGCCGATCCAGCACGCCCTCTGGTCGCGCATCGGGAGCCGGCTCGACGAGCGCCCCTGGGGACGCGCAGTGGCGGCTGTGACCATCGCTGCCCTGGCAGGCTCCATCGGGGCCGAGGCCGCGGCGCTGCCGGTCCAAGCGGTCAACTTCGGCTCGGTGCCCTTCGTTGCGCTACCCGCAACCCTGTTCGCACTGCCGGTGCTCGCCGTGATCCTGCCCCTGGCCCTCGCCACCGCCCTCGCCGGGATGCTCAGCCCGCTCCTTGCCGCCCCCTTTGCGGCAGGCACCTGGTTGGCCTGCAGCTACCTGCTGGCGGTGGTCCATTTCTGGGCCCAGGCACCTGGAGCATCGCTGCAGGTGCCTGGCGTCACCTCCGTTGCGGGGGCGGTCTACCTCGGCCTGCTGGCCGGTGCCCTGTGGCTGGTCCACCGCAGACCTGCCTGGTCCGGGGGACCCCATGTTCCCGGGGAGAGCGAGGGCATGCGCCTATTGCTCAGGGCGGCTGGCTCGAAGACAACGGTTGCCGCCTTCGGCGCGGCCGTCCTGCTGCTGGCATTGGGACTCGGGGCCTGGGCCGTGGCCTTCAGCCGCACGCATCGAGACGTGACGGTGCGGTTCCTCGATGTCGGCCAGGGCGACGCGATACTGGTGACCACGGCTTCCGGCCAGCGAGTGCTCATTGATGGCGGGCCATCTCCGGGGAAGCTGCTGAACCACCTGGGGCAGGCGTTGCCCTTCTGGGACCGGTCCATCGACCTCGTGGTCCTGACCCACCCGCAACGGGATCATCTGACCGGTTTGCTGGAGGTGGTGAAGCGCTATCAGGTGGGCGGAGTCGTGGAAGGCGGCATTCGTGGGGCTGGTGCTGAGTACGCCGAGTTCGAGCGGCTCATCGAAAACCGGGGCGTCAGACGCCTGACGCTGGCCGCTGGCTCGGTCCTGCGTTTGGATGGGGCCGAACTGGCGGTGCTCCACCCCACGCCTGAGGCGCTGCGGGTGTTCGGCCGTTCGGTGAACGACGCGTCCCTTGTGCTGCGGTTGCGAGCGCATGGACAATCGGTGCTGCTGACCGGCGACATCGAGGCGCCTGCCGAGCGCTGGCTGCTTGCGGCCGATGGGCCGGAGCTGGAGACCAGCGTCCTCAAACTCGCCCATCACGGCAGCCGGACCTCCAGCAGCGAGGCCTTCCTGGGCGCCGTCGCACCCAACGTTGCGGTGATATCGGTGGGAGCGGACAACCCCTTCGGGCACCCCTCACCGGAGATCGAAGCCCGTCTCCGGGCGCTCCCTGTGCTGCGTACCGATCGCGATGGGACGGTGGAGGTGCGGATCACCCCTGAGGGCGCGGTGGTGAGGGGAAGCCGTCCCCGATAGCCATCGGGCCGTCAGACTCCCTTAATGGTGAAGCTCTTGCCGCTCTCCAAGATCAGCTTGTGAACCCGCGCTTGTTTGTAGACCATCAGTGAATCTGTCCGCTATAGCCATCAGTGATTCTGTCCTTTTGGCTTAAGACGCCAGACGTGGCCTGAGCCGGGTTTAGGTGGCCGGGGCGGGGCTGCAGGGGTGGTGGACAAGATGGACAGCGGCGGACCGCTGCC
>SHYD01000081.1 GCA_009692945.1 Dehalococcoidia bacterium | reverse complement strand
GCTTCAGCGCGCCGCTGAGTACCTGCGTCACCACGTGCATCCGTCGCTGTTCTTTCGCCGTCATCGTGATCATGTCCTTGTTCATAGGAGGACATTTTCACTGATTGCTTAAGGGCGGACACTTTCATTGTTCGCCAACACGTGGGCCGCGTTGTCGTTGACCACCGCTGCCGCTCTGGATACAATTGATCAGGTAACAGTGCCCTCGGACGGGCTTGGTGAGGTTTCGCGATGCTCCAGACGCTGACAATGCATTCGTTGAAGGAATGGGCGGTGGCGATTAAGGCCATCGATGCCGGCAGGCAAATCCTGCTGCTCCGAAAAGGTGGCATCCGCGAGAAGGAATTCAAGATCGAGCACGAGGAGTTCCTCCTTTATCCGACCTTTGAACACCAGAAGGCGGAGTTGCTGAAGAGCGAGTACCACGCCGGTCTGCGGGAAACGTTGGAGCCTTGGGGCGGTGAACCGCAGCGAGAGACACCCGCTTCGGTGACGTTCACTCATCTTGCCCAGGTGCGGCAGGTCATCGAGATCAGTGATCCGGAAAAGTTGGCGGCGCTTTCCCCCTACCACATCTGGACGGGCGATTACGCGGAGCAGCGCTTGCATTGGCGGCCGCGGAAGCCGCTGGAGATCGTCTTGATCATGGCGCAGCGCTTGGAGCATCCGGTGGTTGCTCCGGTGCATGCCCACTACCACGGATGCAAGTCCTGGGTCGACTTGGACGACGGTATCCCCACGGGAGCACTGGCACCCGTCATCAGCGAAGTCGAATTCGAAAACCTAGCACGGCAAATACGGGAGGCTCTGAACTGACGTGGAACTGAAAGTGCAGACGAGGACGGTGCTCGGCAAGAGCACCAAGAAGCTCCGGCGGCAGGGGGTCACGCCTGCCCATATCTTTGGGCCGGGAGTAGAATCCCGCTCGATCCAGATTGAAACCGCCAAGGTCCGCCAGTTGTTGCACGATGGCGTTCCGAAGAAGCTGACTTTGAGCGTTGGTGAGGCGGGGGCGGAAGGCTCTTTTGATGTACGGCTCGATCACCTGCACCGCGATCCGGTGCACGGCGAAATCCTCCACATCGATTTCCTGGTAAAGCGCTCGTGAGCACCCGGCGTGCGCCCGGGGTTGTCCTCTCGGTTTGCCGCTGGTTGCGCCCTCTGTTAGCATGACGCCATGGACCTAGGAGCGTTTCACCTCCCCGACCCGCCAACCGGCCTGCGGGAGCCCCATGTGCTTGCCATGCTGCGCCCCTGGGTGGATGTCGGGTCGGTGGGCGCGATGGCGCTGACCGAGTTGGAGCATGCACTGCACGCCCAGCCGCTTGGCGAGCTGGCCAGGCCCGGCCGCTTCTTCGACTTCACCCGGTACCGGCCAAATTCCTATTTTGTTGATGGGGTTCGGAACGTGGATGTCCCCAACACCTTCCTCCGCTATGCGCGAGGTCCCGAAGCCAATGATTTTATCATCCTCAGGATGATGGAGCCCCACAACAACAGTGAGGAGTATGTCGAGAGCGTAATGGCGGTGATGGAGCAGTTCTCAGCGAAACGATATGTGTTGATGGGCGCCATGTACGACCTCGTGCCTCATACCCGGCCGCTTCAAATAAGCGGGTCTTCCTCGAATATGTCGATTCAGGAAACGCTCCTCAAGTACGGGGTGCGAACCAGCACCTATGAAGGCCCCACAACCATCCTGACTCAGATCCCACAGTTGGCGGCCGCCAAGGGAATGGAAACACTGAATATGTTGGTGCGGTTGCCGCAATATGCGCCCTTGGACGAGGATTACGCGGGCAAACTGCGGATGCTTGAGGTGCTCTCGGAGATCTACGGGATCAGCTTGGACCTGAAAGAAACCCAGACTAAGGCCGAGGATCAATTGCGGCAGGTCTCCACAGCGGTTGAGGCGAACCCCCAACTGAAGCGGGCGCTGACCCACTTGGAAGAACGCTACGATGCCCGCGGTAAACCCGAGCGGACTGCCGCACCGGATCCGCCGACCCCTCTCCCGCCCGCCATCGAGCAGTTCCTGCGGGAACTCGAGTAGCAACACCCGAGGGTTGATAATGGGGCTCCGAAATCGGGGCCCCATTTTTGCAGCCTGAGATGACGGCAGGCTCGCCTACGGTTCGGGTTGCTCGCGCCGCTGCGACCCGGTTTGAAGCTGCCCGCAGGCAGCCTGGATCTCCATCCCCTGAGTCGCCCGTAACGTGGCGGGAATGCCTGCTCGCTTCAACGCGTCCGTGAACGCCCGCATGACGCCCGGTTCGGCGCGGCCGAAAGGGCCGTCCGGTGTCGGGTTGTTGGGGATCAAATTTACGTGACACAACAAGCCCCGCAACAGCGTGGCCAGTTCGGCTGCATGATTCATCGAGTCGTTGACCCCCGGCAACAGGATGTACTCGAAGGTCACCCTGCGGCTGGTCCGGGCGATGTACTGGCGACAGGCAGCCATGAGCAACTTCAAGGGATATTTGCGGTTCACCGGCAGCAACTGATCGCGGAGCGTGTCGGACGGGGCGTGGAGGGATATGGCGAGACCCGCCTGGACCGGCTCCTGGGCGAAGCGCCGGATCTCCGGAACCAACCCAACGGTCGAGACGGTCAGATGGCGGGCTCCCAACCCGAGACCCCAGGGGGCGTTCAGCGCTCCGATGGCTCCCATCACCGGCCCGTAGTTTGCGAAGGGTTCCCCCATCCCCATGAACACAATGTTCGTGATGGCCGGGGGAGCGCCCGCCCGAGGCGCCGGGGGGAGAAAGTGCAGCACCTGCTCCACAATCTCGCCCTGGGACAGGTTCCTCCCGTAACCCCCCTGCCCTGTGGCGCAGAACTTGCAGCCATAGGCGCATCCGGCTTGACTCGACACGCAAATAGTCACGCGTTCTCCGCCGTCGGAGTTCCGCCCGGTCATCCGAACCGCCTCTATGGAGGCCCCGTCGGGGAGCCGAAACAGCAGTTTTGTGGTCCTGTGGTCTGACGATTCGCTCGAAGTGATCGGTTCGAGTGAACGGACCCGAGCCCAACCGGCCAATTCTGTCCTCAGTGCCTTGGGGACGTTTGGCATCGCATCGTAGGAAGTTGCCCCTCGATACGCCCATTCCAGCAGTTGTTGGGCGCGGTAGGCCGGGTGCCCCAACGACTCGATGTGCCGGCGCAGGGCTGGGAGGTCGTGATCGAGCAGAGAAGGCATCTAATTAGGCCTCGCCGTTCCTGGATTGTTGAAGTCTGTTGATTCAGGGGCCGTCAGCACGGAGCCGGCGAACGTGGTGGCGCCCGCTAAGAATGCGCGGATTCCCAGCGGCTTCCTGCCCTCAAGCTGCACCGCCAAGAGCTCCAGACCGCCAAGGCCGGTGCAAACGATGGCGCGGCCCCGAGCGGGAGAAGCCACGGCGCCGGGGATGCCTGGGGGTGAGCAGGGACTGACAGCGGCCTGCAATACGCTGAGGCGTTTCCCGTTCCACAGCGTATTGCAGCCGGGCCAGGGCTGGTAGGCGCGCACCTTGTGTGCGATGATGCTGGCTGGTTCCCGCCAGTCGATCATGCCGTCGTTTTTCGTGAGGAGTGCTGTGTAAGTAGCCTGCGCGTCGTCTTGGGGCGTGGGGGTAATGCTTCCGGCTACCCAGCGATCGATGGTGTCGCAGAGCAGGCGTGCGCCGTATTCGGCCAGCCGGGAGGTAAGGCCGGCCGCCGTTTCCCCCGGCCCGATGGGACATGGTTGTTGAGCGAGGACGTCGCCGGTGTCCATCCCCGCATTCATGAGCATGATGCTGACCCCGGTTTCGGCGTCGCCGGCCAGCAGCGCTCCAACCACAGGGGCGGGCCCGCGGTGGCGCGGCAGCAGCGATGGGTGAACGTTCAGCCCGCCAAACCGGGGGATGTCCAACACGGCCTGCGGCAGGATGAGGCCGTAGGCCGCCAAGGCGATGAGGTCCGGCTGGAGGGCTTGCAAATGGCCGATCTCCTCCGCCCTCCTCAGCGACCGGGGTTGGGTTACCGGCAACCCCAGCCGCAAGGCGGCTTGTTTGACCGGGCCTGGCGCCGGTGCGCCGGACCGGCCCGACGGCCGGTCCGGTTGGGTGTAGACTGCCACAATGGAAAATCCATGGGCAGCCAGCCGGTCCAGGCTGGGGACCGCGAACTGCGGGGTGCCCATGAAGACTATTGTTATCGGGTCCGGCATGAAACAGTGACCTTGACCTTTTCGCGCAAGGGGCTCATATGGGGTTGTTCGGTGACCCGGCCCTTGGGCGGTGTTCAGTGATCGAAGGCAGGGCTGCCGGCTTCGCCCGGCCGCCCCAGTGTTGACGAGCGAATTTGCTGTTTCTCTTCAGTGTCAGGGGTTCGGGGGATATCAGCTACTCCCCCACCCCAGGCAACAAGAGGAGAATGCTATGTGGGGGGGCGCTCCATAGGAGTGGGCAGGTTTCTCGTCGGACAACCTCGAAGCCTGTACTTCCCACCCACCCACCCATTCCGTTTGTGTGTGGGGACACCCCACGCCCCGGCGGAAGGGGCTGCGCCCCCTCTGCACACCTCCCGTCCTGGAACCCACATCCAGGCACGAATTCAAAAGTTGCCCACTCCTATGGGGGCGCTTCCACTCCCCCGGCCCCTCGACGATCTCAGGACAAGCAGGAGGGGCTGCCGCCCTCGTGCAGTCCCGCTCCTGAGCCCGGCCTCCCCTCAACAGTGAATTCTTACAATTTTCTTGTTTGCTGGACTTGTGCAGACCCTGATGCTATGGTACCATCGGGCAAGTAGAACGGGTGTTCGTTAACGAAAGGAGCGCGCAATGACGGCAGCATACGGTGAGAAAACGAAATCCTTGCAGGACGCGATCCTCCGGATCGAAAAGGAATACGGCAAGGGCTCCATCATGAAACTTGGGGAGTCCTCTGTCGACCATGAGGTTATGGCGATCTCCACCGGGTCTTTGACCCTCGACATCGCGTTGGGTATCGGTGGCATCCCCCGGGGCCGCATCACCGAGATCTACGGCCCCGAGTCGGCGGGGAAGTCGACCCTTGCGCAGCACATCCTCGCTCAGGCCCAAGCGGCGGGCGGGGTTGCGGCCTACATCGATGTCGAGCATGCGTTGGACCCCAGCTACGCCCGCCGCTGCGGGGTGGACGTGGACGAACTGTACATTTCCCAGCCGGACACCGGTGAGCAGGCCCTCGAAATTGCGGAAGCGTTGGTTCGTTCCAGTGCCGTCGATGCGTTGGTCATCGATAGCGTGGCTGCGCTGGTCCCGAGAGCCGAACTCGAAGGCGATATGGGCGATCCGCAGATGGGGCTCCAGGCCAGGCTGATGTCGCAGGCGTTGCGAAAGCTCACCGGAGTCATCAGCAAGACCAACACTGCGGTGATATTCATCAACCAACTGCGGGAAAAGGTGGGGGTGGTGTTCGGAAACCCGGAGGTAACGCCGGGCGGACGCGCCCTCAAATTCTATAGCTCGGTGCGAATTGAGATCCGCCGCGTCGAGGCCATCAAGCAGGGTACGCAGATCGTCGGCAACCGCACCAAGGCCCGAGTGGTCAAGAACAAAGTGGCGCCCCCCTTCCGTGTGGCCGAATTCGACATCCTGTTCAATCAGGGCATCAGCAAGGAGAGCGACCTGATCGACCTTGGGGTGGAGATGGGCATCATGAAAAAGAGCGGTGCATTTTTCAGCTACGGCGAAACCAAGTTGGGCCAGGGTCGAGAGAACGTCCGTGATTACCTGATCCGGCACAAGGAAGTGTCGGGAGAGATTGAAGCCCTGATTCGCGGCAACGCAGTTGCGGCTGCCGCCGGGGTCGGGATCGCCGTTTCGCCTGGCATCGAGCAGGATGAGGAAGGCGCTGAGTAGCGGTTGGATCGGGGTGGTGGAACCCCTCCCCGGAGGTGATCTCTGATGCCTGCCGTCACGGCGATGCTCCCCCAGGTGGGGGTGCGAGGGGTGCTGTTGCTGTACCTGGACGGGTCCTTCGCGTTCAGCATCCGGCAGCAGACGGTGCGCGATGCTGGAGTGTTCATCGGCGCCCGCCTCAACGACGATGAAGTCGATGGCCTGCGTCGCCGGGATGCGCTGGCGGGCGCGCTGCAAACGGCGTACAAGTTCCTGTCCTACCGGCCCCGCACCGAGGCTGAGGTGAGGGAGCGGCTTCGGAAAAGCCGCGTACCGGCCGCGGCGGCCGATGATGTGGTGCACCGGCTCAAGGAACACCGGTTTCTCGACGATGCAGCGTTCGCTCAACAGTGGTCCGAGAACCGCACCGTGCAGCGCCCCCGAGGCCGCAAGCTGGTGCAATGGGAGTTGAAGCAGAAGGGGATCGCTCCGGAACTAGCTGAGGCCGTGGCCGGCGCGTTGGACGACACGGCCACGGCCTATCGGGCGGGGGCCCGCCGCGCTCAGCGCCTCACCGCGGGCGACTACCCCACTTTCAGGAAGCGTCTGGGCGACTTTCTACTGCGACGTGGCTTCAGCTATGATGTCTCCGCCCGCACGGTGGAACGGCTCTGGAATGAGCGGCCTTCCACTGCGGAGGCTGGTAGCGATGGAGCCCTCGATGACCAACACTAATCCCCCGATCAGCCTGGCCATGCCCATCTGGGATGGCCTGCCGGTCAGCCAACAACTGGACACCATCCTTTTCGCCGAGGAACTGGGCTACGATACCTTCTGGATGGGAGAGGCATGGGGACAGGAGGTCTTTTCCACGCTGGCGTGGCTGGCGGGCCACACCAAAACGATCCGGCTCGGGGTGGGCATCGCCAACGTGTACAGCCGGACTCCCGGCTTGGTCGCTCAGTCGATAGCCACGCTGGACCAGATCTCGGGGGGCCGGGCGGTCCTGGGATTGGGCACAAGCGGGAAACTGGTGGTTGAAAACTGGCATGGCGTCCCCTTCGCCCAGCCGGCCCAGCGCCTCAAGGAGTACGCCGAAATCGTCCGGATGGCGCTCAGGGGGGATCGGGTCAACTACGACGGTGAGATTTTCAAGCTGAAGAACTTCCGGATGCGGGTACGGCCGGTCCAAAGTGACCTCCCAATCTACTTTGCCTCGATAAGCCCGGCCGGCATCAGGGCGACCGGAGCTGTTGCCGACGGGTGGTTCCCAATCTGGACGACGCCCGAGGGCATTCAGGCTGGGACTGCGATGATCCAAGAAGAAGCGGCGGCATCCGGGCGGGATGGGGGCCGAATCATCATTGGGAACGGCGTCCATGCCATCGTTTCCGATGACGCCCATGCGTGGGATATGGCCCGAGCCCACATGGCCTACTACATCGGCGGGATGGGCGTCTTTTATCATCAGACGATTTCGCGCCAGGGGTTCGCCGCAGAAGCGGATCAGGTGCGGTCGGCGTATCTCGCGGGCGATCGGATCAGAGCGGCGAAGCTGGTGTCCGATGCGATGGTGGATGCCATGATGCTGGTCGGCTCCGCCGATAGGTGCCGGGCCCGAATGGATGACTACCGGGCCGCCGGCAGCGCAATGCCCGTGGTGGAATTCGTGCATGGGCAATCGCCGGCCCAGATCAGAGCCACCCTGGCCGGTCTCGCCCCCAAGGCGGGTTCATGACGCCAACCCGCCCTACAAAAATCGACGTCCATCCCGAGGGGTTTTACATCGATTGGAGCGATGGGCATTCCTCGGTCTTCACGAGCCGCTATCTGCGGTTCATGTGCCACTGTGCAGCGTGCGTGTCGGAGTGGACGGGCGAACGAGTCATCAAAGATGCTGACGTCGATCCAGACATCCATCCCATCGGGGTCGAGGCGGTTGGAAACTACGCCGTTAAGATCACGTGGTCTGACCGCCACGACACCGGGATTTACCCGTATGATCGGCTCCGGGCAATCTGCCCGTGCGACGGGTGCCGGGCGCCCGGGGGAGCACCCGGTTGATCACGTCGCGATTGGCGGTCTCGCCGCGCCGCTAAAAGGCGTTGAACGGAATGCCGTAGACGTTGAGCGCAGCGCACCACCAATAGGGCCATGCCAGCGTGTGCTTCACGAACTCCAGATCGAGGAACCGGCTCAAGCCCTGACTGTCGGGGATCACGAACAACTGAAGAACCGCCCCATACAGCACGGTTATCAACAGGTAAGTGAACCCTCCGAAGATGACTTTTGGTCCCAGATCCCAGCCTTCGTGGCTGCTCCGCCTCGCCTGCTCGCGCGAAAGGTTGTGCCCGCCCGTGAGGGCCGAAACCAAGACGTCGAAAAAGTTCTGTAGGAATGTTCCCACCACGAAAACATAACCGGCGATGAAGGTCGCTATAAAAACGAGGAAGACGTCGCTGGGTTTGTAGTTGGCCTGCGCTAAGCCGGCGCTGGCCAGCGTAGCGTTGCCGGCAATGCTCGCGCCCCAGAGCAGCGCCAGGGATAGGGACATTAAGAACAATCCAGCGATCAAGAGAATGATGCGGCCCAACCGTTGCTCCTTGCCTATCGATGGGTGGCTGTAGCGCCTCCCGGCGCGTGAGCCGTTGAAAGCCCGCCGTTCACGTCAGCGGTGGGTGGTGTGGTTCCGTGTGCGCTCCCCCTTTCTCTTGAACGATTGATCTGCGGCGTTACTTCATCGGGTCGCCCGGCGGGGTTGCCCGGCTCGTTGTGTCCGGGTATTCAGGGGGGATCCCGGTTGCTCGAATGGGCCCGTATCGATTGACACCCTATGAAGGGGGTCCCTATGCTGGCTGGACTAGCTGCGGAGGAATGCGTTGCGAGCATTGGTCACCGGCGCCGCCGGTTTCATAGGTTCACATCTTGTTGAACGGCTGCTGGAGTTGGGACACGACGTGGTTGGGATCGACTCGTTCACCGACTATTATGCGACTTTCCTCAAGCGGCGAAACCTGGCCCCGGCTCAAAGCCACCCCAGCTACCGCTTCGTTGAGGGCGATCTGATCACCGCCGACGTGCGGCGGCTAATGGAAGGGGCGGACTGGGTGTTCCATGAGGCGGCGCAGGCCGGGGTACGGGCAAGTTGGGGAGCCACATTCGATATCTACACCCGGGATAATGTGCTGGCCACGCAGCGGGTTCTGGAGGCGGCGAAGGGATCGGGAATAACCAAGCTGGTCTACGCCTCTTCGTCCTCTGTGTACGGCGATGCCGAATCGTATCCCACCACCGAAAGCGCCACGCCGCAACCCCTGTCACCCTACGGCGTGACCAAACTGGCGGCAGAACATCTCTGCTACCTGTATTGGCGCAACTATGGGGTTCCTACGGTGTCCCTGCGGTATTTCTCGGTCTACGGTCCCAGGCAGCGCCCGGACATGGCGTTCCATATTTTTGGCCGGGCATTATTGCAGCGGGCGCCGATCCGGATCTACGGCGACGGCCTGCAGACCCGGGATTTCACCTTTGTCTCCGATGTGGTGGCGGCGAATGTCCAGGCGGCACAGCAAGGACCGCCGGGCTCGGTGCTCAATGTCGGCGGCGGCGCCCGCGTCGGGCTGCGGGAGGCGCTGCGCCACCTCGAACGATTGACGGGGACGGCAGCCGAGATCCACTACCAACCCATGCAGCGCGGCGACGCCCGTCACACCTCCGCGGACATCCATAGGGCGGCCGAGGCTTTGGGGTACCAACCGAAAGTCGGGTTGGCGGCGGGGTTGGCCGCCGAAGTGGAGTGGCTTCGTGGATTGGTGGATTTGCCGGCTGGGGCTGCTGTAGACCATCAGTGAATCTGTCCGCTATAGCCATCAGTGATTCTGTCCTTTTGGCTTAAGACGCCAGACGTGGCCTGACCCGGGTTTAGGTGGCCGGGGCTGCAGGGGTGGTGGTCAAGTGGGCAGCGGTCCGCCGCTGCCCACTTGACCACCACCAGACGGTTGCGGTTGCGGTAACGCACCGGTCTCGAGGTGGGTACGCCGGGGACATGCGCGAATCAGCGCCGAGGGATCTGCGGGAACCGTTAACAGGCAACGCCCTTGGTAGGAGATGGTCAGCCGGGCATCCAAGTGCTCTTGTACTTGGACGGTGCTCCGGGCATAGCTGAGGCGGTCCGGTCCTGGCGGGATTTGGAGCACACGGCTCCCGAACTGGATGGTGTTGTCCGAGGTGACCTTACGGGTGTATTTGAAGCAGAAGAGCCGGTCCATGGCGACCTCCGGCCCCACCGGCACGTACGCCGTTTCTTGCGACGCTGGCGGGACCGCA
>SHYD01000011.1 GCA_009692945.1 Dehalococcoidia bacterium | reverse complement strand
ATGCCCAGGGTCATCGCGGCAACCGGAGGCCCCACGCTCCCGCAGCGGGCTGGTGCACGCTTCGCTCGCTTCGTCGCATGGTTGCCCCCTGTCCTCTACGCGTCCCCAATTTTAGTACGCACCGTCATGATCCCACCCGGTCACGAAAACACCAGCCTCCTAGGTATGGAACTGCTGGGTGTCAACCTGATCGAACACCTCGTAACTACTCAGACACCCATGACCAGGCACCACCGGACCGTGACAAGGTGCGAATTATCAGCGCACCTCGTTCACGTCCGTCATTGCAGCGGAACTCAGCGCAAACCCCTCCCCGAGGGAAAAAAGAAGGGTAAGGGTATATGAGGGGACACCCCTCAAACCCCGCCAGCGGGAGACCCGCTGGACACCCTGTTTTTGCGGTTTCACTGTTCGCACATCTGCGGAAATCTGCGCAATCTGCGGATACTCTCTCGACTCCGCCTTCCGTTCCGGCGCACCCTTCCGTATAATAGGGCGCAAATGGTGAAGAAAAGCACAATGCCCCTCGCCCCGCTCCTGCCTTCCGCGGATTGCCTGGACGCCACAGAGGAGCGATCCCTTGAGTAACATCGCCGTCATCGGCACCGGCTACGTGGGCCTGGTGACCGGGACCTGTTTCGCTGATCTCGGCAATGATGTCCGCTGCATCGACATCGCCGAGGAGAAGGTGGCGATGTTGCAACGGGGCCAGCTTCCCATCTACGAACCCGGGCTGGCCGAACTGGTCGACCGCAACGTCCGCGCCAAGCGGCTGGCCTTCACCGGCGATTACGGCGAGGGGCTGCGCGACGCCGATTTTGTGTTCATTGCTGTCAACACGCCCTCCGGCATCGGCGGCGAAGCGGACATGAGCCAGGTGCGGCAGGCGGCTGAAGGCATCGCCCGGCACGTCGAAAAAAACGTCGTGGTGGTCAACCGCAGCACCGTCCCCATTGGGACCGGCGACTTGGTGACCGCCATCATCAAACGGGTGAACGGGCGGGTTCCCTTCGCCGTGGTGTCGAACCCGGAATTCACCCGGGAGGGGACGGCGGTCCGGGACTTCCTGCAGCCGGACCGGGTGGTGTTAGGCGCCACCGACCGCGCTGCCGCGGAGCAGGTGGCGGCGCTCTACGCCTCCTTCGATTGCCCCGTGATCATCACCGACCTCAACACCGCCGAGATGATCAAGTACGCCTCGAATGCGTTCCTGGCAACCCGAATTGCCTTCATCAACGAGATCGCCGCGATCTGCGAGAAGGTCGGCGCAGATGTGAAGGAAGTCGCCCGCGGTATGGGGCTGGACTCCCGCATCGGCCAGGGCTATTTGGACGCCGGTATCGGCTACGGCGGCAGTTGTCTGCCCAAGGACGTACGGGCGCTGGAGCACGAGGCCGCCATCCATGGCTGCCACCCCCAGTTGCTGCGAGCGGTGATGGATATCAACCGCGACCAGCGCCGCCTGATCGTTCAGCGGCTGCGGGAGTTGCTGGCCAGCGTGGCGCCTGACGCCGGGGTGAGGGGGCTGGAGGGGCGCACGGTGGCGGTGCTGGGCCTGAGCTTCAAACCCGGCACCGACGACATCCGCGAGGCGCCCTCCCTCGACATCATTCACCTGCTGGAGACCGCCGGCGCCGTGGTTAAAGCCTACGACCCGGCGGCGATGGCCAAGGTGCAGGCCGACGGCATCCTGCCGCGGGTCATCCTGTGCCAGGACGCCTACGAAGCGGCCAAGGATGCCGACGCGCTGATCATCGTTACGGAGTGGAACGAGTTCAAACGGCTGGATATGCGGCGCATTCGTGATGCGCTGCGGTTGCCGGTGATCTTGGACGGCCGCAATTTGTACGACCCCGCCCAGATGCGGGCCTTCGGCTTCACCTATTGGAGCGTGGGCCGGGCTGTCACCCACGGTGCGGCGCCCGCCTCCGAAACCCTGAGCCTGGTGCAGTGAGGTCCGTTTGACTTCGGATCATCTTGAGCCGATTGAGGCGATCCTGCGCCCTTACCAGGGCCGCAAGGGTGTGCTGTTGGAGGTGTTCCACCGGGTCCAGGAGGCGTATGGCTACGTTCCCCAAGCGGCCATGGAACCCATCGCCAAGCTGCTCAACCTGCATCCCTCCACGGTCTACGGGAGCCTCACTTTTTACACCGAGTTCCGGACCGCTCCGCCGCCTCGTGTGCTCGTTGGGATGTGTCTTGGGCCCACCTGCCACATCCGGGGCGCCGAGACGGTCAAGGACATTCTGCAACGGCGGCTTGGGCTCCCGGCGTCCGGGCACAATGACGATAATTCCTGTGGCATCCACGTTATCCAGTGCGCCGGCCACTGCCAGTATGCCCCGCTGGTCTATGTGAACGGGGAGGCCCGCCGTGAGGTGACGGTGGGCGGCGCGGCCGCCCTCGCCGATGAGGTGTCGGCGGTGGTCGCCCGGGGAGGGCGCTGATGGAGTCCTTCCTGCGCTTGCTGGAAGAGGTGGAAGGCCGCAGAACGGCGGCGGCGGGGCGGGCGCTGATTCAGGTCGGGATCGGTTCGTGCAGCATGCTGGCCGGGGCGGTGCAGACGCTCGACGCAGCGCGTCAGGTGGTGGCGACGGAGTCGATCGGCGCGAACGTCAGCATCACCGGCTGCAACGGGATGTGTTGGGCCGAGCCGCTGGTGGTGATCACCCGCCCCGGCGAGGCGCCGGTGACCTACGGCCAGGTCGATGCTTCCCAGGTTGCGCAGCTTATCCGGGATGTTGTGGTGCGGGGTGACCGGCGAGCCGGCCAGGCGCTGGGCGTGGAGGGCGCCGCCGGATTCGATGGGATCGTCCCCTTCTCCCAGCAGCCCTTCTTCCAGGTCCAGCGCCGCAACCTGCTGGCCCGCTGTGGCGTTATCGATCCCGAAAGCGTCGATGAATACCTGTTAAAGGATGGCTACGCCGGGCTTGACCGGGCGCTGACCTCGATGACACCTGAGGACATCGTCAAGGAGTTGATGGACGCCAATCTGACAGGACGGGGTGGCGCGAACTTTCCGGCAGGACGCAAGTGGGACTTCTTGAGGACCGCACGGGCAACGCCGAAGTACATGGTGTGCAATGCGGATGAGGGAGATCCGGGCGCCTTCGTCAACCGGATCCTGCTTGAGAGCGATCCCCATCAGGTCATCGAGGGGATGGCCATCGGCGGGTACACCGCCGGGGCCGAGATGGGGTTCATCTATATTCGCGATGAGTATCCCCTGGCCGTCGAACGGGCGCGGAAGGCGATTGACCAGGCGCGGCAGGCCGGTCTCCTGGGACAGCATGTCCTGGGCAGCGATTTCAACTTCGACATCCAGGTGGTGCGGGGCGCCGGCGCCTACGTGTGTGGTGAGGAGACGGGGCTCATCGCCTCCATCCAGGACTACCGGGGAATGCCGCGCATCAAGCCGCCCTTCCCGGCGCAGTCGGGCGTGTTCTTCAAACCCACCAACGTCAATAACGTCGAGACCTATGCCTACGCTCCGGGTATTCTCCGCAACGGGGTGGAGTGGTTCTCCAGCGTGGGCACCGAGCGCAACAAGGGCACCAAGCTCTTCAGCCTAAGCGGGCGCATCAACCGCGTCTGCATCGTGGAAGTCGATATCGGCACGCCGATGCGGACGCTGCTCGAGGTGTGCGCCGGGGGGATTCCGGAAGGCCACACCCTCAAGGGTGTCCAGCAGGGCGGACCGCTGGGGGGTGTTGTTCCCGCCGATTGGTTGGACACCGCCATGGATCCGGCGAACTTCAATGCCGAGGGGACCATCATGGGCAGCGGCGGCCTGATCTTTCTCGACGAGCGCGACTGCATCGTGGACATCTGCCACTGGCTCACTACGTTCGACCAGGACGAGAGTTGCGGCCGCTGCACCACCTGCCGCATCGGCTCGATGCGGATGGTCGACATCCTCGGCCGCATGACCAGGGGGACCGCCGCGGCGGTCGACCTCCAGATCCTCCAGCACCTGGAAGGGGTGATGCAAAACGCCAATTGCGTCCACGGTCAGTTCACCCCCAAGCCCTTCAACGCCGCCTATAAGTGGTTTAAGACCGAGTTCGATGCTCATGTCTTCGAGCACCGGTGCCCTTCGGGCGCATGCCGCGCCATGACCGAGTACGTCGTCGACCCGGCCGTAGCGACGGGCGCAGCGGCCGAGGCGCTGGTTGCCGCCTGCCCGGTTCGAGCGATCGAGGTCCGAAGCGAAGCTGCGTACATCCTCGACGAGAAGTGCGTTCGCTGCGGGCTTTGCCTTGTTGTTGTCCCCGGAGCGGTTTCGGTCCGGTCCAAGGCCGTTTTTGCTCCGGCCCAGCGCGAAGTTCGATACTCGTAGTCGTCCAATCTAACCGGGAGTAGGAGTTCACTGTTGAGGGGCGGCCGGGCTCAAAAGTGGGAGTGCACGAGGGCGGCAGCCCTCTGCCGGGGGAGTGGGGGTACCCCCCCACATAGAATCTCCTCTTTTTTCCTGGGGTGGGGGAGTTGCTCATATCCCCGACCCCCTGACACTGAATAGATACAACCGGGAGGCAGCGCTGGTGGAAACGGTCACCATTACGATCGACGGCGAACAATACCAGGTGGAGAGAGGAATTCCGCTGGTGCTGGCGGCCGAGCGCGCCGGGGTCCGCATCCCTCACCTCTGCTTCCACGAGGGGCTCTCGGTCTTTGCGGGCTGCCGGTTGTGCGTGGTGCAGATCGACGGCGCACGCGGGCTCCCCACCTCCTGCACCACACCCACCGCCGATGGGCAGGTGGTGTGGACCAAGACCCCGGAAGTGCTGGACATGCAGCGGGGGGTAATGAGCCTGATCCTGGCCGACCACCCCGACCGCTGCCTCTCCTGCCACCGCCAAGAGCACTGCGGGATCGACGGCATCTGCCTGCGCGATGCGGTGGTGACCTACCGGTGCCTCACCTGCGCCAAGAACAAGCGGTGCGAGTTCCAGAGCACCTCCGAAGAACTGGAGATGCACAAGTACCCCATGCGGTACTACCAGGAGCGCCACTCTTGGTATGGTCCGGACCACCAAGAGCGGGCCGTCGGGCGCTCCAACCCCTTCATCGAACTCGATTTCAACGAATGCATCCTCTGCGCCCGCTGCGTGCGCGCCTGCGACGAGGTCCGCGGCCTGAGCTGCTACGAGCTGACCTACAAGGGCCCGGACTCCCGCATCGACACCTCCTTCGGCCTGCCGCTGCAGGCGGTGGGGTGCGACGGCTGCGGCGCCTGCGTCGACGTTTGCCCGGTCGCCTGCATTCTGGACAAGCCCAGCAAGTGGCAGGGCCCCGCTCAACGCACCGTGACCACCACCTGCCCCTTCTGCGGCGATGGCTGCCAATTGGTGGTGGAACTCCAACAGGAGCGTATTCTGCGGGTGGGTGGCGTGAAGGCGGTCGAAGGCGTGCCAATGGTCACCTGCAGCCGCGGGCGCAACGGACTCGGCTACGTCCACGACGCCCGCAGGCTCACCCAGCCGCTGGTCCGCCGGGACGGGCGGCTCCAACCCGCCTCGTGGGACGAGGCGGCAGCACTGGTGGCATCCCGGTTCGCCGGCTACCGCAATGGTGGTTTGGGCGCCGCCATCTCTCCCCAGCTCACCAACGAAGAGAGCTACGCCGTTCAGAAGTTCGTCCGGACGGTCATGGAATCGGAGAACATCTCAGTCACGGGGATCGAGGGTGATCGCGCCCTGGTCGCTCCGCTCGAAGCTGCCCTGGGGGTGGGCGCCGGGACTGGGTCGCTTGAGGACCTCGCCGCCGCCAAGCGGATATTTATGATGGGGTCGGACATCGTCTCGACCAACGCCGTGGCCGGCTGGCAGATCCGGCGGGCCGCGCGCATGAACGGGGGGCGCCTGATCGTTGCAAGCCCCCGTGCCAACGAGATGACCAAGTGGGCCGAGACCTGGCTCCAGTACCGCCCCGGCACCGAAACAGCGCTGCTGGCGGGGCTGCTCAACGTCATGGTGACGGAATCGCTGGTGAACGCCGAGCTCATCGAGGCGAACTGCGAGGGCTACGATGCAGTGCAGGCGGCCGTCGCCGGCTTCGATCCAGAGCGATCGGCTGCCATCACCGGGGTGGCGGCCGAGGACATCCGGCGGGCCGCCCGGACGCTGGCCACGGCGGGCGGAGCAGCGTTTGTGTACGATGCCGGCATTACCCAGCACACCGGCGCCACCGGCGCCGTAGCGGCATTGGTGAACCTCGCCCTGGCAACCGGAAGCCTCGGCGCCGCAGGTGCCGGACTATTCCCATTGCGCGATTCCAGCAACCAGCAGGGTGCAGAGGACCTGGGCTACCGGGGACACGGCGGTGTTCCGGCCGGGCGGGCGCTCCTGATCGCCGGAAGCGACCCCTTGGCCACGGAACTGGACCGGACCGGCTGGGCTGCGGCAGTGCGGGCGGCCGAATTCGTTGTGGTGTTCGATTCGTTCCTGACCGCCACCGCGGCCGAGGCCGATGTGGTGCTGCCGCTGTCCAGCTTCGCCGAGCAGGACGGGACCCGCACCAATTCAGAGCGGCGCGTGCAGCGGTCGAGGGCCATCATTCCCCCGGTGGGCGAGTCGAGGCCCCTGTGGGCCGGTTTTGCCGCGATCGCTAGCGCGATGGATTCTAAGGAATGCGAATTTTTCGACGCCGGGTCGATATTCGACGAAATCACCCGTTCGGTACCGTCGTATGGAGGCCTGTCTTACGAGCGGCTGGAGGAGCGCGGCATCCAGTGGCCGTGCCCGGAAGGGCACCATCCCGGAACGGCAACGCTGTTTGCCGAGGGGTTTGGATCCCCCAGAGTCCGGTTCCTGCCGGTGGCGGCACCGGATGACCTGCGGCCTGACGATGCTTCGTTCCCCCTGCTGTTGGCCGCCGGGTTGGCGCGGGTTCCCTACCATCGGGAGGTGCTGGCTGCCCGCGAGGACGCTTCGACCCGGGCCTGGGATGAAGAGTTGCTCACGTTGCGGCCCGATGATGCGCTTCGGTTCGACCTCGCTGATGGCGAGCCGGTGACCGTCGAGACGCCCACAGGCAGCTTCAAGGCGAAGCTGGCCCTGGACGACAGCGGTCCTTCCGGTGTGCTGTTCCTCCGTATTCCCGTGCTCGCCGATCCGTCGGTGCTGTTGAGCGGCCCGCTCGCCGAACTCCTCGACGCGGCGGCTGGCCTGCGGCTGAGCCCCGCTGTGGTGCGCCCCACCCGCTGACCGCCACGGCATCCGGATCGCACTGGGGGCTGCGCTGGCCCCCATTCCGGGTAAGAATTCACTGTTGAGGGGCGGCCGGGCTCAGGAGTGGGAGTGCACGATGGCGGCAGCCCTCTACCGGGGGAGTATGGGGGTGCCCCCCACATAGAATTCACCTCCTTTTTCCTGGGGTGGAGGGAGTGGCTCATAGCCCCCGAACCCCTGACACTGAATAGATACCATTCCGGAGCAGAGTCCACGAACGACGGGACGAGGGCAGCGCCAATGCCTAAGGACGCCGGGATTACGCCCATCCGCCGCCAGTACCTCGATCTGAAGGCGCGCTATCCCGGCGCCATCCTATTCTTCCGGCTGGGCGACTTCTACGAGACCTTCGACGACGACGCCCGCGTCCTCTCCAAGGAACTCGACATTGTGCTGACCTCACGCCCCATGGGGAAGCTGGGACGCATCCCGATGGCGGGCGTGCCCCACCACACTCTGGATGGCTATTTGGCCAAACTGGTCGCCCTCGGCCACCGGGTGGCGATCTGCGAGCAGATGGGTGACCCGGCGACCACCAAAGGGATCGTGGCGCGGGAGGTGGTGCGGGTGGTCTCCCCGGGGACGGTGGTCGAACCGCAACTGCTGGAGAGCAAGCGGAACAACTATCTGGTGGCATTCTGCCCGGCGCCTGCCGGCCGGGGTCCCCTGGCGGGTAAGGCCGGTGTTGCCTACATCGACATCACCACCAGCGAATTCGGCGTCACCCAACTCGATGAGGACGCCGCCTTGGCTGAGATCGACCGGCTTGGCCCCTCGGAAGTGCTGGTGATGGAGGGGAGCGATTCTCCGGCACTGCCGGGAGTCGCCACCGCGGTGGATGCCGCGTGGTTCGACGGTGAGCGGGCTAGGGAGACCGTGATGGGCCACTTCAAGGTGGGTAGCCTGGAGGGATTCGGCTGCGACCACCTGCCCCTGGCGGTGGCCGCCGCTGCAGCCGTGCTGCGGTACCTGGAGGCCAACCAAGCCGCCGCGCTTGCAGTGGTGACGCGTCTCTTCACCTACACCACCGATGCGTGGATGTACCTCGACCCTCAGACCAGGCGGAATCTGGAGTTGTTCCAACGGAGCCGCGAAAGCGCCAGAGAGGGATCGCTGCTGTCGGTCCTGGACCTCACCGAAACGCCCATGGGGGGCCGGATGCTGCGCCGTTGGTTGGAGCGCCCACTGGTCGCGCTGGCGCCGTTGCAACGACGGCTCGATGGGGTCGCTGGTTTCCACACCCAGCCGCTCGTGCGAGACGAGGTCCGCCGCCTGCTCCAGCGGGTGCCCGACATGGAACGGCTGATCAACCGCGTGGCCGGGTTCTACTGTTCGCCTCGGGACCTGGCGTCACTGGCCCGCGGCCTGGACGTGCTCCCAGCGCTGCGGGAAGGGATCGAGCGGGCCGCTCATGAGGGGCTCCGCCCCATCGCCGCCGAGATGCCGCTCTGTTCCGAAGCCCAGGGCCTGATCGCCGCCGCCATCGTCGCTGACCCGCCGGCCGCGGTCGATGACGGCCAGGTCTTCCGCGACGGGTTCTCCGACGAGTTGGACGAACTCCGGCAGCGGGTCCAGCGGGCACAGCAGGCCATTGTCAGCTTGGAACGGGTCGAGCGGGAACGGACGGGCATCAGGTCGCTCAAGGTCGGCTACAACCGGGTTTTCGGATACTACCTCGAAGTCAGCAACGTCCACCAACGGCTCATCCCGGACGGCTATCTCCGGAAGCAGACTTTGGTGGGGGCCGAACGTTTCTACACCCCCGAACTCAAGACCTTGGAGACCACCATCCTGACGGCGCAGGACCGTCTGCTGGAACTCGAGCGGGAGCTGTTCCGGCAGGTCTGCGCCCAGTTGGCGGGCCATCGCGACAGCATCGCCCGGGCCGCCGCGGCCATCGCCGAAGTCGACTGCTTCGCCGGGCTGGCCGAGGCGGCGTCCCGGTACGGTTACGTCCGTCCGGAGATAGACGAGAGCGATGTCATTGGGATCGCGGGCGGCAGGCACCCCGTGGTCGAGCGTTTTCTTTCCGACGACTCATTCGTGGGTAACAATACCCGCCTATCGAACGCCGGCCAGCAGATCGCCGTCATCACCGGACCCAACATGTCGGGGAAGTCCACCTACCTCCGGCAGGTGGCGGTCATCGTGCTGATGGCCCAGATCGGCTCCTTCGTGCCCGCCACCAGCGCCACCGTCGGCTTGGTAGACCGCATCTTCAGCCGGGTGGGCGCTCAGGACGATCTGGCCACCGGGCAATCCACCTTCATGGTCGAAATGGTGGAGACGGCGAACATCCTGAACCACGCAACCCCGCGCTCGTTGATCATCCTGGACGAGATCGGACGGGGGACCAGTACCTTCGACGGCATGTCCATCGCCCAGGCGGTGGTGGAGTACCTCCACAACCAACCCGCCGCCGCCGCCAAGACACTGTTCGCGACCCACTACCACGAGCTGACCGCGCTGGAGCGGCGCCTGCCAAGGGTGGTCAATCTGACATCAGCCGTCGCCGAGACGGAGGAAGGGATCGTGTTCCTGCACCGGGTCCTCCCTGGCGGCGCTGACCGCAGCTACGGCATCCATGTCGCCAAGCTGGCGGGGCTTCCCGAAGGCGTGGTGCGGCGGGCCGAGGAGGTGTTGGAGGGTCTGGAACACAAACCGGTGAACGTATCAGAAGCGAAAATCCGCCGCCGCCGGGACGCTTCCGCTCAGTTGAGCCTGATACCCGATCCCAGTCCCCTGAGGCAGGCGCTGGCGGACCTGGACCCGGATTCGCTCACACCGATCCAGGCGCTCACCAAGCTCTACGAACTCCGGGAACTGGCGCGGGATTCATGACTGCGGTGGCGCCCTGAATGGTGCCGGACCCACCTTGAGTCGTTGCGACGTTAAGCACCGCTGCAGGTCGGTGGTGTCGCCGAGTGCCTGGATCAAGCCGTCGCCCGAGCCGGACAGGGCGTTGTCGAAACCCACGTCGCATAGCACCGGGGTTTCGACGGACATGCCCCTGAGCGCCGCCCAGTAAACTATGGCTCCTCCGCGGCCAACGACCGGTATGATGTTCATCCTATCAAACCTACTTCGCGGCGGCGCGGATCTTGTTCAGCACCGTCAGCAGCACCCCGCCGTCCCGGTAGTACTCGATCTCCACCGGAGTATCGATCCGGGACCGTGCCTGGAAGGTGACCGTCGATCCATCGTCCCGGCGCGCCTTCACGGTCAACTCGGCCCCCGGTTTCATCTGGTCGTTTATCCCCTCGATGTCGTACGACTCGAAACCGGTGAGGCCCAGGCTCTGGGCGCTCTCCCCCGGCTTGTACTGCAGCGGCAGCACACCCATGCCCACCAGGTTGCTGCGGTGGATCCGCTCGAAACTCTCCGCAATCGCAGCCTTCACGCCCAGTAGCAGGGGACCCTTGGCCGCCCAGTCACGGGAACTGCCGGTGCCGTATTCCTTGCCGGCCAGGACGATGAGCGGCGTTCCCTCCTGCTGGTAGCGCATGGATGCATCGTAGATGCGTTGTGTTTCGCCGCTGGGTTGATGGACGGTCCAGTCGCCCTCTACGTCGGGGGTCAGCTTGTTCTTGAGTCGGATGTTGCCGAAGGTGCCCCGCATCATCACCTCATGGTTGCCGCGGCGCGCCCCGTAGGTGTTATAGTCCCCCGGCGCCACGTTATGCTCCTTGAAGAACAGCCCGGTGGGGCTGTTCGAGGGGATCGATCCGGCCGGAGAAATGTGGTCGGTGGTCACCGAGTCGCCGAAGAAGCCGAGCACCCGGGCGTTCCGGATGTCGCCGATGGGCTTGGGTCCGGCGGCGATATCGGCGAAGAACGGAGCCTCCTGGATGTAAGTGGAGTTTGGGTCCCACTCGTAGAGGTCGCCCTCGGGCACCGGCATCGATCGCCAGTTTTCGTCGCCATCGAAGGCCGCTGTATAGCGCTCCTGATACAGTTCGGGCCGCAGGGCGTCGGCCATGGCCGACTGCACCTCGGCCTGGCTGGGCCAGATGTCCTTGAGGAACACCGGTTGGCCGTTCTTGCCGGTGCCCAGCGGCTCGGTGGTGAGGTCGGTGTTCAGCGTTCCGGCGAGGGCGTAGGCCACCACCAGCACCGGCGAGGCCAGGTAATTCGCCTTGACCTGGGGATGCACCCGTCCCTCGAAGTTTCGGTTGCCGCTGATGACCGCCGCCGCGACCAGGTCGTGTTCGGTCACCGCATTGGCCACCGCGTCCGGCAGCGGACCACTGTTGCCGATGCAGGTGGTGCAGCCGTAACCCACCACGTGGAACCCCAGTTGTTCGAGGTAGGGGAGCAGTCCCGAGCCGTTCAGATAGTCGGTCACCACCAGCGAACCCGGCGCGAGACTCGTCTTCACCCAGGGTTTGCTGGTGAGCCCGGCCTCCACCGCCTTCTTCGCCAGCAACCCGGCGCCGATCATCACGGATGGATTGGAGGTGTTGGTGCAACTGGTGATGGCGGCGATGACCACCGAGCCGTGATCCACCTCGCCGGTCCTCCCGTTCACCGTGACCCGGGCGCCGGTGGCCACCGCCCCGCCGCCGCCGGGGGCGGGCTTCTTGAAGGTATCGGTTAAGGCCGACCCGAACGACCGCTTGGCATCCCGCAGCGCCACGCGGTCCTGGGGGCGGCTGGGACCTGCCATGCTTGGCTCGATGGTCGACAGGTCCAGGCTGAGGGTGTCGGTGTACTCGGGATCGGGGGTGGCGTCGGTGCGGTAGATCCCCTGCTCCTTGGCATAGCGGTCGACCAGGTCCGCCTGGGCCGCCGTGCGTCCGGTGCCCCTGAGGTAGGCGATGGTCTCGCTGTCGATGGGGAAGAAGCCGCAGGTCGCGCCGTACTCCGGCGCCATGTTGGCGATGGTGGCCCGGTCCGGCAGCGTGAGGCGGGACAGGCCGGGGCCGAAGAACTCGACGAATTTCTCAACCACACCGCGTTTCCGCAGCATCTGCGTCACGGTGAGCACGAGATCGGTGGCCGTGGCGCCCTCCGGCAGTTGCCCGGTCAGTTTGAAGCCGATGACCTCGGGCAGCACCATGTAGTAGGGCTGGCCCAACAACACCGCCTCCGCCTCGATGCCGCCGACACCCCACCCCAGTACGCTCAGTCCGTTGATCATGGTGGTGTGCGAATCGGTGCCCACCACCGTGTCAGGGAACGCGACTCCATCCTGGGTCATGACCACGCTCGCCAGGTACTCCAGGTTCACCTGATGGACGATGCCGGTGTCGGGCGGGACCACCCGCATGTTGCGGAAGGCCTTCTGCGCCCACCGCAGCAGCGCATAGCGTTCCTGGTTCCGTTCGAACTCGAGCTCGCCGTTCTTACGCAGGGCATCGGACGTCCCAAAGAAATCGACCTGCACCGAGTGGTCGATGACCAGATCGGCGGGCACGATGGGGTTGATGAGCTTGGGGTCGCCGCCCAACCGCACCATGGCCGAGCGCATGGCCGCCAGGTCCACCACCACCGGCACCCCGGTGAAGTCCTGCAGCAGCACCCGCCCCGGCATGAAGGGGATCTCTTTGGGGGGCGGCGCCTTGGGACTCCATCCGGCCACGTTGACCACGTCGTCCTCGGTCACCAGGTAGCCGTCCACCTTGCGCAGCATGTTCTCGAGCAGGATGCGGATGGTGAAGGGGAGTTTCTCCAGCTTCACCATCCCGGCCTGCTCCAGGACCGGCAACCGGTAGTAGGTGATCGGTCCGCCGGCGGAGGTGAGGGTGGCGCGGGCCGCGTTGTGCAGGTCTCGACTGGTCATGTTGGTTCGTGGACTCCTCGTACGAAGGCTGTGGGGGCTGGAGCGCGCGGAGGGTAAGCCGCCGCCAACACCCCCTTACGAGGGTGTCCCAGCGGCGCTCCCTAGCTTATCGTCGCCCCTTGGGGGTGTCAATCGGCGGTCGAGCCGGGTAACTACTCAGTCTTCGGAGGACGAGTTGGCGCCGGGAGGCGATAACAACCGTACAGCTACCCCACCCCAGAAAAAGAGAGAGTTTGTTGTTGGGGGTCGCCCCCACAACCCCCGGGAAAGGGCTGCCGCCCTCTCCACACCTGCTCCGGGGCGCTCCGACCCCTCACCTCTGAGCAGTTACCACACCCCTACCCCGGACCACCTGCCGGGCGCACCGGAACCCAGCTGGACTTGATCCCGCCGTGGACATCCAGGATCGATCCGGTGATCCACGAGGCGGCGTCCGAGGCGAGGAAGACTGCCGCCCCCGCCACGTCCGACGGCAGGCCGATGCGGCCCATCGCGATGGTGGCAAGTTGGGAGCTCAGCCGGTCGGCCTGCCGCGTCGCGGAGACTCTGGGGGTGTCGATGACACCCGGTGCGATGCAGTTGACCCGGACCTGTGGCGCCCACTCCACCGCCATGCACTTGGTCAGGCTGATGATCGCGGCCTTGGCGGCCGGGTAGACACCAAAACCCGCTGTGGGGTGGTCGTGGTCCCGCCCGGCTATGGAAGAGATGTTGATGATCGCCCCGCTGCCGCGTCCGATCATGTGCGGCACAAACGCTTGGGCGCAGACCAGCATGCTCCTGAAATTCAGGGCGAGGTTGTCGTCGATGTCGCGATCTGTCAGGTCGAGCAGGGGCGCGCGCCGAAAGGTCGCGCCAAAGGTCGCCCCGGCATTGTTCACCAGGATGTCCACCTGGCCGAAGGCGTCGATCGCATTGGCAACCAGACGCTGCACGTCCTCCCGCCGCGTGACGTCGGCGGCCACCGCCAAAACCCCATTGCCGTACGCTGCGACCTCTTCCCGTGCCGCATCCAGCGCGCCGGCTCTGCGGGCCGCCAGCACCACGTTGGCGCCGGCCTTCGCCATCCTCAGTGCAATCCCGTGGCCGATGCCGGTACTGCCACCGGTCACCACGGCAACTCTGCCACTGAGGGAAAACTCGGAAACATCAGCCATGCTGCACCTCTCAGCCTCTATCTCCGATTGGGTTACGCGGTTCGATCCGGACCGGATCGGGAGCTTTCAGATCGGTGATGCGGATGATACTGCGGCCGTCCAACAGGTCGAGCAGTGGCCGGCCCAGGATCTCGCCGCGCCAGCCGTCCAGTACCGCCGGCCGCTCCGGTTCTCCCGCGCCCAAACGCCAGCGGACCAGTTCCTGCAGATTGGCGGTCGTGGCGAGCAGCGCCGGGTCCACCTGATGGCGTGCGGCCAGACTATTGGCGACCACCGACACGACCTGAGTGACGGTTGAGACCTGCGGGGGGTCATCCCGGCGCCGCAGGTCGGGCAGTTGATCGCTGGGCAGGTCCATGCCGCGCTTGACCGCCGCAACCATCTCCCCTCCAGCTTTCCGCAGCGACCCTCGCTCCAGTCCGCGCAGGGCAAAAAGGTCGTCGACCGTACTGGGACTGCGCTTGGCAACTTCGACCATGATCTCGTCGCCCAGCACACGCCGCGGCGGAACGTCCGCCGTGCGGGCCGTGGTATCCCGCCACCGCCAGAGTTCCCGCAGCACGCCGAGTCCGCGCCGGTTCAGACTGGTGGCTCCGCTGACCCGCCACCACCGCTCCTCGTCCTCGCTCTTGACGACCCGCTCCACCAGGCCGGCGCATTCCCCGGTGAGCCAATCGACCCGGTTCATGCGCTCGGCTCGGTCCAGCATCTGCCGCCGTACCTCCAGCAGGTGCTGCACGTCGGCGGCCGCGTATTCGATCTGACGGGCGGTCAGTGGGCGCTTTCGCCAGTCGGTGAACGTCTCCCCTGCCGGGACGTTGATGTCCAGCACCTTGCGGACGAGGTTGGTATGGCTCAGCGGGTAGCCCAAACCGACCAGGCCCGCGGCCAATTGGGGGTCGAACAGTTGGGAAGGCGGGCGGTGGGCATACCGGAGGCAGAAGAGGATCTCCTGCCGCGCCGCCAGGGCGACCACCTCGCGGCCCGGAGCGGTGAGCGCGAGCCACAAAGCGGAGAGATCGAGCCCGGCCAGCGGGTCGACAATCCAGGTGGCATCGGAAGTCGCCAACTGGATGAGGCAGAGTTGAGGTTCGTAGGAGTGCTCCCCAACGAACTCGGTGTCGAAGGCAACCACCGGAGCGGTTTTGATGGCGTCCACCAGTGGCGCCAGTGCAGCGCTGGTGGACACCATGATCGGCTCTTGGACGGAAGGTGGAGGGCTCAACCGGCGGTGGGGTTGCTGCTCATTGGCGATGAACGTCAATGCAGGGGCGAATATTCGGCGGGGGCCATGTGGCGCACCAGCTGCTGTACCGGATGGTCATCGCCATGGGGCGGCCACAGCCCCTTGCCCCGGATCTCGGCCCTGGCGGCATCGCGGTGAGCCCAGTTCTTGTAGGGGAACAACTGATAAAGGCGATTCATGTTGCCGAGTTCGCTGGTCCAGATGCCGGCGACGGGATAGATGGCCGAACGTCCGGGGAGCGCTTGAGCGAAGGTCTCGGCCACCCGTCCGATCTCGCCGTAGCCGTAGGTGTACATCCGGAGCTCGTAGAGGCTGCCCCACTGCTGGGGCCCCTGCCATTCGGTCATCGTGTTGACCGGCGTCAGGATGTCGTTTTCCTGTGAAACGATGAGGTGAGCATCGTCCGGAGGCCAGGCGCCGCTGGGGTCGCTGGCGGCGGCCTTCCGGATGTCCGCCCGCTGCTGAAGGCTCTGGTAGCCCCAGATCTGGACCACCTGATTGAGCGGCCCGATCTCGGTATGCCACGCTCCAAAGAGGAGAGAGTAGCGCGAGCGGACGGGGTATCCCGCGGCGAACAACTTCTCGTAGGCCGCCACTGCGCCAGCTTTCAGGTTGTAGGTCCGTATTTCGTAGAGCACTGGCCGCCCTTCCTCGAATCGATGATTCCGCTGACTGGGCCCCCTTCGAAAGCAGGCCGGAAACGAACCGGTGGCTGCGGCTCACCTGATCCGGCTGAGCAACCCCCCTCCCGGTGGGCCGCCCCGCTGGGCCATGATCCGCATCAGGCGCCCGGTCGCATTTGGGATCTGTGCCGCCAAATCCTTCCAAGTGTTGGCGGGAAGCACCAGCACCGAGGCATCGGTCTTTGCCCGGACGGTGGCGGTCCGGCGGCGGTTGCCGAGGAAGGCTATTTCACCGAATATCTCGCCTGGTTTCAGCCGGGCGATTTCGTTGAAGCCATCGGCGCCGTCGTCGGTCAGCACTTCGAACGTCCCCCGTTGCACGATGTACAGCGTGTCGCCGACCTCTCCCTCCCGCAGCACGATGGCGCCCGATGGGACCCGCTGCTGGGTGATGCGCATATTCGCCGTCAGTTCGGTCAGCAGCGCCAAGAGCACATCGGGCTCGGCATCATCGAACACGTCGGTCGCCAGTAGAACCGCCTGCGCCGTCACGGGATCGATGGGGAGGTCACGCTGGTGTTGCTCTGTTGGGGCGATGAGCTGGTCGTAGCGTGCCGGCGTTGATTCTACCGCCGGTTGGGCTGCCACACCCGCGGGCGGCTCGAGCTCGATGACCGCCTGAATAGCGTTACGGTTGATGAGGGCGTACCCCGCTTCGAGCGTACCCACTGCCGGGTTTTCGTCCATTAAAACAACATCCGTGAGGGGGATGAATTGCCAAGTAGCGGTGACCAGGTACTCTTGAAGGCTGGTTCCCAGCGGCCACCGCAGCACCCCTTTGGCCGCCACGGGCCCCGCTTTGGCAATCACGTGGTAGGGCCGGTCCCCCATCATGTTCCGGGCGGCCGTTAGCTCCTCGGCCGCCTCACCCTTCGACAGCGCCACCAACACTTGGTCCTTGCGCACGAGTACCGAAGCGGCCTCGTCCTCCGTCACCTCGCCCTCGGAGAAGGACCGGATCGTAACGTTGGTCATCGCCAGGAATGCGCGGTCAGCGGCATTGATGGAGTCGGTCAGGGAGTGGTAGTTCGAAGCGGCATCTCCCTGGTAGCTTGCTCCTGCTGTGATGAGGAGGCACGGAACGGGGACTTCGCGTTGAGAAAAGCGGGCGGTCATTTCAGTTCCATTCCTGTTCCGGCGCCTTTTCGGTAGAGCCGCATTATCAGCCCGATGTAAGAGCCATGATACACACTCGCGCCTGGGTTGCCAGCCCCAATGTGCTACAACAAAAACACCGCAGGGCCGGCCGGGCCTCAGGCGCGGGAGTGCTCGAGAGCGGCAGCCCTCTGCAGGGGGAGTGGGGGCGCCCCCCCCACATGGAATTCTCCTCTTTTTTCCAGGGGTGGGGGAGTGGCCCATACCCCCGAACCCCTCACACTGAATAGATACGACCCGCTGCCGACCGTCCCGGATCGGTTTGGCGTGATGCTATACTACTCCAATGCGCCAAATGACTCCCGCCCCTGAGACTGAAGCTGCCGGTTCATGATCGACGTCCAACACGTCAGCAAGCGCTACGGCGGTTATCTGGCCGTAGAAGACGTTTCTTTTCACGTCCCCCAGGGGCAAATCCTGGGTTTCCTTGGCCCCAATGGCGCCGGGAAAACCACCACCATGCGGATGATCACCGGCTACATGCCGCCTTCATCCGGCACGGTGACCATCGCGGGCTACGATATCTTTTCCCAGTCGTTGCAGGCCCGCCGTCATATTGGCTACCTGCCGGAGACGGTCCCGCTCTACACCGACATGACGGTACGGTCCTATCTCGACTTCCAAGGAACAATCCATGGGCTGAAGGACCCGCATAAGCGCGGCCGGGTGAACACGGTCATCGAGCGTATGCGGTTGGACGAGTATGCCGACACGTATATCGGCAAGCTGTCCAAGGGCTACCGGCAACGGGTCGGCATTGGCCAGGCGATCATCCACGAACCCGATGTGTTGGTGCTCGATGAGCCCACCATCGGCATCGATCCGATCCAGGTGGTGGAAACGCGCCAGTTGATCAAGGAATTGGGGCAGGACCATACCATCATCCTGAGCACTCATATCCTGCCCGAAGTCAGCATGGTCTGCCAGCGGGTGGTGATTATCAACGAGGGGCAGATCGTCGCGGCCGATACTGCGGACAGCCTTTCCGCTAAACTCGGCGGGCCGGAGCGAGTGCGCCTGTTGGTGCGCGGCCCCGCCCGGGAGGTTGCCGGTGCCGTGCGGGACCTCCCGGGTGTCCAAACGGTGGAGCACGAGGCGACGGGCACCGAAGGCGTTGACCGCTTTCTGGTTGCCTGCCGGATGGGCCGTGACCTGCGCCCTCAACTGGCCGCCGTCATCACTCAGCACAAGTGGGACCTCTTGGAACTGCAGGCTATCGGCATGAGTCTGGAAGACATCTTCCTCCGCCTGACCACCTCCGAAGAGTTGCCGGCCAATGCGTAACGCCCTGGCCATCGGAGGCAAGGAGGTCCGCACCTACTTCTCCTCGCCCATGGCGTACGTGGTGGCCGCTATCTTCCTGGCCGCCACCGGGTTCTTCTTCGTCCAAGACCTGGCGGTGTTGCAACTGGCCCGCCTACAGGGTTTCTTTGGGCCCGCCAGCTTTCTGCTGTTATTGCTCTGCCCGCTGCTCACGATGCGGCTGCTCGCCGAAGAGCAGAAGCTGGGGAGCCTCGAACTGTTGTTGACCGCACCGGTGCGGGACGAGGAAGTGGTGATAGGGAAGTACATCGGCGCCCTGGCCATGGTGGGGTCGATGCTGGCGCTGACGCTCTATTTCCCGCTTGTCCTCTTTTTGTTCGGCGACCCCGACCCCGGACCGGTGCTCACCGGATACCTCGGGATATTCCTGCTGGGGGCGTGCTTCGCGGCAGTCGGGTTATTCGCCTCGTCGATGACCAGCAACCAGATCGTCGCGGCCGTGATCGCTCTGGGGTTTTCGCTGCTGTTCTGGCTCGCCGGAACCGCGGGGTCCATGCTCCAGGAAGTGCCCGGCGCCCGGGATCTTCTGCAATACCTGACGCTGAGCACCCATTACGGCGAGTTGGTCCGGGGCGTGGTGGATGCGCGGGCGCTGGTCTACCTGCTCAGCTTTATCATCGCCGCCCTGTTCCTCACGGTTCGCTCGATCGAAACCAAGAGGTGGCGCTAGTCTTGAAGTCCGCTTCGGTCTTGGCAATCCGCTCCGCGCTCGGCCGTTATTCCTTACTCCTCGGTATTGCCGCGGTGGCGTCGCTCGCGCTTGCCGGGCTCACGTCGGTACTGGCGCCGGGCTTGGGCAGAGCGGTCACCGGGTTGGTGGTCATCGCCGCGACACTGTTTGCGCTGTACGTCATCGGCGCCTTCACCGAGGTCCGGGCCGGAGTGATGGCTCGTCAAACCCGCTATGGCGCCAACGCCATCGTCATGGCATTGGCGTTCCTCGGTATCCTGGGAGTGCTGAACGCACTCGCTGCGCAGACCCACCTGCGGACCGATGTGACCGCCGGCGGACAATACACTCTTTCGCGGCAGACCATCGCGGTGCTCAAGGACCTCAGCCAACCGGTGAAAGTGACAGGCTTTTTCAACAAGGAGCCCACCGCCCAAGCTGGACAGGAAGAGGCGGGCAACCGGTTGACGGAATACCGGTTCCAAACCGGTAACCTCTCCTTTGAGTTCATCGATCCCGACGAGAAGCCCGGTATCGCCCGCCAGTACGAGATCAAGGATTACGGCGCCCTGGTGTTCGAGGCCGGTTCCCGGCGAAAACAGGTGTTTGGCCTCAGCGAACAGGACTTCACCGGAGCGATCCTGAATGTGACCGGCAAGGAGCAGAAGAAGATCTATTTTGTCGAGGGCCATGGGGAGCGTGCGATCGACGCGGCCGACAGCCAGTCCTTCAGCCATGTGCGTGATGGGCTGATAGCCGACAACTACCAGGTCCAATCGATCAACCTCAGCACGGTCGCAGCGCTTCCGTCCGATGTGTCGGTACTCGTGGTCGCCGGCCCCAAGCGGCCCTTCCTCGAACCCGAGATCCAATTGGTGGATCGCTACCTGGAGGGAGGGGGCAAGGCGCTCGTGCTGGTTGACCCAAACCCATCCCCCGAACTCCGGCGCCTCCTGCTCAAGTGGGGGGTCGAAGTGAGGGACGGGTTGGTTGTGGATACCCAATCGTACGTGAACCCCGACCTCTCGGTGCCGCTGGCCCGCGGCGGTCAGTACACGTTCGGACAGGTTACCAAAGACCTGCAGGCGTCGTTTTTCCCTGGCGCGGCTGGATTGACCCCAAATGTTCCCGAGGACGACCGCGACCACGTCGCAGTGACGCCGCTGGCCACCACCACCGACCGGAGCTTTCTCGAAACTGACCCACAAAAGATCGACTTCACCCCGAACGTTGACCTCGTTGGGCCTTTCCTGCTGGGTCTCACCGTCGAAGCGAACAAACCCGTTGGACAGCGCCCGGTGAAACCCGCTCCGCCGCAACCGGGGCAACCGCTCCCCGCCAATCAGCCCGAGCAGAACCCGACCCGCTTGGTGGTGTTCGCCGACTCAGATTTTGCTACCAATAATTTCTTCTACTCGTTGAGCAATGGTGACCTGCTGCTCAACTCGGTCAATTGGCTGACAGCTCAGGAGGCCCTCATCTCGATCCGGCCCAAGCCGCCCGAGTTCCGGCGCCTCGATATCACCCGCCGCACCTTCGACTTCATCCTCTACTCCTCTGCCGCGCTTTGGCCCCTCGCCGTGCTGTTGGCAGGCGGCATCGTATGGTGGCGCCGGCGTTGAGTTCTCCCGTGGCCCAGGCATGAGCTTCAAAACGACGGGTCTTCTGGTAACGGTGCTGGTGGTGCTGGCGGTGTTCGGTTGCAACACTGTGTTCAACAAGCCGCCGCCCGCTGCCCCAACCCGGCCCTTTGTCTACACCTTCGCGATGGAGAACATCGTCGACATCGATGTCCGACGACCGAACGCTGCGCTGCGCGTGGTGTGGGATGAAGCCAACTCGGTCTGGAACTTCGCCGACGCCGCGCTCGGAGAGGTCGATGGAGGGCGCATGAATGGTATCCGGCTGTTGCTCAGCGGCCCCGGCGCCAATCGAGTGCTGTTCCGGTCCGCCCCATCAGAGGCGCAGTTGGCGGACTATGGTTTCAACCGGCCCATCGCCGACATCCGGATCAAACTGAAGGACGGCTCCTCCCACCGCGTCCTGCTCGGCGACCAGACCCCGGATGGGCGGAACTACTATACAAAGAGCGATGATTCAGCTACGATCTACCTGGTTGACTTCACTTGGGGTAACGAAATCGTCCGGTTTGTCACCGAACCGCCGGTGAAGAAAGCTACCGGCGGCAACTCGTGACGGCGACGGATCGGAGAACGTGATGACCACCGATCTACCCCAAGAGACCACCAGCCCTGAACCTACCGGCGCCGTCCCAACGGTGCCACCGGTACGGGGCGGCCCCCCGCTCATCCTTCGATTACTGCCGGTGCTCCTTGCCCTCGTTGCCGTGACTGCCGCGGGAGGCATCCTGTTGGGGCAGGGCGTGGGGGCAACCCCGTCAACTGGGGTTACCAGTCCTTATAAATTCACTGCGGGTATGCCCGCCCCCGAATTCACGCTTCAATCCCTGGAAGGCAAGCCCGTTTCGCTGAGCGATTACCGCGGCAAGACCGTACTGGTGAACTTCTGGGCAACCTGGTGCCCGCCCTGCCGCAGCGAAATGCCGGACATGCAGCGGCTGGCGCAGGACCATCCCGACGATCTGGTGGTGCTCGCCGTCGACCTCCAGGAGGCGCCGGACCCCATCGCCAGTTTCGCCAAGCAATTCGGGCTGACCTTCCCGATCCTGCTGGATACGAGGGGTGATGTGAGCCAGGCCTTCGGCGTGCAGTCGCTGCCCAGCAGCTTTTTCATCGATCCCCAGGGGCGGATCGCCTCCTTCAACATCGGCGCCCTCAATGAGTCCGCGATGCGGCGCCGGTTGCAGCAGGTCCAGGAGCAGATCCAGCGGTGACCCCGTCCGTGATGAATATCCATTTCACCCGGCTGCCCACACGGGTGCCGGTGGTCCGGTACTTCTGGCGCCTCTTCTGCTCCGTCCGGTTCGCCCTCATCCTTATCCTCCTGTTGGCAGGAGGGTTCTTTCTTGGGGTCATCATCTCGCAGGTGCCCCAGGAGACCGCGGTGTTCACCCAGGACTATGCCAACTGGATCGAAGTGGAAGCGCGGCCCCGCTACGGCGTGTTCACCAACCTCTTTTTCCTGCTCGGTCTGTTCGACGTATTCCACGCCGTCTGGTTCCGGTCGCTGCTCACCCTGCTCTTTGTGGCGATCACCGTCTGCACGCTAAACCGGTTCCCGGCGATCTACCAGACCACCGTCAAAGCCAAGCCGGTGGCCAACGAGGGGTTTCTGCGGTCCGCCAAGTACCGGGCGGAGTTCGACTTGGCGGGCGACGTTGAGGGCCTGGCGAAGACGCTCAGGCGTCAGGGATACCGCCTCACCTTGACCCGGGCACCGGGCAAGATCCACGTCTATGGGGACAAATACGGATGGGTTAAGTACCTGACGTTCGTATCGCACCTGGGCCTGTTGATGTTTCTGTTCGGTGGGCTGATGACGAACCTGGCGGGGTACCAGAAGTTCATGGTGATACCGGACGGCATGTCGCAGCCCATCTATCCGGTCTACCATCCCGACCAGATGCAGGTGCTCAACGAGAACTTTACGGTGGAGTACTACGAGGACGGGCGCCCCAAGGACTACTACAGCGACCTCATCATCTATAAGGGCGGCAAGGAAGCGACACGCGGCCGGATCCGGGTCAACACGCCACTCGACTTCGACGGGTTCCGGTTTCATCAAAACTCCTTCGGGCCCACGGTCCAGGTGCGGATCAAGAACGACCAGACCGGCCAGATGCTCTTTTCGGAGACCTTGGTACTGAGCCAGGCTTTTGGCACGGTTCCCTACGAAACCGTGTCGATTCCAACCACCAACATCAACGCCGTGGTCGCACTGGCCGAAGGGAACACCACCAGCAACGTGGTGGGGGGCACCTTCATCCGCGGCGGGCAGGAGGCCAAGCTGGCGGTGATGGGGTTCAGGGGTGAGGGCGGCGCCGCCGCCCAACCGGACTTCGTGGTGAGGCTTGCCCCCGGCGAGACCCGCACCGAACAGGGCCTCACCTTCACCTTTGATGGCACCAAGTTCTTCACCGGGGTGGTGGCTCGCAAAGACCCTGGCGCTCAGTTCATCTGGCTCGCGGCCTGCCTGTTCGTTCCAGTGGTCTGCCTCACCTTCTGGCTGGCCCGCCGCCGGCTGTGGCTGCAGATCACTGACGGCCGCGTCCGCCTGGCCGGGATGGCCGACCACTTTGTCGACCTTGACCATGAGATCAGCGAGTTGGTGAGCCGCGTGGCCCGGCCGGCGTCTCCTGCGAGCGGACCGCCCGCCGCCGCACCCGAACTGGCAGGGACGGCTGCGGGCCGGTAACGACGAACTGATGGAACGCAACGTCACGCTTTATAAGAAGTCCGGCTGCCATCTGTGCGAGGACGCGGCGGCCCTGCTGCTGCGCCTTCAGCAGGACCTGCAGTTCGACCTGCATACCGTCGATATCACCGCCGATCTCGCGACTTACGCCCGCTACAAGGAATCGATCCCGGTGGTGGAGCTGAATGGAGATGAAGTGCTCTCGGCTCCCATCGGGGAGAACATGGCCCGCACGATCCTCACAACCCGGCTCGCCGCCCTGGGTTCCTGATGGCGCTCAACCCGACGTCCGGGCACCGTGCATCGTACGAGGGAATATCCCCACGGCGGCAGGCGTTCAACCGGATGCTGCAACGTGGAATCCTCCGCGCATTCCGGTTCGGCACGGACCACTGGTTGCTGATCGTTAACACCGTGGCCGCGATTGTGTTCGCCCTGCCCACCCTGGGGGTCCCGTTGCTGCGGGCTGCTGGCCTGGAACTCCCGGCGGATATCATCTACGGCGTCTACGGCTTCACCTGCCACCAGATGCCGTCCCGCTCGTTCTCCCTATTCGGCGAGCAGATGGCCCTTTGCCACCGGATGTCCGCGATCCACGGCGCCTTCCTCGCCTTCGGCCTGCTCTACATCCCATTCCGGCGGAGGATGAAGTGCCTGCCGGCCTGGCTCGCGGCGGCCTACAGCCTGCCGATGGCGGCCGACGGCTTCACCCAGTTGTTCGGATGGCGGGAGAGCACCTGGGAACTGAGGCTGCTGACGGGCAGCTTCTTTGGACTCGCAGTGGTGTGGTACACCTTTCCCCACTTCGAACTCCTGCTGGGAATCCTGAACCGCCAACTCCGCTCAGAATTGAACGCCAGCGAGGGGTAGGGGTGACGCCGGGATCGCAGCACCGGCCCGATGCGACGTAAGAGCGCAGACTTGGGGGGTCAGCAACCTTGGGAGCAGGCGTGCAGGGGGCGAAGCCATCCTGCCGGGGGATTTGGGGTGCCCCCAAGAATAAATTCTTCCCTTCTCTCTGGGGGTGGGGCAGGAGAGCGCCTCCGACCGCATTGCGAGGGATAGCTCGTCCCCCGAAGACTGAGTCGTTACAGAAGCGGCCCGGCTCGACTTATCCGGGGAGTCCCAGGGGCAGCACCGCGACACTGATGATGGCGGCCAAGGGGTATGGGTAGACGCCGGCCAGCGCCACCAACACCAGGAGCACCACCAGGGCGGTCCCCAAGATGCGGGGCACCTCCAGCCTCCCCGTTGCGGCCGGTTCGGCGATATATATCTGCCGCACCACCCGCAGGTAGTAGTAGAGCGAGACCAGGCTGTTCACCACCGCCAGCGCCACCAACCCAAGCCCGCCATGGCCCGCCACCGCGGTGAACAGGTAGAACTTGGTGGTGAATCCGGCGAACAGCGGCAGGCCCGCCAGGGAGAACAGAGCCATGGTCATACCCAGCGCCAGTAGCGGCGACCGCTGGGCCATCCCTGCGTACCCTTCCAGGTCTTCCGCGCCGGTCAGGTTCTGGTAGACCGTTACGCAGAGGAAGACCGCGAGGCCGGTGACCGTATAGCCCGTCATGTGCAGCAGTATCCCGTTCACCGTGGACTCCGACAAAAAGGCCGCACCCATGAGGAGGTAGCCCGCCTGGCCGATGCTGGAATAGGCCAGCAGCCGCCGGATGTTCCGCTGCTGGATCGCCAGCAGGTTGCCCACCGTCATGGTGGCAGCCGCCAGCAATTGCAGGAGCGGGCCCCACGAGTCGATGGCCGGCATCAGCCCCAGCGAGAACAGCCGGATCAGGAGCACAAACCCGGCGGCTTTCGACGCAATCGAGATGAACGCCGTTACCGGCGTGGGGGCGCCCTCGTACACGTCCGGCGTCCACATGTGGAACGGCACGGCGGCCACCTTGAAGCCCAGTCCGGCGACAATGAGCACCAAGCCCGCCAGCACCCCCGCAGAGCTGCCCTGTTGCGCCAATGCTGCCGCAATCTCACGGAATGTGGTGCTGCCCGTCACGCCATAGAGGTAGCCGATCCCGAGCAGCAGCAGCGCCGAGGCCGCCACGCTCAGAATGATGTACTTGACCCCCGCCTCGTTGGACTTGGTGTCGAACTTCGCGTAGGCCGCCAGGACGTACAAGCAGAAGTTCACCAGTTCCAGCGATACGTAGGCGGTGATCAGTTCCCCGGCCCCAGCCATCAGGACCATGCCAAGCGTCGCCATGAGCAGCAGGCTGTAGTACTCACCGGGATAGCGCAGTCGCTTGGCCACGTAATCGATGGAGAACAGCACAACGAAGAGCGTGGTGGCAGGGAAGAACACCCGGAAGAAATGGGTGTAAGTGTCCACCAGGTACAGCCCACCCGAGAGATCCCCGGTTCCGGTTTGCAGGACGGTCACGACCAGCAGGACCACCAAGAGCACCGCGCTCAGGTACCCCAGCACCCGCTTCCGGGAGCTCAACAGGTCCACCGTGAAAATGACGAATACGAAGGCGGTCAAGAGCAGTTCGGGGACAACGAGGCCCAGGTCCATCACGCCCCCTGAAGCACCCTGGCCATCAATGGCGCAACGCCGCTATCGATGGCCGGTAGCAGCAATGAGGGCGCCACACCCACGGCCACCAACGCTGCCGCCAGCACAGCCAGCGCCACCGTTTCAACCCGGCTGGCGTCGTGCAGCCCTGCCCACCGCTGTTGCAAGGGCCCGAAAAAGACCGTCGCCATCAACCGCAGGATGTAGGCGGCGGTGATCGCGGCGCCAAGCACGGCCAGGGCGCCGAACCACGGATAGTTCTGGAACAGCCCGGCGAACACCAGGAACTCGGCGACGAACCCGCTGAATCCCGGCAGCCCGAGCGACGTGAATCCGGCGATCGCGAAGAACACCGCCACCAGCCGGGTCTGCTTGGCCAGGCCCCCAAAGATTGCGATCTCACGGGTGTGCGCCTGGTCGTACACCACCCCGACCAGCGCGAACATCAGGGCCGTCATCACGCCGTGGGAGAACATCTGCAAAACCGCGCCGTTCACTCCAATGGTTGAGAGCGCCCCCAACCCCATGAGCACATAGCCCATGTGGCTCACGCTGGAGTAGCCGACTACGTACTTCAGGTCTTTCTGACCCAGCGCAGACACGGCCCCGTAGAGGACGTTGACGGTGGCGAGGACCAGCAGCACCGGCATCCATGCCTGGGCCCCCTGGGGAAACAGCGGCATCGCCACCCGCAGAATGCCGAACGCGCCCAGCTTCATCAGGACGCCGGCATGCAGCATGCTGACCGCCGTGGGCGCCGCCACGTGACCGTCCGGTGACCATGTGTGAAACGGCCAAAGCCCAGCCAGCACCCCGAAGCCGATCATCAACAACGGGAAGGCCGCCAGTTGGAACTCCCTCGGGAAGTTGATCCGCTCGAGGGTTGGCAGGTCAAAGGTGCCGGCGCCGCTGGAAACGAAGGTGGCGATCAGAGCGACCCAGATGGGCACGCTGGCCGCCACCAGCATCAGCATCAATTTCAGCGCCCCGTACTCCTTGGTCCGCTGGAACGTGCCAAAGTCGCTGCTGCTGCCCCACACCCCAATGAGCAGGTACATAGGGAGCACGGCGACTTCGTAGAAGAAAAAGAAGAAGAAGAGGTCCAACGAAACGAAAACGCCGTAGACTCCCCCCACCAACACGAACAGCAGGATGAAGTAGTCCTTGAGCCGGTTGGTGATTTTGAGCGATATCAGCGTTCCGCAAAAGATGACGATGCCCGTCAGCAGGACCATCGGTGCGGCGATCCCGTCGATCCCGAGGTGCAGTGTGATTCCCAGCTGTGGCAGCCAGGGGAAGGAGGCCTCGGATTGGTAGCCGCCCCTAGCGGGGTCGTATCCGCAGAAGACGGCGAGGGAGTGCAGAAACAGCAGCGCAGCGGTTGTGGTTGCGACGATGCGGATGCCTCGCTGCTGCCGCTCGGGCACGAGCAACAACAGGCCGGCGGCGGCAAACGGCACCAGAATGAGGGCGAGAAGAATGGCTGGCCTCAGGGACAAATCGGCGGGATGCCACCTGGCCGGTGGCAGCGGCCCCGCCTGAGGATTACCCTAGCATAGGGGTACCGGCTGGTCAACGAGCGCCGGGGCGCAGTATCTATTCATTGTCAGGGGTTCGGGGGGTATGAGCCACTCCCCCCACCCCAGGAAAAAAGAGGATAATTCTATGGTGGGGGGCACCCCCACTCCCCCGGCAGAGGGCTGCCGCCCTCGTGCACTCCCGCTCCTGAGCCTGGCCGCCCCTCAACAGTGAATTCTTACCGGGCCGCACCCCTCCCTCAGGGGGCGGCCACCCAGGCGCTGTAGGGTCCCCGTAAGGGCACCGTCTCGACCGCACTGAAGCCGGCCCGTGCGCACAGCTCACGCATCACCGGTTCCGACAACCCCATGGTCCCGAGACCCACACCACCGTGGGCCAACGATGTCGTCATACAGTAGAGCAGGCTCAGTCCGTAGCGCATGGTGTCCATTGGACCGCCCTGCTCCTCAAGGGTAGGAGCGCAGTTCACGTCGATGCAGAGGAACCGGCCGTCCGGTTTGAGCGCCGCCCGAACCCCTCGGAGGAAGGCGACCGGATCAGTGACGTCATGCAGCACATCGACGCACAGAGCAACGTCATATTTTCCGTGGGGCAGGTCACGGGAAACGTCAAGCGTCCGGAAGGTGACCCGCTGCTCAACGCCGCCGGCGGCGGCGTGAGCACGGGCCACCACGATGGAGGGAGCGAACAGGTCATAGCCGACGAAGGTGGCATTCGGGAAACTGCGGGCCAACTTGACGGTCGAACGGCCGCGGCCGCATCCCAGGTCCGCGACAAGGGCGCCCTGTTCCAGTTTCCGCTGCACCTCGCCTGCGCCGGCGATGAACTGCTGCACCAGGCGGGTCTCGTGGACGCTTCCGCTGTACCGTTCCATCCCTTCCCACACATGAGGGTTGTAGCGGTCCAGCGTTAGTCCTCCGCCGGTACGGAAGGCCTCACACACCTCCTCAAGATGGGCGGCGAGGCCGATCATCATCTGATGCGCGCCACCGAAGAATACCCGGCCGTTCTCCTCCGCCAGGACCGGCGCATGCTCGGGTGGGAGGGAAAACCGTGTGGAAGCGGGTTCGTACGCCAGATAGCCGGCGCTGACCATCCCCGCTGCCCACTCCTGGACATAGCGGGGCTGAAGGCCGGTGCGATGGGCCAAATCGAGAGCGGTGGCCGGACCGCCGCTCGCCAGGTTCTTGAACAGTCCCAGACGGTCGCCGATGGCTGAGAGCACGGTGGCAGTCCATCCTCCCGTGTCGCCCAAGACCTGTTTTACGAACGCATCTGCTTTGCTCTTGTCGAATGAGCCGCCTTCGCTCATGGAGATCACCCCCGGGGTTCAGCGACGGCGCGCCGCGAGTTCCTTGTAAATATCCGCCGGGGTGAGGTTGCGGGCCGCCAGCAGGATCAGGGAGTGAAACCACAGGTCGGCCACTTCTTCGATGACCCGCTGGTCACTCTCGCCCACCGCGGCGATGACGGTCTCTCCCGCCTCTTCCGTCACCTTCTTGGCAACCCGGTTGACTCCCTGGGACAGCAGCTTGGCGACGTAGCTCCCCTCGGGCTGTTTCGACCGCCGGTCGTCCACCGTGGCGAACAGTTCGTCCATCGGGTGCCGTCCGGGAGGGCCATCCTGAGTGTCGCCAGGGGCGGGAGTGCCTGGAACGATGACGTCGAAAAAGCAGGATAGCGCACCGGTGTGGCAGGCGTGCCCCACAGGGTTCACCTCGATCAGCAGGGTGTCGCCATCACAATCAGCAGTAATAGCCTGGATGTTCATGAAGTTCCCCGAAGTGGCGCCCTTGTGCCACAACTCCTGGCGGGAGCGGCTCCAGAACCATGCCTGTCCGGTTTCCCGGGTCTTTTCGAAGGACTGCTGGTTCATGTAGGCGACCATTAGGACGCGCCGGGTGGCGGCATCCTGCACTATCGCCGGGATCAGGGGATGGAGGTTGAAGTCTATCATCGAATTACTCCCAGCCCGTCGTGGGCCCTGGGCTCATTTTACAGCCGGACCGGGATCCCCTGCGCGTGGAGGTGCTCCTTGGCCTGACGGATGCTGTAGTCCCCGTAGTGAAAGATGCTGGCTGCCAGCACCGCATCAGCCTTTCCCAACCGCACGGCTTCGGCCAGATGGTCCAAGTTGCCCGCGCCGCCACTTGCAACCACGGGAACAGTCACCGCCTCCGAGATGGTGCGCAGCAGTTCGAGGTCGTACCCTTTCCGGGTCCCGTCGGCATCGATGGAATTGACCACGATCTCCCCAGCGCCCAATTCGACGGCTCTTATCGCCCACTCCACCGCATCCATCCCCGCAGCACGGCCACCATCGGCACCCGTGTGCGTGTATACACCCCAGCGGGTGGCGCCGGAGCCTCGGATGCGCTGGGCATCCATTCCCAGCACGATGCACTGGCTGCCAAACCGTTCGGCGCCATCGGAAATCAGTTGGGGGTTACGGACCGCCGCCGTGTTGATGGACACCTTGTCGGCGCCCGACTCCAGCATGCGGCGGATGTCTTCGACGGTCCTCAACCCGCCGCCCACGGTCAGCGGAATGAATACCTGGTCTGCAGTGCGTTCGACCACTTCCAGCATGATGGCGCGTTCATCGCTCGACGCGGTGATGTCGTAGAAGACCAGTTCGTCGGCCCCTTCGTCGTTGTAGAACGAGGCGAGATCGACCGGATCGCCGGCGTCCCGGTGGTCCCGGAACTTGACGCCTTTGACCACCCGGCCTGCTTTGACGTCCAAACACGGGACCACTCTCACCGTCAGCATCGGGACCTCGTCATGCGGACTCGTTCTGGTTCCGGCGGACCACGGCGCTCAGGTAGTAGAGCCAGATTGGTACGAAAACGAGCGCGGTCGCCAGGCTGCCACCGGGAGGCTGGCGACCGCTGAACTCGTCGGGCTGGATGATGACGTAGCGCAGCGCTTCGTACACCCCGAGCGGCAGGGAGATGATCCCCACGACTCCGAAGATCGCTAGTGCCGTTGTGGTGTACGCCTTGCCGAAAAAAGCGCCGGCGCCGGCGGAGACGGCGATCGTACCCCCCTCCAACAGGTCCTCTTGGTACTGACGCCCGACCTCCCTGTCCTGACGGTCAATCTCTTCCTGAGGCACCGCCTCCCGTTTCAGGTCAGTGGGTTTCCCTGCTTCACCCGAAGGCATGATGGCGGCCGGGCGCATCCTGGGCGGAGTCCAATAACTGAAGCTCCGGCCCATGGGGATGGTGAGCCCCGCCTTGACCCCCGCTGTTAGGCCCGAGGCCATGACCAGGAAACTTACCAGGCTCATGACCGAAAAATAAACCAGGAGAACCGTCCCAAAAGTGACTGAGATGCCCTCGCCGGAGCGCCAACGCGCCACCACGTATGCGATGGCGGCCACCACCACGGCCACTACAGCGAAGATGGTTGTCGGGATAAGAATGCCCAATGCCATGCTGTTCCTTTCCCTAGAAGCTAACGACGGGGCGATGGCCGGCGACAACCTGTTCCACGGGGTCAGGGTTGGCCGACCAGCGGTCTCTGACGCGGCCAACGAGGTAGAACGAACCGGTGATACAGACTACGCCGTTGCTTCCCGCCAAACGGATCGCTCGCTCAACCGCCATATCGGGGTCTGCGACCGCCTCAGCGGTCACACCCAGTACCGAGACGAAAGCGGCCAGCTCAGTGGCATTGACGGCGGGTTTACCCCTCACTCCTGCCTGGGTGCAAACCACATGGACCGCCTGCTTCGCCAACATTTCGACGATTCCGGCAACGTCCTTTGCTGCGCCGACGCCGAGGACCACCGTGAGCGGCCGTATCCCGAACAGTCCCCGCAAGGCCCCCGCGAGCGTCCGTACCTTCTCTTTGTTGTGGGCCCCATCCAACACCACCGTTGGGCGTTGCTGAACGATCTCCAGCCGCCCCGGGACAAACGCCCGTTTCAGCCCGATGCGCAGCGATTCGTGGTCGACGGGAAACCCCCGGTCCCCCAGAGCATCGACCGCTGCTACCGCCAAGCCGGCGTTCTCCACCTGATGATCCCCGTGCAGGGAAATCGACAAATCGCGGTATGCCGGACCGCCGAGGCACTCCCAATCGAATCGGCCCGCTTTGGGGCCGGCGGTCGGCGGGGAGCAACTGAAGTCGATGCCGAGGCGGAGAAGTGGCGCTCCAACCCCGTCGGCCTGCGCGGCAACCACCGCTGCGGCGCGTGGATCGGCCACTCCGCTGATCGCGGGGACCCCGGCTTTGATGATCCCCGCCTTGTGCCAGGCGATGTCCTCGATGGCGGGGCCGATGGCAATGGCGTGGTCCATGCCGACATTGGTGACCACGGCAACCTCGGGCGCCAGTACGTTGGTGAAGTCGAACCGGCCGCCCACACTCACCTCGACCACCGCGACGTCGACCTGCTGAGTGGCGAAGTGCTGGAACGCCAGCGCGGTCGATACCTGCACATAGCTCGGGTGGTAGCCGGGGAAGCGCCGGACCACCTCCGACAGCGCCGGTGTGAGCCGGTGAACGGTCTCGACGAATTCGTCCTGACCGATGAGTTCACCGTTGACGGCACATTTTTCTCTGGGGGACTGGAGGAATGGTGTGGTGTGGAGCCCCACCCGGTACCCCGCCGCCTGCAACACGGAGGCGATGAATGCACTGACCGAGCCCTTGCCCGATGTTCCTCCAACATGAACCGATGCGAAGCCCCGGTGGGGTTCCCCGAGTTGGTCCATCAACGCCCGCATGGTCTCCAGGCGGAGGCGCCAGAACGCCGGACGCTCCGAAGGGGCGGGCGGGCCCTTCCCTTCGTGGATAAACGAATCGACGAAGCGGCGGGCGGCGTCGTACCGGGTTTGGTTCATCCGGGATTAATTGGGGACGGGCGCCATACCGAGGATTTTTGGCAGCAGGTCACCGATGGCGTACCCGATGGCGCCGGAGACGGTTCCCACGGCCGTGACCTCGAGACCGGAAATGATTGGAGGCTTGTGAAGCACCCTGCCCTTCCCGAGTCCCACCAGGAACAACACCACCAACGTCATCGCCATCGCGGGGAGCACCGCGGCGCGCGCGGGGAGCAGGAAATAGGGGGCCAGGGGAAACAGGGCGCCCAGGATGAAGGAAACCCCCATGGTCAGAGAGTCTTTCCAGGGGTTACCAAGCGGTTCGGAGGTCAACCCCAACTCTTTCTCCGCCATGGTCGAAAGCCAGAGTTGCCGGTCGGAGGCGATCCGTTCCGCCAGGGCGGTCGCCTCCAGGTTGCTCATGCCTTCCTTCTGGTAGATCTCGATGAGTTCCGCCATCTCTTCGGCCGGGTGTTCGGCGATCTCCAGGGCCTCCAGTTCCAACTCGGAAATGCTGACATCCTGCTCAGCACGGGAGCCCAGATAGCTGCCGGCGGCCATGGAGACCATCCCGGCCAGGGCAGAGGTGGCTCCGGCGAGGATCACGATCTGGTTATCCCCGGTGGCGACCGCCACCGACGAGACGACCGCAACCGTGCTGACCAGGCCATCCTGAGCGCCAAACATCACCTCGCGCAAGCGTTGTAAACCGCTCACCCGTGCCTTTTCTCCAAAAACCTCGGTGCGGATCTTTGGCGAAACGCTGGCCGACAGGCCAACAAGTTCTGCGGGGGTTGCGGTCTTGGTGGACTCGGGAACCGCCGGCATCGTGACCTTGCGGGCTTGGCTCCGGAGTTCGGGCCGGGCCTTCAGCACGCTCTCGAGGATCTGCTCCAGCGAACGGATATGGTGGCGTTCACGGCTCCAGGCGAAACGAAACGACTCCGCAGCATCGGGGCGCCCTTCCTCTTCGGCCTCCCGGATCCGGCGTGGGTAAACGATGTCCACCTCACGCGCCTCCTCTTCGATGACCGCCACCAGGTTTTCAACGGTGGAATGGACTTCGCCGGCCACCCGGAGGTGCGCCAAGGCGTGGATGGCCTCGGCGCCCGATGCCTCCATGAACACCTCGGCGGCCTCCGGCAGTCCCTCGTCCATCGCTTGCATCGCAAAGGCGACGTACCGCTGATTGGCCTTCGCCTCGTCCAGGAAGGCGCTCCACAGGTTGCGTTCAGTTCTTGTGAGCGGCATGGCTGTCCTCCACTTCGTGCCGGGGCGGCTCAGCCAGCGCCGCCAATGCCGCGCCAACGGTGATCGCTCCCGTATAGAGCGCCTGCCCGACAATGGCCCCCTCGGCTCCCGCCTCCCTCAGCCGCACCAGGTGCTCGATGCGGCCAACGCCTCCGGAAGCAATAACCGGGCGTCCGGCCCGCAGGATTTGCGCCAGCCCTTCAAAGTTTGGCTCAGTCACGGTGCCGTCCCGGCTGATGTCGGTGTAGATGAACCGCGGCACCCCTCGCTGCACCATCTGGCCCGCCAGCTCCCCGGCGTCCACTGTCGTCGCTTCCAACCAACCGTTGATGGCAACTCTGCCGTCGCTGGCGTCGATGCCGGCCACGATCCGACCTGGAAACAACGAGCACACCCGTTCCACGAACTCGGGATCGCGCACCGCCGCCGTCCCAAGAATCACCCGGTCGACTCCCCAACCCAGCACCATGTTAACCGTCTCGATGTCCCGGATACCGCCCCCCAACTCCACCGGGATGTCGACGGCGGCAACGATCGCCTGGATTGCAAAGGTGTTGAGCACCCTGCCCGCGGCCGCACCGTCGAGGTCCACGACATGGAGACGAGTGGCGCCATGGTCTCTCCAGTGCCTCGCCATGCCGGGAGGGTCATCGGAAAACACCGTTTCTTTGGCATAATCGCCCTGGAAAAGCCGGACGCAGCGGCCGGCGCGCAGGTCAATGGCGGGAATGAGTTCCAAGCGTCGCCTTTACGAAATTATCGTAGATCTTCAGACCCAGGGTCCCGCTCTTTTCCGGGTGGAATTGCGTCGCGAACAGATTGCCCCGCGCGATGGCGCTACAGAAGTCGACGCCATAGGTGGTCCGGGCTGCGACGATGCTCTCATCTTCGGGGACGACATAGTAGCTGTGAACGAAGTAGAACTTCGCCCCGTCGGGCACCTCGGCCCACACCGTGGAGCCGAACACTTGGTGCACCTGATTCCACCCCATATGGGGAACCTTGAGACCTGGGGGCAGCTTCTCAACGGAACCGCGGATAACGCCCAGACAACCCTGACGCCCCCCCTCGGCAGTTGAATCGAACAATACTTGGAGACCGATACAGACACCCAGAAACGGGCGGTCGTGGTCGATGGTTTCGTGCACCAGATCATCCAACCCGCGGGCACGCAGCGCCGCAACCGTGTCGCCCGCCGCCCCAACGCCGGGCAACACCACCGCGTGGGCGTCGCGGATAACAGACCGATCAGCAGTGATGCAAGCGTCGTGGCCCAGGTGGGTAAACGCCCGAAGGACGTTGCGGATGTTGCCTGCGCCGTAGTCGATGATGGCGATCATGGGCCTGCCAGGTGGAGACACGGAGAGGGGGATCTGGTTAGGTTCATTCTAGCACAGGGCCATTGTCATCGAGGGCGCCCTGCCGGTCCGGTTTGAACCCAAGGCCGCGACGCGCTGAGTAAACTATCTGCCGTTTAGCTTAGCTCACCTCAGCGACCACTGAGGCCGCTGGAGGGAGTTTCAGGGTGCCGCGGATGTCACCTCTCGAATCCGCGAGTGGGTGCGATGCTATACTGACCCTGTCCAGAAATCCTCCCCAGGGCGATTCATGGCCGACAGTCCGGTTCCGGTCCGCATCCGGCAACTCAGCGACCTGCTCAGCCGGCACAATTACCGTTATTACGTGCTGGACGACCCTGAGATCAGCGATGCCGAGTACGATCGGCTCATGTTGGAACTCCGGGAACTGGAGCGACAGCACCCTGAGTTCGTCAGCGAAGATTCGCCGACGCAGCGGGTTGGCGCCACACCAGTTGAATCCTTCGGGGTGGTCCGGCACCCAGTCCCGTTGCTGAGTCTCGGCAACGCCTTTGACCGTGAGGAGTTGATCGCCTGGCACCGCCGGGTCACCAATCTGTTGGACGGACGGCCATTCTCCATGGTCTGCGAACTCAAGATGGACGGCCTCGCGGTCGCGTTGGTTTACGAACAGGGCCGGCTGGCGCGGGGAGCGACCCGAGGAGACGGGACCCAAGGTGAGAACATCACCCAGAACCTGCGCACCATGAAGAGCATCCCGCTCACATTGCAGGGGGACTATCCCCCCCGCATCGAGGTCCGGGGCGAGGTGTACCTGACGAAAGCCGGGTTTGCAGCCCTTAACGAAGAACGGGCCCGCCAGGGGTTGCCGTTGTATGCCAATCCCAGGAACTCGGCGGCCGGGTCGGTGCGGCAGTTGGACCCGAGAATCACCGCCGCCCGTCCCCTTGCTATCTACGTCTACGGTGTCGGCTGGAGCGAGGGCGGAGGAGAAGCCCTCCCCCGAACCCACTGGGACATGATGGCTTACTGCCGGGAGGTGGGGTTCCGGGTCAACCCCCTCAGCCGCCGGTTCGACGACATCGATACGGTGGCGGCGTTCTGCGAAAGTTGGATCCAGGGCCGGCACAGCCTGCCGTACGACGCCGACGGCGTGGTGGTAAAGGTGGACAGCCTGAATTACCAGCAACAGTTGGGCTTCGTGGGGCGGGAACCGCGTTGGGCTATTGCCTACAAGTTCCCATCGGTCCAAGGAATCACCAAACTCATCGACATCGGTGTCAACGTGGGCAGGACCGGGAGCCTGAACCCCTACGCCATTCTGGAGCCGGTGCAGGTGGGCGGGGTGACCATCAGACACGCCGCCCTGCACAACGAAGACGATATCCGGCGCAAGGACATCCGCATCGGTGATTTCGTGATCGTCCAGCGGGCGGGGGAGGTGATCCCGGAGGTGGTGGGGCCCGTCCTCAGCCGTCGCACCGGTGCGGAGCTCGTCGCGTTTTCGCTTCCCGACCGCTGCCCCGAGTGCGGCGCCGCGGTCGTCCGCCCCGAGGGCGAGGCGATGGCCTATTGCCCCAACCGCGCCTGCCCGGCCCAGGGGTACGAACTGCTGAAACACTTCGTTTCCCGCGGCGCCATGGACATCGAAGGGATTGGGGAATCGCTCTGCGCCGCTCTACTCGAAAAGGGGCTCGTCGGGGATGTGGCCGATATCTATGCCTTGACCTCGGAACAATTGGAATCCCTCGAACGAATGGGCAAGAAGAGTGCAGCCAACGTCATCGACGCCATCCAGCGGAGCCGGACGCGCCCGTTGTCGAACATCCTGTTCGCCCTCGGGATCCGGCATGTTGGAGCCGAAACAGCGGCGCTCTTGGTGGAACATCTCGGGTCGCTGGATGCCATCGCCGCCTCCAGCATGGAAGCTCTCACGGCTATCCCGGGGATCGGACCCAAACTGGCCGAGAGCATTTTTGACTACTTTCATCCCACGGACGGCGAAACCGAGTCCGCTGGGATCCTGTTGGTTGACAAACTGCGGCGGGCAGGCGTGGTGCTGGCAGCGGAAAAGCCCGTCGCTCGCCCCACCCCGCTGGCGGGGATGGAGTTCGTATTCACCGGCAGACTTGATCGGCTGACCCGCGGGTCGGCCGAGGCGATGGTCAAGCGGCTTGGTGCGCGCGCTGCCGGCAACATTACCAAGAAGACCACCCATGTGGTCGTGGGCGAAGAGGCCGGAACCAAGGCCGAGCGTGCCGCCCAGTTGGGCATCCCTCAGATGAGTGAGAATGAGTTCCTGGCATTCATCGACGCGGCTAGGTCAGCTTGAACGCCGGCTGTTCGCAGTGGCGTGGAGGTCCGTTTGTTTAATCCGATCAACGCCCTTCTTGGGTTATTTTCTTACGATATCGGCATCGACCTTGGCACCGCCAACACGTTGGTGATGGTGAAGGGGCAGGGCATCGTCATCGACGAGCCCTCCGTGGTTGCGATCGACCGGGAGACCAGGAAGATCCAGGCCATCGGGGCGGAGGCCAAGCAGATGGTGGGACGGACCCCTGCCCGCATCGTTGCGATCCGGCCGCTGCGGGACGGGGTTATTTCGGACTTCGACACGACCGAACAGATGTTGGAGTATTTCATTAACAAGGTCCACAGAGAGCACAACCGCTTCACGATCCCGCGCCCGCGTGTGGTGGTCGGCATTCCCAGCGGTGTCACCGAAGTCGAGCGCCGCGCGGTTCATGACGCCAGCCTCAACGCCGGCGCCAGACAATGCTTCCTGATCGAAGAACCCATGGCCGCAGCGATTGGCGCCGGATTGCAGGTGATGGAGCCAAGCGGCAGCATGATCGTCGACATCGGCGGCGGCACCACCGAGGTTGCGGTGATCTCGCTGGGCGGGATTGTGGCGAGCGCCTCCATCAGGATCGCCGGCGACGAGATGGACCAGAATCTCATCAACGCTGTCCGCGCCAACCACAACCTGCTCATCGGCGAGCGGACCGCCGAGCAGGTGAAGATGGAGGCCGGGTCCGCCTATCCCTTGAAGGAGGAGCGGGAAGTCCAGATTCGGGGCCGCGATCTGGTGACCGGGTTGCCCCGCGTCGTGACCCTGAGCACCATCGAGATCCGCGACGCCCTGTCAAGCTCTATCAACGCCATCGTCGAAGCGGTGCGGGACACCATAGAGCGCACGCCGCCCGAGTTGGTTTCTGACCTGATGGAGCACGGCATCGCGTTGGTAGGTGGGGGCGCTATGTTGGAAGGTATGGACCGGCGGCTCGCGCAGGATACGAGGTTCCGGGTCTATGTCGCGGACGATCCGCTGACCTGCGTGGTTCGGGGGGCCGGAGAAGTGCTGGAGCACCTCGATTCGCTCCACACCGTGCTGGCGCAACTGAGTTATCGAAAGATGCCAACGGCCATCTGACAGACAGTGCCGGTCTATTCGGGGAGGGGGCGTTAGGAGGCTCGATGAGTGGCCGGTGGTGGTTGGCGCTTGCGGTGTTGGTGGTGGCCGGCGTTACCGGAGTGGCATTCACCCGGTCCGGCGTGCCTGATGCCGTCCGCAGTCCGGGCCTTGATACCGTCGCTCCGGTGGAAAACCTTGTGCGGAATTTCGTTTCCGGATTCGCGTCGATCGGCGATGCCGTCCGAAATGCCGGTGCATTGTCCGAAGAGAACCGGCAGTTGCGCCGCCGGAATTCCGATCTTGAGGGCGACGTTCTTAAATTGCAGGAGGCGGGCGCAGAGAACCGTCAACTGCGGTCCTTGTTGGACTTCGAGCGCGATAACCCGGGACGAGAATACCTGCCCGCCACAATCATCGCCTACGATCCGAGCAACCGGGTCCGATCGGTCATCATCGATCGCGGTTCGGACCACGGCCTCCAGCCTGGGTCGGTGGTGGTCACCGAGCGCGGGCTGCTGGGAAAGGTTACCCAGGTCTCGGCCCGCGCAGCAAGGGTGCTGCTGGTGACCGACGCGAGCAGCGTGGTCAACGGGTTGATCCAGCGGTCCCGTGCGCAGGGCGTGGTTGCCGGAAAGGCAGACGGTGGTCTCACCTTGAACTACGTGGCCAAAGAAGCCGATCTGCGGCTGGGAGACGTGGTGTTAAGTTCCGGCCTCGGTGGCGGATTTCCAAAAGGCCTGCCAATTGGGGCGGTCACCAGCGTGGTCAACAACGACCAGGAAACGTTCCAGCAGATCAGCCTGACGCCGGTGGTTCGGGCGTCGGTATTGGAATTGGTCCTCGTGATCAAGGACTTCATCCCCATCAAGCTGCCTTAATCCATGCCGTTGGAGCCGGATCCGCCGCGCATCGGGCTGTATGAGTTCAGACTCAAGGTCCGGCCGCATGAACCACTCTCGCCACCCCGGGAAAAAGACGAGGATTCTCTGTGTGGGACACCCCCTCGCCCCCGGCAGAGGGCGGCCGCCCTCATGCACTCCCGCTCCTGAGCCCGGCCGCCCCTCAACAGTGAATTCTTACCTCGGGTTGCCGCGTGTTGCCCAGACCCGGCGCTGCCGTTAGAATTGGACTGACTGTTCCAGTTGCCCACGGGAGGCCGGACGGCCAGCACTGGACCTAATACATACGAGTTGCCGGAAAGAGGAGGCGCAAATGGAGCAGGGCACGGTGTTGCTGAAGCGGGGCCTTGCCCAGATGCTCAAAGGCGGCGTCATTATGGACGTGGTCACCGCCGAGCACGCCAAGATCGCAGAAGAGGCCGGAGCCTGTGCCGTCATGGCGCTGGAACGCGTTCCATCCGACATCCGGGCGGATGGCGGGGTGGCCCGCATGTCGGACCCCACCAAGATCCTGGAAATTCTGGAGGCGGTGACCATCCCGGTGATGGCCAAGTGCCGGATCGGGCATTTCGTCGAGGCCCAGATCCTGGAGTCTCTCGGTGTCGATTACGTGGATGAGTCGGAGGTGTTGACGCCGGCCGACGAGAGCCACCACATTTGGAAGCACGATTTCAAGGTTCCCTTCGTGTGCGGATGCCGGGACTTGGGAGAAGCGCTTCGACGTATCGGCGAGGGCGCCGCCATGATCCGGACCAAGGGAGAGGCGGGAACGGGGAACATTGTCGAGGCGGTCCGGCACATGAGGGCGGTGAAGAGTGGCATCAGCCGGATCACGGTGATGGGCTCAGAGGAGTTGATGGCCGAGGCCAAGAGCCTCGGAGCCCCCTTCGAATTGGTGCTGGAGATCAACCGGACCGGTAAGCTGCCGGTGGTCAATTTCGCCGCCGGAGGCGTTGCGACCCCGGCCGATGCGGCGCTCATGATGCAATTGGGCTGCGACGGGGTGTTTGTGGGTTCAGGCATCTTCAAGGCGGAAGACCCGGCCGCCAGAGCCTCCGCCATTGTGCAGGCGGTCACCCATTTCAAAGACCCGGATGTCATTGCCAGGGTTTCAACTGGTTTGGGGGAGGCCATGCCCGGCATCGATATCCGGACCCTTGCGGAAACGGAGCAACTCGCCCGTCGGGGGTGGTAGGCTATGGTGATTGGAGTGCTTGCGCTCCAAGGGGATTTCGAAGAACACGCCATCGTACTCAGCCGGCTCGGAGCCGAGGTCCGGGAGGTCCGCGCCGCGGCTGACTTGGAGGGGTTGACTGGCCTGATCATCCCCGGTGGTGAGAGTACCACCATCACCAGGCTCCTCACCGCCTATGGCCTGCTCGAACCCCTTCGCGAGCGCATCGACGATGGACTCGCCGTCATGGGGACCTGCGCCGGGGCCATCGTCCTGGCGCAACATGCGGCCGGCCTTGACCGGCCCGGCATTGAACGGATGGCCATCAGGGTCAAGCGCAACGCCTTCGGACGCCAGAGAGATAGCTTCGAAACCGACATCGATATCGCCGGCATCGAGGGGGGTCCGGTTCATGCCGTCTTCATACGAGCCCCGGTGATAGAAGGGGTGGACCCTCCGGCGAGGATACTGGCGTCGCTGCCGGATGGGCGGGTGGTGGCTGCTCGCCAAGGGAACATGATCGCGCTCGCATTCCATCCCGAGTTAACGGCGGACACACGTGTGCACGCATACTTCCTTCAAGTCGCCAGCGCATCGGTGGCGGCAGCCCCTGCGGGTCTCGCTCACCATGTCTGACTCAGGCGGGCGCCACCAATGGCAGTGATCCGAACGATTCGACCCACCGACCTGGTGGCCCTCGCCGCGTTCGACGGACGGTCGTTCCCCAATATGGCGCTGGCCAGAGGCCGTTTGGGCGGCAATCACTCCTTCGCTGTGACGGTTGGGACCATACTGGAACAGTGGATCATCTCCGAAAACCGCCATACGGTGGTGGCCATGGGGGGGCTCGCGATCCATGGCTTGGCCTCAGCGAAGCACCGCAAAGGCCGATCGGTGTGGGAGGTCGATTCGCTGGTGGTGGCCAACGGCAGCGATGCCGAAAACGTGGCCCTGCCCCTGCTTGAGGAGGTGGTCCGCCACGCCGGCCAGTCGGGGGTGCGTACTCTGCTGTTGCGCCTTGAGCAGGACAACCCCGTGCTAATGGTAGCCCGCAGGTCGGGGTTCACGCCCTACCAGCATGAAACACTCTTGCGGGGCAGAGGGCGGCTGGACAGTTCGGACGAGACCCCGGAACCGCCTGGGCGCCGCACCCGGTTGAAGGCAGACGACCTTCCCCTTTTCCGGCTGTACTGCGATATCGCCCCAACACCGATCCGGGCCGTTGAGGGCATGACCCTCAACGAGTGGAAGGACCACCAGGACACGGCGGCCGGAAGGGTCCGCGAATATGTGTGGAGCGAGGCAGACCGGTGCTGGGGGTGGCTTCAGGTTGCCGCCGCCGGGGGCCATGGCGAACTCCGGGTGCTCTGTATCCCCGAGACAGAAGATCGACTCGTTGCCCTAATCGGCTTTGGCCTTGCGCGTTTGGGCAAGAATGGGCAGGTGTTGGTGTTGGTCCCGGACTATCAGTCAGTCCAGGCCCGCGTGTTGACGGACCGGTTTGCCTTCGAGGCAGCCGGCCGCTACGTCACCCTCACCAAGCAACTCTCGGTCCGAGTGGGTCAATTGCGCACGGTTCCTGCCGGCGCCCGTCTCGCCAGCGGTAGTTCAGGACTGTAGTTCCAATGTCGCAACAAACGATGTCACAGACCATCACCGACGACCTGGACGATCTGCTTGACGTGCTGCCGCCGGGCATTTGCGGCACGCTCCGCATTCATCCAGAACGGGACCAACTCCTCGAAATTATCCTGGACCTCGGCCGGCGCCCCGAGGCCCGGTTCCCCACCCACGAGATGACCCTCCACAGCGACGAGGTCACATCCGAGGACCTGGACTATGTGGTCGAACGCATCGGTGCCTTCGGTGAGGATAACCGGGCGGGCATCGAACGGACCCTTCATCGGATTTCGTGCCTCCGCAACCGTGCCGGGCGCGTCGTCGGCCTGACCTGCCGGGTTGGCCGGGCCGTTTTCGGCATGATCAACATCGTTGAGGACCTGGTCCGTAGCGGCAAGAGCCTCTTGCTGTTGGGACGGCCCGGCGTCGGGAAGACGACCATGCTGCGCGAGGTCGCACGTGTCCTGGCGGAGGATATGCGGCGGCGGGTCATCGTGGTGGACACCTCCAATGAAATTGCCGGGGATGGCGACATCCCCCACCCAGCCATCGGGCGCGCCCGCCGGATGCAGGTGTCATCCCCCTCCCGGCAGCATGCCGTGATGATCGAGGCGGTGGAGAACCACATGCCGGAGGTCATTATCATCGACGAGATCGGCACAGAACTCGAAGCGGGGGCTTCGAGGACCATTGCCGAGCGGGGTGTCCAGTTGGTGGGCACCGCTCACGGGATCACCCTGGAAAACCTGATCATGAACCCGACGCTGTCCGACCTGCTTGGCGGGATCCAGACGGTGACCCTTGGCGACGAGGAAGCCCGGCGGCGGGGGACGCAGAAGTCGATCCTGGAACGCAAGGCGCCTCCGACCTTCGATATCGTCGTTGAGATCCAGGATTTCCACAGGGTCGCCGTCCACGCCGATGTGACCAGCACGGTCGACGCCATTCTGAGGGGACGCAACGTGGAAGCGGAGATCCGGGAACTGTCTCCGGAAGGCGAGATCGTCACCATCCGCGAGGCAGTCGGTCCCGCCCTTGCTGCTGAACCCCCGCGGAAGTTGCCGCTGCGGAACAATGACGGCAAAATCACCCAGATCTTTCCCTTTGGCATCAGTCGCTCACGATTGGAGCAGGCCGCCAAGAACGCCGAGCTGCCCGTAGCGATCTCGGACCGGCTCGAAGGAAGCGATGCGGTGTTGACGGCCCGCAACTATTTCAGGCGGCGGCCTCAGACGTTACGAGACGCTGAGACGATGGGGGTTCCGGTGTATGTGTTGAAAAATCACACCGCAGCCCAGATAGAGCAGCTGCTCATCAGCATCGCCGAAACCGCGAGTGGCGGTAATGAGGTGCTCCGAGCCATCAAAGAGGCCGAAGACGCCAGCTATCAGGTGTTGAGCAATGGCCAGGCCGAGGTCGAACTGACGCCACAGAACGCTTATGTTCGGCGGCTGCAGCACCAGGTAGCTCAGCGGTACAACCTCAATTCACGCAGCACCGGCCGCGAACCGGTCAGGCGCGTGCTCATTTCCGGCGGCAAGCCCACCGGGGCCGATGAGTGACCTCGCTTCGATCGGTCCTTGGTTCGAGTCAGGCCTTGGCTCCCGTTAGGTTGAACGCTCCAGGATTATTTGTCGCCCTCGAGGGGATCGATGGCGCCGGCAAGACGACCCAAGCAGACCGTCTCGCCGAGAAACTGCGCATTCGTTGGCCAAGCCGGCAGGTGTTGTTGCTGCACGAGCCCGGCAGTACGGGCCTTGGCGAGCGGATCCGCCGCCTCGTAAAAGAAGAGCAGGGAACCACCATAGACCCAATTGCCGAACTACTGCTGTTTGCCGCAGCAAGGGCTCAGTTGGTGTCAGAGGTCATCGCCCCAACGTTGTCGGCCGGCGGAGTTGTCCTCTGCGACCGGTTCACCGCTTCCACACGAGCCTACCAAGGCGCTGGCCGCGGCATCGAAATGCACCTGATCGACCAGGTGGAGTCCGTTGCGACGGGCGGCATTCGTCCCGACTTGACCATCCTGTTCGACCTGAACATCGAAACCGCGCTGGCCCGGCGCAGCACCGCCCTGAAAGACGATCGTTTCGAAAGGCAGGAAATCGCCTTCTACCAGCGGGTGCGCGCGGGCTACCTCGACGCAGCACAAGAGCAACCCGGCCGTTGGCTCGTTGTCGATGGCGGCCCCGGCGCCCGTGAGGTGACCACGGCAATGTGGGGACAGATCGAACAGCTGTTGGATTTTTAGTAACAACAAGCCATCCGTCCCCGTTAGCATTAAGTCCCGGCTTATCCATACGGGCAACCTGAGCAGGCGTGCACCGGTGTTCCCGGCGGGTACCCCGCTGGGGTCTGGTATCATGTTCTGGCAGCGATGAAACTCCCTTTCAATTCGATAGTATTGTCAGATCAGTCTGGGTGGGAATACCCGCGGCGCGGGTGGGTTTTCCTACGAATCAGACAGAGCGAGGTGTGCTAATGGTGTATTCAGAAGAAACTGGGGCGCGCTTCAGGAGACAAAGGGCGGAGATGGCCGTAAACCTGGCCGTCCAGAGCAAATGGGACGACGCCGTCACGGTCAACCAAAGCGTCTTATCTGTCTATCCCAATGATGTGGACGCGTGTAATCGCCTGGGTAAGGCGCTCACCGAATTGGGCCGCTATGAGGAGGCCCGAGATGCTTACGGCAAGGCCCTAGGGATCGAGCCGAGCAACACCATCGCAAAGAAGAACCTCACACGGCTGGCCGATATGAAGTCCCTCCCCAAAACAGCCGAGACCGTGACCGCGCGCGTCGATCCCCGGCTGTTTATCGAAGAGGCCGGCAAAACGGCGGTGATGGCCCTCCAGCCAACCTCGGTCCCTGGGGTCCTGGCCAAGGTGACGGCCGGAGACCAGGTGCAGCTCAACTCGGACGGCCAGCACCTGACGGTGCTGTCACTAACAAGCGATGTGCTTGGCACTGTCGAACCCAGAATGGGAGCTCGCCTGGTTCAACTGATAGCCGATGGCAATCGCTACGAAGCCGCCATCACCAGCCTCAACGAAAGCCAAGTCCGGATCATCGTGCGGGAAACTTACCAATCGGCCGCCATGGCCGGGAGGCCGTCCTTCCCGTCGAAAACCGACGCGGGCTTCCGCCCCTACATCAAGGACAGCATCGTGAAGTACGGGCTGGACGACGACGAGGACTCGGATGATGATGGAGATTCGTCGGATTGGCCGGACGAGGAGCGCATGGAGGAGGCGGGTTTTTTCACGCAACCCCTTTCCGGGGAACCGGCAGAGGAAGACGATGACGCCGACGACTAGGGGAAGTTACTGAGTCCAACGGTTCAACCCGGCAGACGCTGGTAACAGTTCGAGCATAGGAAGACCATGGCGTTTGTGTCTGGGTCAAACCACACCACCCCGCAATCCTTTGCCTGCACGTTCTCCATCAGCCGGAGGTGAAACGGACCGGCGCAACCCTCGCAAAATGTGTGGTGAACCGGGGGCAGCACCTCGCCGCATACGCTGCAAGGTTCACCTTCACCCGCAGACGCTCGATTGAATGCAATCATCAATGAAACCCGACCCTCCATCCTTGTTTTCGACCGCTCTTTGGCCCAGTGACCCCTAGCCGTCTTACTTCGCTTGACCCTGCAACGCGATGGTCCACCGGCGCACCAACGCCAGCTCGTCGTCGCGGGTGACCACCGCGCCATCAAGCCTGGCTGCCCGCAGGGCGGCCAGGCATTGCCCCAATGCCCGATCTCGCAGTCCCGCAGCGGCCTCGAGTTCCGCAGCGCCCAGGAGTGGTCGCACAAAATGCCACCGCTCCTCGTATTCCCGGAGCAGTGATCGCACTGGTTCTGCCGCAAGCAACCGCCAGGCGGTGACGGCTGTGGGAGCCCTCCCGGTTAACGTTTCGACAACCTTGCTGGGAAGGGCGGTCGCCCAGCCCGGCTGAGTCATGGATGCCTCGATAAGGTTGAAATCGAACAGCGTCCGCCGGAACCGGGGTGGCAACTGCAGTTCCAGGGTGAACGCAATTCGTTGGCTCGGATTGAGTGGCGAGAGCAGCAGGCAAACGTACACCTCACGAAGCCGCAGCGTATCTCTTTCGGCGCTCCTCGCCGCTGCGAACAATTCACCCATGGCCTCCGGCATCGACCAGCCAGAATGAAGGAGCGCCAGCAGCCCCCAGGCATGAGCGAGGGCCAGAGCATGCTCCGGTTCCGCCTCTGCCAGGATGCGCCGGAACTCCCCCCCCCGGCGCGCGTTGCTGACCTGAGTCAGGTATCCGGCGTCGCGTGCCATCCAGCCGGTCGTTTCAACATCTAAACTAAACCCCAAACGGGCGCTGTATCTTGTGGCACGGAGCATGCGTGTGGGGTCATCCTGAAAGCTCGCCGGGTGCAGGGCCCGCAGGACTCTGCGGTCGACGTCGGCGATGCCGCCGGCGGGGTCTCGAAAGCGAGCCCGGTCGACCCCGGAAAGACCGAAGGCGATCGCATTCACCGAGAAGTCGCGGCGCAACAGATCGTTATCGATACCGGAGGGAGTGATTTGGGGCAGCGCGCCAGGCCGGGCATAGCGTTCACTTCGCGCCGTTACCACATCGAGCAGCATGTCTCCGATACGCAGCGAAACCGTACCAAATCGTGAGGACGCGGTTACTCTTCCACCGGTTGTTCTGGCCAATGCTGCCCCGAACGAGATTGCGTTCCCCACCAACGAGAGATCGACATCTTTGGTGGGGAATCCCAGCAACACATCCCTCACGGTGCCGCCGACCAGATACAACCCGAGACCAGCGGCCGTCGCCGCTTCGGCAGCCACGTCCACCGTTGTGGAGGCGCTGGCGCCCAACAGGTCCCGTACCCGGCCCAAGAAGGCTTCACCATCGGCTGTGGGTGCGCAATCCTTCCGTCCAGTTGCATCGTCCATGCACCAGATTATAGTGCCGTGATTGTCGTGGAGTGATCGCCGTATTTCAACGTAAGTTGTAGACCATCAGTGAATCTGTCCGCTATAGCCATCAGTGATTCTGTCCTTTTGGCTTAAGACGCCAGACGTGGCCTGAGCCGGGTTTAGGTGGCCGGGGCGGGGCTGCAGGGGTGGTGGACAAGATGGACAGCGGCGGACCGCTGCC
>SHYD01000010.1 GCA_009692945.1 Dehalococcoidia bacterium | reverse complement strand
GGCCCCACGCTCCCGCAGCGGGCTGGTGCACGCTTCGCTCGCTTCGTCGCATGGTTGCCCCCTGTCCTCTACGCGTCCCCAATTTTAGTACGCACCGTCATGATCCCACCCGGTCACGAAAAACACCAGCCTCCTAGTACCTAGTGGGCGGCCTGCTGGATACCAGCATGGTAGTCCGCTACCTCACGGGCGACCCGCCGGAAATGGCGGCGCGCGCCGCCGGCGTGATCGACCGCGAGGACGGCCTGAAGCTGACGGCGGGCGTGCTGATGGAGACAGCGTATGTCCTAGCCTCGGTGTATGAGATAGAACGGGCGATCCTCGTAGACAACCTGATGGCCTTCGTCCAGAAAGAGAACATCAGCCCGATGGGGATCGACAAGCGCTTGATCCTTCAGGCGCTGCTGCTCTGCCGCCGCTCGGGCCGGGTATCCTATGCCGATGCCATGCTGTGGGCGGCGGCGCGGTCGACGCCCGAAAAGGTGGTCTATTCGTTGGATGAGGGGTTTCCGAGCGACGGAGTTGAGGTGAGAACGGGGTAGCACGCCCTCGGTCCTCGTGCCGATCGTCCCACTGGACAATGTCCAGGCGACCCCCTAAGCTCGGATCTACCAGCCCCTTGTTTTTCCGACTCGTGCTACCCAGGTGTGCAGTGGCCCATCAAAACACCTTCCTGCTGTTGTTGGTCTGCAGCTTGCCATTCCTGACCGGCTTCGGCCCGCCAAAACTGGTGGAGTCGGACAACGATTACCTCCCCATCGGAGCGGGCCAACTCCGGGCCATCGACGCAGCGCGGCCTCCCGCCCTGGCCGGGACCGCGGCCTTGGTGATGGACCTCGGGGCAAACCGGGTGGTGTACCAGCGCAATGGCGACCGCCAGACCGCCCCGGCAAGCCTGACCAAGATAATGACCGCCGTGTTGGCCATCGAACGAGGCGGCGACCTGAGTGCGACGGTCACCGCGCAGGCCGACGATCTCATCGAAGGGTCGGCGATGGGGCTGAGGGTGGGCGATCGGGTGACGGTGGAGCAGTTGTTGTGGGGAGTGTTGCTTCCCTCCGGCAACGATGCCTCCGAGGCCTTGGCCCGCTACGTGGGCGGCGGGTCGGTCCCCCGCTTCGTCGACATGATGAATGAGAAAGCACGGTCGCTGGGGCTGGTGAACACCCATTTTTCCAACGCTCACGGACTCGACGCCGCCGGACATTATTCGAGCGCTGTGGACCTCGCAGAATTGAGCAGGTACGCGTTGCGCTACCCGGTATTTGCCAAGATGGTTGCGGCGCCGGAACACGAATTGATCGTCTCCAACCGGACGTACACCATACGCAATACCAACACCCTCCTTTTGGCCAGGCCCCCTTTGTCCGGGGTCACCGGTGTCAAGACCGGGTTTACGGACAACGCGGGGGATTCCCTGGTCGCATCGTTCGACCGGGAGGGTACGAAGATACTGGTGGTTGTCCTCGGCACCGCCAACCGCAACGAGGCGGCCCTGGCCCTGGTGGCCTATGTGTCAGAGCATTTCAGTGCGCTCCCGGCCCCGCTGCCGCTGGCGCCCGAAACACCCGCGGCCCTTCCCAGAGAGGCCCCGCCGGTCCTGATCCTTCCCGCCTGGCAGCGGCCGCTGCTCCGCTTCGTCACCGAGTTCCTCGCGCCAACTCAGCCCCAGGCAGGGCCGCGGGGCCTGGTCACCTACCTGCTGGGTTCCCAGGAGGTGGGGAGATTGGTGCTGTTCGCCGCGCCGGGGGGACCGCCACGGTGAGCGGGGGGCCGGAACGGCTCCAGAAGTTCCTGGCCAACGCAGGCGTGGCCTCCCGCCGCCGTTGCGAGGAGATCATGCTCGCCGGGCGGGTGGCCGTCAACGGCGTAACGGCGGCGGAACTCGGTATGAAGGTCGACCCATCATCGGACGTGGTGACGGTCGACGGACAACCGGTCATGCCACCCACCCACCATACCTATCTCGTCTTGCACAAACCGGTGGGCTGCCTGACCACGGTATCCGATGACCGCGGCCGGCCGACCGTCTTCGATCTGCTGCCCGCCGGAGGCGCCCGCCTGTTCCCCGTCGGGCGGTTGGACCAGGACAGCAGCGGCCTGCTGCTGTTGACCAACGACGGAGAGATCGCCCACCGGCTCACCCACCCGCGGTTCGGGGTGGAACGGGAGTACCGAGTGCTGGTGACTCCGGCGCCGGACGCCATCGGCCTGCGGCGGCTCGGTGAGGGGGCGGTGGTCCAGGGATCCCAGGTCAAACCGGTGCGGGTAACCATGGGCAAACCCATCGCCGGGATCGACACTGAGGGATCGGGATGGATCACCATGGTGCTCGATGAAGGCAGGAAGCGCGAGGTCCGCATGCTCTGCCTGGCGGCGGGGTTCCGAGTGGTGCGGCTGGTGCGGGTCCGGTACGGGCCGCTGGTGCTCGGGAGGCTGGGGCCCGGCCAGTCACGCAGGCTCTCACCGTCCGAGGTCACATCGCTCGTCATGGCCACCCAGCCCAAGGTGACGAGCCACCGCTGAGAACCGCTGATGCCGGTTCGGCCCGCAGCGAGCCTACTCGCGGCCGAGGGTGGCGAACACGCGGCGGGCGGCGTCGATGGTCAGGTCGATGTCCTCCTCAGTGTGGGCCAGCGAGACGAACCCGGCCTCGAACTGGGACGGAGCGAGATAGATGCCGAGGCTCAGCATCCCCCGGAAATATGCCGCGTAGCGTGCGGCATCGGCGGTCTTGGCTGACGCATAATCGGTGACCGCCCGGACGGCGAAAAACAGCGTCATCGCCGAGCCCACTCGATTGCCCACCGCGTTGATGCCGGCGGCCGCGGCCGCCCCCAACAGTCCGTTTGATAACCGCTCGGCCAGCCAATCCAGTTGCGCGTAAGCGCCTGGCGCCTGGAGGCAGCGCAGCGTAGCAATCCCGGCGCTCATTGCCAGCGGGTTGCCCGACAACGTCCCGGCCTGGTACACCGGCCCCAGGGGAGCGATGAGGCCCATAATATCCCGCCGCCCGCCGTACGCGCCCACGGGCAACCCCCCTCCGATCACCTTGCCCAGGCAGGTGAGGTCGGGCGTGACGCCGAACCGGCCCTGGGCTCCGCCCCAGCCGAGTCTGAATCCCGTGATCACTTCGTCGAATATCAATAGGGCTCCCGCGCGCCGCGTCAGGGAGCGCAGCCCCTCCAGGAAACCGGGGGCTGCCGCCACCACACCCATGTTGCCGGCCATGGGCTCCACGATGATCGCGGCTATCCCATCGCCGTGTTGGGCAAACAGGGCTTCGACGGCGTTCAGGTCGTTGTAGGGTGCAACCAGCGTGTGTTGAGCGTAGGAAGCCGGCACCCCCGGGCTGTCGGGCAGACCCAGGGTGGCGACGCCAGACCCGGCCTTTACCAGCAGGCCATCGGCGTGCCCATGGTAGCAGCCGTCGAATTTCAGTATCTTATCGCGGCCCGTGAACGCCCGCGCCAGCCGCAAGGCGCTCATGGTCGCCTCGGTGCCCGAGTTCACGAACCGCAACATCTCGACCGCAGGCATGGCGCCGGTGATGATCTGGGCCAACTCCACCTCTAGGCGGGTGGGAGCGCCATAGCTCGTGCCCCGCTCGGCCGCCTGCTGGATGGCGGCGACCACGCTAGGGTGGGCATGCCCCGCGAGCAGCGGTCCCCACGATGACACGTAGTCGATGTAACTGTTGCCGTCGGCGTCCCAGATTCGGGAGCCCTGTCCCCGCTCGATGAACAGCGGCTGTCCGCCCACCGCCTTGAACGCCCGGACCGGGCTCGAAACGCCGCCGGGGATCAGACGGCAGGCCGTTTCGTAGAGTTCGTGCGAGTGATTGGTGGTCAAAGCGATCCTCTCCCTGGGTGCAGGGAAGTTGGACTTGAGCGGGGGATTGCGGTGTCGCGACGGTCCGCCAGCCGCGCCAGATTGTATCATACCGGCGGCTTGCCCCTTGATCGGGAATCACGGCGGTGCTAGACTCCACCTTTGGACATTGTGATTTTTGTAATTACCGTTGGGCCCAGGGGACCCGGTTATTACTGTCCCCCATATAACCCTGAACAACGGCTCTGTGGGAAAGGAGCCTCTTTTGAACAGCCGCTTTTTCGCAATAGCAGGCACGGCGGTGGCGCTGCTGAGCGCCGCCTGTACCCAGAATGCCCCAGTCCCGGCCACCCCGGTGGGTGGGGGGCCGGTGGCCAACGCCACCTTGCCCGCAGGCGTGGGCGGCGCGACGGGTGGCGGCCCCGCTACCCCGGAACGGGGCAAGGCGCTGGTCACCGAAAAGGGATGCGTGGCGTGCCACATCATCAAAGACGTGCCGGGAGCGGTGGGTACGATTGGCCCCGCGTTGGATGGTGTGGGTGACCCGGCCAAGCGCGCGAAGATCGCCGACAACCGCATGGACAACACCCCCGCCAACATGCGCCGGTGGCTTCAGAACCCTCCCGCCATCAAGCCGGGCACCCAGATGCCGAATCTTGGCCTCGCCGCCGGGGAACTGGATAGTCTGGTTGCCTTCCTGAGCACCTTAAAGTAAGCTCGGAATACGTTCCAACGGGGAGTCGAACATGGCGAACCAAGTCGGCAAGCGCTATATGTGCACGAAGTGCGGGTCGGAATTCATCGTTACCAAGGCCGGAGCCGGGACGATCGAGTGCTGTGCCCAACCAATGCAGATGAAGTAATTTCGCTGGGATGTGGTACAGCTAACCTGAGGGGGAAACTTTGGCAAACCAATTGGGACGCCGTTACGTGTGCGAGGTCTGTGGCACCGAGGCGCTGTGTACCAAGGCGGGCGAGGGAGAGATCATCTGTGACAGCCAGGTGATGAAGCTACAGGTACCGAAAGCGTTGCCTTCGTCGGACTGATCTCGTCGCTGAAACCCCAACCACGGCCTCAGGACCGTGGTTTTTCTCTGTCCCGCGGGATCAGCGCCGCAGTTGTCGCACCGCAATAATGAGTTGAGCGCTCTGCTCCAGCACCGAGGTCCAGCGATGGGCTTCGTCCAATAACTGGCCCACCGTAAAGCTCCCGTGACCCCTGACCAGCACGGCGGGGTGTTCTCCCAGCGCCGCCGCCACCTCTTCCGCTACCTCACGGGTGGCTTCGATCACCGAAGAACCGATGACCGGCACCTGCTTGAGCAGGCGGCGACCCTCGGCGTCGATCGGTTCCAACACATCCTCCAACAGCGACAACGCCATCGCCGCGATGGGATGGGCGTGCACCACCGCATGCGCCGCCGTGCTGCGATAGATTGCCCGGTGCACCGCCAGCTCCGAGGAGGCCGAGGGGGTGGAACGGTCGTTCAGTTCGACCCCCGTCTCGATGATATCCTGGTCGGTCAGGTGTCCCAGATGGGCGCCACGCCGAGTGATGATCAACTGGTCGCCCCGGCGGATGCTCAGGTTGCCCCCGTGGGAGGAGACGGCACCACGCAGGAACAGGTCCTGCCCCACCGATTGGAATTCAGCGACAAGCATAGACACCTCGGTGGGTAGGGGATTGGGGGCAGTTCGACACCCATTATAGGAGAGCCGCCCGCCGATGCAAAACGCACCGCAACAGCGGTATGAGTTCAGAATCAGGGGCCGGCCGCATGAACCACGTCCCCCACCCCGGGAAAAAGGAGAATTCGCTGTGGGGAGCACCCCATAGGAGTGGGCAGGTTTCTTCTCGGACGACTTCGGAGGCTGTACTTCCCACCCACCCATTCCGTTTGTGTGTGGGGACACCCCACACCCCGGCAGAAGGGGCTTCGCCCCCTCTGCACACCCCGTGTTCGAACAGCTCGCTCAGGCACAAACCAAAAAGGTGCCCACTCTTATGGGGGCACCTCCACTCCCCCGGCAGAGAGTTTGTGACTTTTTGTTGGATCGAGCCGAAATCGCCCCCATTTCATGCCTGGCTTGCGGCCAAAACTACCCCGGAACGCCAAAAACTCACAAACTCAGAGGGCTGCCGCCCTCGTACACTCCCGCTCCTGAGCCCGGCCGCCCCCCCCACTCTGTAAAGAGGCGGTGGTTCCCCAGGAACCGCATCTCTCCAGGGAGTCCAGCGGGTCTCCCGCTCTTTATTTCTCCTCCGGCGGGGAGGGGGCCAAGGGGCGCGCCGCTTCCGCCATCAGTGATCTTGGGGGGAGGTCGACGTCTTAGCCTTTTCATGAACCGGTGGTGTCCCGTGGGCATGGGAGTCTGTGTAGTTGCCCGCACCCAACCGCGGAGGTGGTGTGGTAGCCTGGGGTAGGAACTGGTGAGAGCCATGACCCGACGGACAACGACGCTTCTGGTGGGTGCAGCTTTCGCCGGCTGGAGCGCATGGCTGGCGCTGGTGGTTTATGTGCCTCCTGACCCGCCCTGGAGCAAACCGCTGTTCCTGGGTTTGGGACTGTTGGCGCTTGGGGCGACCGGCACTCTGGTTGCGTGGGCCCTCAGCGACTGGCGCCGGTTGCCCGGCGGCGATGCACCCAAAGTGCTGCGGGCCGCCTTCCAGGGGACCGGATTCGCCGTGGCGGCCACCCTCAGCCTGTGGCTCCAAGCGGAACGGTTGCTCTCGCCCGTCCATCTCGTCGTATTGTTTGGGAGCTATTGGTTGATCAACCTCCTGCTCTGGTCGGGCCGCACCTCTCGATGACGTTGAACCCCTACGCCCCTATCGCCCAGTTCTACGACCTCGAATACGGCGAACTCACCGATGACATCGACTTCTATGCGAACCTGGCGCGGGCTGGAGACGGCTCCGTCCTGGATGCGGGCACCGGCACGGGCCGCATCGCCTTCGGACTCGCCCGGTTGGGGTTTGATGTCACCGGCGTCGACAATTGCCCGGAACTGCTGGCCCAGGCGCTCAACCGTCCCCCGGATGCGGCCGTGAAAACGCCCCTGTTCCTTCCGGCCGACCTGCGGCAACTCGACCTGGGTCGGCGGTTCGGCATCGCGGTGCTGGGCTTGAACACCTTTGCCCATATGCTGACGGGGCAGGATCAGGAAAGGGCGTTACTCACCCTGCGGCAGCACCTGACGCCTCAGGGCAGGTTGGCCATCACGTTGGAGAACCCCTATGCCTGGGTGACCGCCATGCCCCAGAACGAGGTGGTCTTCGGATGGACCCGGCCGGGGCCGGGAGCGGAGGAGCGCACCACGATGAGCTTCGCCACCTCGCTCGACCTCGCGACGCAATACCGCCATCTGGAGCTATGGTACGATGTGGCCGCCGCAGACGGGCGGCTGCGCCGGCACCAGGGGAGTTTCGTCCTCCGGTGGTTCTATCCGACGGAGTTGGCGCTGCTGCTGGAACGCTGCGGGTTCGCAGTGGAGCAGGTGTTTGGCTCCTACGACCTCGACCCCTTCGATGGGCAATCCCCGCTACAAATTGTCATAGCTAAACCACAAAAATAGCGTAACCGTTGCCGCCTCCCGGTGTTATCACAATAGATAACAGTGCGATACCCACCGGCGGGAGGAACGCGGATATATGGAACTACGCACACGCGATGTCGGCGAAACGCTCCGAATGGTCTTCGAAATCGTCAAACGGGCTCCGGTCAACTGCCCCAGCCGGGCGGTGGCATTGGGAGCCTCGGCCCTATTTGTCGTCGCTTCAGCGGTCATGGCCCGGCTGGCTATCACTGGATTTGATCAAGCATCCCGGGTCGAAGAGCACCACCTGTGTGAGCAGTGCGGCATCCGCCGCCAGTGCTCACAGAGCCGGGCGAGGGACTGAAACCACCTCCCCAGATTCCGTGAGCCATGCGCTTAGCGCTTGATGCCATGGGGGGCGATTTTGCCCCCCATGTTGTTGTTCAAGGGGCGCTCAACGCCGCCCGGACCGGCGCCTTCGAGGTGGCGTTGGTCGGTCAGCGTGCCGTCTTGGAACCGCTGCTGGCCGTCCACCGGCCCCTTCCCCCCAACCTCCACGTGGAGGACGCCCCCGACCTGGTGGCCATGGACGACCACCCCAGCGCCGCCGTCCGCCAGAAACCCCGGTCTTCCATCGGAGTGGGCATCGGTCTGGTGAAGACCGGCGCCGCTGACGCCTTCGTGTCTGCGGGCAACACCGGCGCCGTCATGGCCTTTGGATTGTTGTCGCTGGGGCGGGTGCCCGGCGTCGAACGGCCGGCTCTCACCAGCGTCTTCCCGACCGTGAACGGCCGCTGTTTGATCCTGGATGTCGGAGCAAACGCCGACTGCCGTGCCAGCCAATTGCTGCAGTTCGGGGTCATGGGCTCCGCCTATATGCAGAGCGCGCTGGGGGTGACGAACCCGCGGGTCGGGCTGCTCAGCATCGGCGAGGAGGCGACCAAGGGAAACCAATTGACGCTGGAGGCCCATCAACTCCTGAAACAGAGCGGGCTCAACTTCATCGGCAACGTCGAGGGCAAGGACATCCCGGTGGGCGTGGCAGATGTGGTGGTGACCGACGGCTTTTCCGGTAACGTCGCCATCAAAGTCGCCGAGGGGGTGTCGGAAGCGGTGGTCGGCCTCATTCGAGGCGCGGTGATGTCCCGCTGGTATTTCCAAGTGGCGGCGGCCGTGCTCCGTCCCGCATTCCGGTCGGTGGCAAAACGTTTGGACTACGCCGAATATGGCGGGGCCCCGCTGTTGGGAGTCAGGGGAGTCGTCATCATCGGCCACGGCCGCAGCAACGCCCGCGCGATCGAACGTGCGCTGGAAGTTGCCGCCCAGGCGGTCGAGGGGCGGGTCGTCGACACCATCGCCCGCAGTATGGCAGCGGTCCCCGCACCCGCCGCCATCCCAACCCTCGAACCGTCCTGAACCCGTGTCGTCTTCCTCCGATCCCCGGCTGTTCACGCTGGATGAGGCCAATGCCCTGATCCCGGTGATCGCGCCACTGCTGGAAGTGCTGCAGCAGCAGTTGCAAGAGTTGCGCACCAAGCACCAGGCCGCGCAGCGGCTGGCCGAAGCGCCTAAGAGCGGCAATGGTCACCGCTTGCAAGAGGAGACCGAGGTCCGCCAGGCGAAGGACGAAGTCGAACGGCTGTCGCAGCAGTTCCAGCGGGCGATGGAGCACCTCCAGAGTTATGGCTGCGAGATCAAGGACGTCGATACCGGCCTGCTCGATTTCCGGGGGATGCGGGATGGTGAGGTGGTGTACCTCTGCTGGCGCGCTGGAGAAACCGCCATCACCCACTGGCATGCGCTCGACTCAGGATTTGCGGGACGCCAACCTCTGTAGCAATAGACCGGTGACCGGTGACAGTAGGAGTTCGCAATTACACGATTGGCGAGACCGGATATGAGCGGCGACTGGACGTAGGAGTTCACAATTCAGGGGGTATTGGGCTCAGGAGTGGGAGTGCATGAGGGCGGCAGCCCTCTGCCGGGGGAGTGGGGGTGCCACCCACATAGAATTCTCCTCTTTTTTCCTGGGGTTGGGGGAGTGGCTCATATCCCCCGAACCCCTGAGACTGAATAGATACGAGCCCCCAAGTGGAGATGACCCTGCGAACTCGAAACCTCAGCGACTCTCATTTGTCAGGGTCCGCCCGTTTGGCATCAGCCATGGGGGGTAGGGCGTCGTCGCTGCGGGCGCTGTACTATCAGGACGACCGCGCCAAGTGCCGTTCAGCCGGCGTATGAATCCAGAGTGAGCGTCCGGAGACCGTGGGGCAGGTGTGAAGAGGGCGGGCAGCCCTCTACCGGAGGGTCTTGGGGGGTGTCCCCCCAACAATAACTCTCTTTCACTTCGGGGGTGGGGTATCAGCACGCGGGTCACCGCGCCCCGAGTTGCGTCTGGTCCCCCGAACCCTGAGGAATTACCAGCCGGCCATCGTCGTGAAATGTGAACGAAGCGGAGCGAATAGTGATTGGAGAAGAAGCGATGTTGAGTAAACCGGCGAGCGAGTGTTCCGCACCCGAGGTTCATCATGTGCCAGTGGCGAACCTCCCGAATGGGACCGCCCGCGGCGTGACCCGCCGTGGCTGGCTGGCGACCGCAGGTGCAGTATTCGCCACGGCCTGCTCCCCGGCGGTCGCTCCGGCGCCGGCAACTGCGCCATCAGCGGGCAACGCGGCGGCTCCCCCAGCGTGGCAAGCGGAGTGGGACGAGTTGGTGAAGGCTGCCAGGCAGGAGGGGAAGCTGGTACTGGTGACCAGCGTGGGTGAATCGCTGCGCAATGCCGCTCTCGCATTCGAGCAGGCCTTCCCAGGCATCGTGGTGGAGCATACGGGGCTGAATGCGAGCAACTTCGTGCCCCGCATGCTGCAGGAGCGGAAGGGCGGTGTCTACAGTTACGACATCCTGCTCCAAACCACCACTTCGGTTTGGCGCCTCCTCAGGCCGGAAGGCGCCCTGGACCCGGTGAAGCCGCTGATTGTGCGTCCGGATGCGACGGACGATACGGGCTGGCGGGATGGGTTCAAGGACGGATTCCTGGACAAGGCCAAGGAAGAATGCTACGCCTTCGTCGTGGAAAAATCTCAACTCTTGTGGGTGAACACCGACATGGTGAGCCCGAACGAGATTACCAAGCCCGGCGACCTGCTGAACCCGAAGTGGAAAGGCAAGGTGGTTGCGCCGGACGTGCGCGCCGGAGGATCCGGGTACACCACCACGGCGCTGCGGCTGGCGCTGGGTGACGAGGGTTTCAAACAGTTCTTCACCCAGCAGGAGCCAAGGGTCAGCCGCGACCTGCGGCAGATGACCGAATGGATGGCGCGCGGCATTGGGGCCATCGGAGTGGGCGCTGTCCAACCCCCCCTGCTCAGAGAGTTCTTAGACCAAGGGGTCGGCAAGAACCTGAAATATCTCGAAGTCGACCGGCTGGACTACACAAGCTCCGGGAGCCAGGGCAGCACCATCTTCAAGGTGAACCGTTCCCCGCATCCCAATGCCGCCAAGCTGTTCATCAACTGGCTGCTCACCCGGGAAGGGCAGACCCTGTGGACCAAGCTCACTGAGCAGAACAGCCGCCGTACCGATGTGGACCCGTTCAACGCCAATGGGCTCCCGTCCCGAGGCAAGACCTATGTGAATATCGATACCGAAGAGATGCTGGATGAGGTGAACCGCACCGCGGAGGTGGCGAAGGCGATGGGGTAGCGGGAACGAGCACGCCGTTCGACCCGTGGGCCGGGCGCCCCGCAGGCTGCTACACTTGAATCGATTCTACGACCAGGTGGAGGCAACATGGAAAACCCGCTGCTAGGCCTCGTGTTGGGCAAGGTTGAACGGACCCGGCGCAACCACGGACTGGAGCACGCCACGGTAGCGGTGCTGCTGGAACGGTTCGGTCTTACCCGCAGCCTGGCCGGCCGGTCCAATTCCCGGGGTTTCAACATCTTTGGTCAGGTCACCAAAGAAGAAGTCGAGAGCGCGGTCGACGAGGGGCTTCGCCGCATGCGGCACGGCGAAGCGTCGCTGGCGGTCTCGCCGTTCTGCGGCACCAACATTGCGGTGACCGGCGCGCTGGCAGGGCTGTTCACCCTGGCGATCGTCAATCGGCACCCTAAACATCAACAGTTGCCCAACGTCATGCTTGGCGGAATGCTGGCGGTGGTGCTGGGCCAACCGCTGGGGCGGCTGATCCAGCAGCAGCTCACCACCTCCGGAGAGATGGGGGATATGAAAGTCCAGAGCGTGGCCGCCCGTGGCTGGGGTCCGTTCAAAGGGTTCTGGGTCGAAACGTCCCAACCCACAGTCCACTGAACGTCAATTTGCGGTCATGGCGCCCCTGAGGTTGCGCAGTGCGATGCCGATGCTGACCGCCATCAGCGCTTCCGATAGCGCCACCGCTGCGGTGAACCATGGCAGACCGAAGAAGGTGTAGAGGAACAACGCCGGATACACCACCAGATAGGACTTGACGGTCCAGGGCACCGGCGCCCCGTACGTATTGCAGACATACAGCAGGAAATTAAACAGGGTGTACACCAACGGGTACAGCACCGCCAGGCCGGGTTCCAGTGCCCCCTGCAACGTTACCGCCACGATGACCAGCGTCTCGCGCGTGTGATCGCATATCTGGTCCACCAGCGCGCCGAACTGGCTGCCACGGCCCGAGGTCCGCGCCAGTGCGCCATCCAAGGAATCCAGAAACAATGTCGACAAGAACAGGACGAACGCGAGCTTCGGCGCCGGGCCCATCACCGCCACAATGATGACTCCGACGACGATCTGGCTCGCCGAGACGGCGTTCGGCGGCACCCCCAGCGCCATCAGCAGGCGGACCACGGGCGCCGTCAACCGGGCGAAGGACGACCGGTAGGGCTCGACGAACCGGCGTTCGATGGCCGAAAACGAATCAGGCATCCGAGGACCCCTCAACGCATGAGCCGTGAGTCCCGCTACCGGGACAAGTTGGTGGAGTATAGCATGCGGGTGACCCGTGATCTATCTGTTCCACGGTGAGAACGATTTCCTGATCCAGGAGGCTGCCTCAGAGGTGGCCGCAGCCCTGGGTCCCCCGGACATGGTGAGCCTGAACACCAGCCGTCTGGAGGGCGCCAAGCTGTCGTACGCCGAACTGCAACAGGCCTGCGATACCATCCCTTTCCTCGCTCCCGCCCGGTTGGTGGTGGTAGAGGGTCTGCTGCACCGGTTCGAGTCCAGAGACAACGAAGCGCCACAAGCGAAGGGCCGCAACAAGCTCGACAGCGGCTGGGACCAGCTCGCTGTCCATGCCTCGCAGATGCCCGAATCCACCCATCTGGTGTTGGTCGATGGCAAGATCGCTCCCGGCAACCCCCTGCGCAAAGCCCTTGCGTCCATTGCTCAAGAGCGCCAGTTCGGTCCGCTCAGGGGAGCGGCGCTGGAGAGTTGGACCGAACAACGCGCGGCCAAAATGGGCGCCAGGTTTGCACCGGGCGCTATTCGGGACCTCCTGGAACTGACGGGTGACAACCTGCGGTTGCTGGTCTTGGAAATCAAAAAGCTCTCGGTGTACGCGGGAGACCGCCCGATTTCGAAAGCAGACGTCCACGAAATGGTTTCGATGGCACGTGAAACCGCCATCTTCGCGCTGGTGGACGCCGTGGCGGACAAACAACTCTCGTCGGCGCTGCGGGCGCTGCACCGGATGCTCAACGATGGCTCGCCTCCCCCCTACCTGCTGTTCATGCTCGCCCGCCAGTTTCGCCTGCTGCTGCTCGCCCGCACCCTGGAACCCCAGGGTGTTTCAGGCCCGGCCCTCCAACAGCGCCTAGGCATCCGGTCTGATTACCCCTTCAAGAAAACGGTCGCCCAAGCCAAGGCGTACCGAGTACCCACTCTCATCGCCGTGATGGAGCGGCTGCTGGAAGCCGACCTCGCCATGAAGACCGGCCTGGAGGAACCTGAAATAGCGTTAGAGTTGCTGGTGTCCGACCTGTGCCAGGGCGCCGGGGTCCGGGCGTAGCCTGCCTTTGAGCGGCTTCTGGCCTCGGCCTCAGCGGCCGTAGGCCACCGGATTGCAGCAGGCGCACTGATGCCCCGTCCCCACCGCTTCCAACGGAGGACGGGCGCTGGACCGGCAGACGGTGAGCGCCTTCGGGCACCGGGGGATGAAGGCACAGTGCTCGTCGAGCCCGATGGGGTTGGGTGGGGCTCCCGGTATCGCCTGCAACGCGGATGAACGGTCGAGCCGTGGCAGCGCGTTCAGCAGCGCCCTGGTGTAGGGGTGGTTCGGCCGCTGGAACAGTTGCGCCACCGGCGCTTGTTCCAGCACCGACCCGGCGTACATAACCGCCACCTCGTCGGCCACCTGCGCCACCACCCCCAGGGCGTGGGTGATCAGCACGATCGCCGTGCCCCGCTCTCGGGTGAGGCGGCGCAATTGGTCCAGGATCTGCGCCTGGATGGTGACATCCAGCGCCGAGGTGGGCTCGTCGGCCAGCAGTACGCTGGGGTTCAGCGCCGTGGCGATGCCGATCATCACCCGCTGGCACATCCCGCCGCTGAGTTGGAACGGGTACCGATCCATCACGGTTTCAGGATCGGGCAGCCCGACCTCGCGCAGGATTTCGATGGCCGCGGCCCGGCTCTCCCGCTTCGACATGCGGGTGTGAGCGGACAGCAATTCCATCATCTGGGTGCCGATGGCGATGACCGGGTTGAGACCGCCGACGGGGTCCTGAAAGATCATCGATATCTGGCGCCCCCGCACCCGCCTCAGCTCCTCAGCCTCCAACACGGCGATATTCCGGCCATCGAGGTAAATGGCGCCTTCAACGATCCGGCCCGGGTACGGCACCAGCCGCATGATGGAGAGCGCGGTCATGCTCTTGCCGGAACCGCTTTCGCCGACGATGCCCAGCACCTTTCCGCGCCGTAGCGCGAAGCTGACGCCGTTCACCGCCTTCAGCACCCCCTCTCGGGTAGCGAAGTGAGTGTGGAGGTTCTCCACCCGCAGTACCTCGTCCAATCGGCGCCCCCTCGGCCCTGAGTGCACCCATCGTACCCGATGATACGGGGCAAACGATCGAGAAGTTGCCCCTCAGCTCTGATGTGCAAGGGCTTGAACGTCACACCATCGGATCGTTGCCTCGATGCTACTGCCGGTCGCGGTCCACCGGTAGGGGCGAATGATGATTCGCCCCTACATGCAAACGCCCCCCTTGATCGTTGCGAGCCACACGTCGACCTGTGGCCCTACGGCAGTTTATTGATGAACCGGTGGTGTTCCCATAGTCACGGGTGTCTGATGTGAATCGGGTGTCCAGCGGGAGACCCGCTGGCGGGGAGTGTGAGGGGCAGTCCCCTCACCTCCCTCTCTTTTTTCTCTCTGGGGAGGGGGCGGTCCGACGCCATAGGTGCTCGTGGGGACAGCTAAGCCTCAGCCTTTTTCGGCCAGTGCAAGCGGCAGCGCTTGGCCCGGCTATAATGGCCCCAAGTTTGCGGTGATCGTGGAGGCATCTCATGGATTTGGGTCTCAAAGGACACGTTGCGTTGGTGACGGGCGCCAGCCGGGGCATCGGGCGCAGCATCGCCCTCGGGCTGGCGCAGGAGGGCTGCAACCTGGTGGTGTGCGCCCGCAGCCGAGACGCTATCGAGGATGCGGCGGCGGAGTTCCGGGGCACGGGCGCGGAGGTCGAGGCGCTGGCGGCGGACGTGACGGCCGCGGCCGATGTCGAACGGGTCGTGGCCGCGGCCATCGCCCGCTTCGGCACCGTCCACGTGCTGGTGAACAACGTGGGCGGCTCCCGCGGCGGCGCCACCCCCAGCGACGAAGAGTGGCAGGAGGCGCTGGACCTCAACCTGTTCTCCACCATCCGCACCACCCGGCTGGTGCTGCCACATATGCAGCGGCAGCGCTACGGGCGCATCATCAACGTGGCTTCGATCTACGGCCGGGAGTCGGGCGGCAACCCCACCTACAACGCCGCCAAGGCCTCGGTGATCAGCTTTTCAAAGACGCTGGCGCGGCAGCTTGCGCCCGAGGGGATCACCGTGAACAGCCTCTGCCCCGGCTCGATCCTCTTCCCCGGCGGCGGTTGGGAGCGCCGCCAGCAGGCCGACCCCGACGGCATCGCCGATTTCGTCCGGCGCGACATGCCCATGGGCCGCTTCGGGCGATTGGAAGAGCTGACGCCGGTGGCGCTGTTCATGGCGTCGCCCCTGTCCAGCCTGCTCACCGGCGCCGCCATCAACGTGGACGGTGGGCAGTCCCGGTCGTTGATTTAGGGGGGGCGAGGAAGTGGCGGGCGGGTCGCCCACCGATTTACGAAGCCGTCGCCGGCTGCCGCCAATGATGGACCCGATCCCGCACCGGATGATGCCCGCCTTCCCGGAGGAGCTGGCAACCGTGTGTTTCGAGGTGTTGAACGAGGTCTCGCCGCTTCAACCGGCAGTAATCTTCAGGGGTTCGCGGATGACGGACTTGTCGCCCAAAGCTTCCTCGGCGAGCGCGCTGTTCGCCTCCAGAACCAAACGCACCGCCTCGTTAAGATTCGTGCGGGCTTCCTCGAGCGTGGCCGCCTGGGTGTTGGCGCCCGGCAGTGCTGCGACGAAGGCAATGTAGCCTTCGGCCACCTTTTCATAGACTGCGGTGAATTGAAGTTTCACGACTCTCCGCTCCCGGTCGCTCAATCTAACACCTAAGGCCGCGTGAGGCCTAACGTTGGAATTCAGCGGTTGGCTAAAAGCTCAGCTTTTTGACGGCCCGCTGGAATGACTTTTATGCGTGGATTTCAATGGTTCCGCTAATCGCAACATCGCGGGTCACCCGTGGCCCAAAAGCTTTCGCCGGACTTCAGACCAAGGTACCGCGGAGCCGGGGTTGGCCAGATGCTCGGCCCGTCTACGGTGGCGGCCACCTCGTACTCCCCATCGGTCTGTGCGGTTCGTGCCTCGGCAAACAACGCGGCCATGTCGATGACGGGAACGGGCGACGGCGTGGCCACGGGCTCCAAAGGGACGACGTTTGGAGGGAGTCCGGCGACCCCGGCCCTGGTGATCGACAGGAAACTGACCGCAGCGACCGAGGCTGCGGTTGGGAGCGCAGCGGCGAGGAACCGGTGGGGCAGTCGGCGGGCCATGCTCCATTGTAGGGACGCCAGGGAGGGGTGGGCAAACGGGGGTATCTGGGTATGGCGTATCCGGGTAACTGCTCAGAGATCATGGGTCAGAGATCTTCGGAGCAGGCGTGCAGAGGGCAGCCGCCCTTTGCCGGGGGTTGTTGGGGTGACCCCCAACAACAAACGCTCTCTTTTTCTGGGGTGGGGTAGCTGTAGTTACGTATCCGGATCGGGTTATGCGGCAATTTTATGCCGTCTGCTATGATCCGTACATACGGAGGTGAACCATGGCGACCGCACGTCTAGAGGTACGGCTCGATGAGGAGCATTGCCGAAAACCGAAGCACATCGCGGCGGAGGACCAAGCTCAGCTGTCTCAAACAATTCGCCGGCTGATCGACGAAGCCTATGAAGACAGGATGTACGCCCGGCGCAAGCAGGCCGTGCTGACGTTGATGTCGCTTGAGATTGAAGACGTCCCTGAGCCGGATGTACTCAGCCGGCAACTTGAGGAAGCCCATGATCCAGGCCCTCTTTATTGACGCCAACGTACCAATCTATGTGGCCGGCCGGCCGCACCCGCTCAAGGAACCCTGCGGCCGCATCCTGCTGTTGGCAGAGCAACACCCGGATGCGTTCGTAACCGATGCAGAGGTCCTGCAAGAGTTACTACACCGATATTTGGCAATCAGGTTAGTGCCGCAAGGACAGACGGTACTCAACGGTTTTGCCGCACTCATGGAGGGACGGGTAGAACCGATTCACGCCGCGGACGTCGTAGCCGCCGGAGTCCTGGCTCAAAGCCAGGGCGGTTTGAGCGCGCGGGACCTCGTTCACGCCGCCGTGATGCACCGGCTGGGCGTCGAGCGCATCGTTACAGTCGATACCGGGTTCGACCGGCTGCCGGGCATCCAACACCTTGACCCTGCCCACTTCGATGCCTGGTGGCCGGTTGTTGGCGTTCAGTGAGCGCCTGCCCCCACTACCCCGCTTCGCCCCGCTTGCTCACCGCCTCCAGCGCCATCGCCACGAAATCGCCCACCTTCTGACCCCTGATCTCTTCGCCGCTCAGCAGCCGGACCGAGAGCGCGCCGTCCGCCGCCTCCCGGTCGCCCATGATGAGCATGTAGGGCACCTTCTGGAGTTGGGCATCCCGGATCTTCGAGTTCATCCGCTCCGAGCGGTCGTCCACCTGAACGCGGAGTCCCAAGGCTCGTAGCTGAGACGCCACCTTCTGGGCGTACTCCAGGTGGCGGTCAGCGATCGGGATCAGGACCGCCTGCACCGGGGCCAGCCACAGCGGGAACACGCCCTTGTAGTTCTCGATAAGGTAGGCCACCATCCGTTCGAAGGTGCTGAGCACGCCGCGGTGGATGATGGTGGGGCGGTGCGCCTTGCCGTCCTCACCGATGTACTCCAGGTCGAAGCGGTGCGGCAGGTGGTTGTCGATCTGGATGGTCGAGATGGTCTCGTCCTTGCCCAGCGCGGTCTGCACCTGCACATCCAGCTTTGGTCCGTAGAATGCAGCCTCGCCGGGGGCTTCCACGTAGGGCAGCCCGAGTTCATCCATCGCCTCTCGCAGCACCTGCTCGGTGAACTGCCACATCTCCTCGTCCGGGTGGTACTTGACGGGGTCGTTGGGGTCGTGCAGCGAAAGCCGGTGCCAGTACGAGGTGAACCCGAGTTGCTTGTACGCCTCGAGGATCAGGTTGACCACTGCCTTGAACTCGTCCTTGACCTGCTCCGCCCGGCAGAAGATGTGGGCGTCGTTCAGGGTCATGGCCCGCACCCGGCTGAGGCCGGACAGCTCGCCCGATTTCTCGTAGCGATACTGGGTGCCCAATTCGGCGATACGGATGGGCAGTTCCCGGTAGCTGTGCATTCCGGACTTATAGATGAGGATGTGGTGCGGGCAGTTCATGGGCCGGAGCACAAATTGCTCGTTGTCCCGCTCCATCACCGGGAACATCGCCTCGTGGAACTTCTCCCAGTGGCCCGAACGGTGGTACAGCTCCACCTTGGCGATGTGCGGGGTGTAGACATGCTGGTAGCCCGAGGCCAGTTCGAGGTCGACGATCCACCGCTCAAGGATGCGCCGGATGGTGGCGCCTTTGGGCAGCCACAGCGGCAACCCGGAGCCGACCTCCTCCGCCACAGTGAAAAGCCCCAATTCGGCGCCCAACTTGCGGTGGTCTCGCTGGCGCGCCTCCTCCAGCAGTTCCAGGTAGCGCTCGACCTCCTCGGAGGTTTCGTAAGCAGCGCCGTAGATCCGCTGCAGCATCGGGCGCTTCTCGTCGCCGCGCCAGTAGGCCCCGGCGATGGTGAGCAGCTTGAACGCCTTCACCTGCCCGGTGGATTCGAGGTGGGGTCCCCGGCACAGGTCAGTGAAACCGCTCTGCCGGTACACCCGCACCTGCTCGTCGGGGATCACATCGATGATCTCCAGTTTGTAGGGCTGTTGAGCGAAAATACGCCGGGCCTCGTCTTTGCTGACCTCCTCCCGGCTGAAGGGGGCGTCCTGTGCGACGATCGCCTGCATCTTCGTCTCGATGGCGACGAGATCCTCGGGGGTCAGGGGGCGCGGGAGGTCGAAGTCATAGTAGAAGCCGTAGTCGATGGTGGGCCCGATGCCCACCTTGCCCTCGGGGAAGATGGACAGGACCGCCTCGGCCATGATATGAGCGGCAGAGTGGCGCATCGTGTCCAGGAAATCGTGAGCGTGGTCTTGTTCCAGCAGGGTTTCAGCCATATGGGGCGCTCCTGTACTAAACAACAACGCGCCGCCCGTCCGAGGGACGAGCGGCGCGCCCGTGGTTCCATCCACTTTCGTCCGCTATGACCGTGATCCGGCAGCACTGGCTCGGGGTCAGACCCCTTCCACGATCATCATCTTTGAGGTGGCGGCGCGATGGCGCATCTCACGGGCGGGCCGGTATTCGGGCGAATCCCACCAGCGCTTCGCCTGCTCGACCGTATCGAAAGATAACACCACCACCCGTTGAGGGCTCCATTCGCCCTCGGTGGTCTCGCATTTGCCGCCGCGCACCACATAGCGACCGCCGTATTGCTCCACCGTGGCAGGAGCGAGCTTCACGTACTCCGCGTACAACGCCGGGTCGGTGATGTCGATGTGCAGAATGGCGTAGGCGGCCACGGCGAACTCCTCAGCGATGGTCGTCTGGCAGTCAAACGAATGGTGGGCGGTACTGGGCTCGAACCAGTGACCTCAGCGATGTCAACGCTGCGCTCTAACCAACTGAGCTAACCGCCCAAGGCCGCCATTAGGTTGCCAGTAGGTTGAATGGTAGCAAGCCGTGCTCAGGGCCGTCAAGGAACGTTGCTGTCACGTAAGAATTCACCGTTGAGGGGCGGCCGGGCTCAGGAGTGGGAGTGCACGAGGGCGGCAGCCCTCTGCCGGGGGAGTGAGGGTGCCCCCCCACATAGAATTCACCTCTTTGTTCCTGGGGTGGGGGAGTGGCTCATATCCCCGAACCCCTGACACTGCTGTGAAAGGCGGTGGCTGACCAGGAACAGAATCTCCGCCAGGGGTGTCCCGCGGGTCTCCCGCTGGCGGGGAGCGTGAGGGGTGTACCCTCACCAAACATCTCTTTGTTTCTCCTCCAGCGGGGAGGGGAGTCAAGGGGCGTGCCCAGTCCGCCGTGAGTGATCTTGGGGGGGCCGTCCTGGCCTTTTCATGAACCGGTGGTGTCCCCGTGGTCATGGGCGTCTGAATAGATACGCTGTCACCTGGTCCGGCTCCCGTATAGCGTTTTAGGCCCTCGGCTTCGAAGCCGAGGGCGAGTATAATCACCCCATCCAATCCTGACACTGCCGGCGATCGACGAAAGGAACCCCCTATGGCAGACGAACTCGACGAGGTGAAGTCGGAGGTTGCGGCCGGGAACCGGGCGCTCACCGAGTTGGGACTGGCCGCCGGCGTGCGCGCCTCGCTGGGGCACGTGAGCATGCGGGTGCCCTCGGACCCGGGCCGGTTTGTAGTGAAGGGGCGCGGGTACCGGATCGACGTGCTCCAACGCATGCGGCCCGAGGATATGGTGACCTGCGACCTCGACGGCAACTGGGTTGATGGACCTCCCGACTCGCTCCAGTGCAACGAGATCAAGATCCACTCGTGCATCTACAAAGCCCGGCCCGACGTCCATTCGGTGGTCCATGTGCACCCGGACTATGCCGTGCTGATGAGCGTGCTCGGCCAGACGCTCAAGCCCATGGCCCAGGAGGGCGTGCAGATGGTGCTGCATCCGATCCCGGTGTTCCCCCACACCAAGATCATCGAGTCCGAGGAGGAGGGGCGGGAGGTGGCCCGGCTGTTGGGGAACGGGCGGGCGGTTTTGCTGCTGGGCCACGGCGCCGTGACCGCCGGGGTCAGCGTGGAGGAGTCGGTGATCGGGATGGCGCAACTGGAGCACCAGGCGCGGCTGAACTACCTCGCGGTGTGCGCCATGGGCCCCGATCACCCCAGCATCCCCCACGAAGTGGCGGAGGCCGTGCTCCACATAACCCCGCTGAAGCAGCCGCACTTCCAGGCCAGGCTGCCCCATATCAAGCGCCAGACCCGCGCCTCAATCTGGCCCTACTACCGGGAACTGGTCTCTCGGGACATGTGAGACGGTACGAATTCAGACTCGGGTTCAGGCACGGGGGTGCAGGGGGCGAAGCCATCCTGCCGGGGGCACGGGGGTGTTCCCCCAGAAACAAAACCCATCTTCTTTCTTGGAGGGTGGGGCCAACGTTCGAAGGGCCGCCCCCCTCATGTCTGAACAGATAACTGGGACGGGCGCGCCGGTGCACTGCGTCAGGAATAGTGCATATCGTCAGTTTAGTTGATAATCTAGAACCTGCGTGATGCGCTGCACTGGAATGCCAGCGATGAATCGACCGCCGATTTAACGGTGATTGCGGATCATCAAGTGGAGCCGTAACGAGGAGGGACCTGATGGAAAAGCGCAAACTGCGGATGGCGATGATCGGGATCGGTGTGGGGGGTGCGGAAATTCTCCCCGCCATGGATGTGATGGACGAGATCGACCTCGTGGCGGGGTGCGACATCAACCCAGTGACACGGGAAAGGTTTGTGGAGCGCTATAAGGGGGCGAAGGCCTACGCCACGGTGGAAGAACTGTGCAAAGACCCCAACGTGGAGGCGGTCTGGATCTCCACCCCCAACCAGTTTCACGCCCCCCACACCATCATTGCTGCCAACCACGGCAAGCACGTGGTAGTGGAAAAGCCCATGGCCCTGAACCTGCAGGAGGCCGAGGCGATGGTGGCCGCTGCCGAGAAGAACAACATCAAGCTGCTGGCCGGCCATACCCGCAGCTTCACCCCGCCGATCCAGGCGATGCGGAAGGTGATCACCTCCGGGCGTCTCGGCAAACTCTGCGCCATCAACCTGTTCGCGTACACCGACTGGATGCTGCGGCCCCGGTCGCCCCAGGAATTGGATCCCAACCAGGGCGGTGGAGTGCCCTACCGCCAGGCGCCCCACCAGGTGGACACCGTGCGGCTGTTGGGTGGCGGCAAAGTGCGGAGCGTTCGGGGTATGACCGGCCAGTGGATGCCGGAGCGCCCCATCCCCGGCTATTACACTGCATACATCGAGTTCGAGGACGGCACACCGGCCAACATCACCCACAACGGCTACGGCTACTATATTGGCGCTCAGATGGTGGCCTGGGGCGAGGATAAGCACCAGTACGACGCCCAGGGCCGCGTCGACATCCGAAAGGCGATCCGCGCCGGCAAGCGGGACGAAGAGGCTGAAAAGCAGGACCGACGCATCGGCGGCAAGCTGGAGCAGATCGTGTTCCGGCGCTCCGAGCCCGAGCCCTGGGTACCGGAAGACCTTGGCATGACCATCGTGAGCTGTGAGCGGGGCGATATCCGCCACTCCAAGCATGGGATATTCATTCATGACGACGAGGGCGTCCACGATATCGACCTTGGCCTTGCCACCAAGGAATTGGGGCCGTCCCTGCGGCGGGATGAACTGGAGGAGTTCTACGAGGGCCTGGTCTTCGGCAAGCCGTTGTATCACGATGGCCGGTGGGGTCTGGCCACCTTGGAGGTCTGCCTCGCCATTATGCAGTCGGGAAAAGAGCGCAAGGAGATCATGCTTAAGCACCAGGTGGGCATCAACCCCGCGTACGACGCCTACATCAACGAGCGCATCGAGTTCTGACCCACCCGGACTCCCCATGAGGAAATTGGCAGGTGTTCAGATGGGTGCGGGCGAGTACCACCCGGAAGGCGCCGTCACCCGTTCTGTTGCCACACCCCCCGTGAAAAAGAAAGGGGTTTCCGTTTGGGGGACACCCCCAAAACCCCCGGCAGAGGGCGGTTGCCCTCTGCACTCCCGCTCCCAACCTTGGCGGTAACGGTCGCAACCGAGGGGCGAGTTGTCGTCATCACCCTCGATCTCAGGGATTCTGATGGGATCCTGGGCACGGATGATGGCGCGGCCTTGGCCGCCGCCTGCGAATCGGTGGCGAACGACGGCGCCGCGTTGGCCCTGGTGTTGATGGGGGTTCCCGGAACCTTCTGTAGTGGCGAAACGGAGGCAACCGAGCGCGGCTTCCTGGGCCAGCTCGATTCCCCCGGCGCCGCTGCCGTGCGGGCGCTTGCGGCCTCGCCGGCGCCGGTTATCGCCGCCATCGATGGGCCCGTTTCCGGGCTCGGAGTCGAACTGGCGCTGGCGTGCGACCTCCGGATCGCCTCAGATCGCAGCACCTTCGCCATGCCGGCGCTGCTCAAGGGCGTTCTTCCGTTTGCGGGCGGCACCCAGCGGCTGCCCCGTGTGGTGGGGCGGGCGCATGCCCTGGAGCTGCTGCTGTTGGGCGACACCATCGACGCCGCCGAGGCGCACCGCATCGGTTTGGTGAACCGGGTGTTCCCGGCGGGCGACGTTCACGGCAAGGCGTTGATGCTGGCGGGCCGCCTGTGTGAAAAGGCGCCCATCGCTACCCGCTACCTCCGGGAGGCCGTGCAGAAGGGGATGGACCTGACGCTGGACCAGGGGTTGCGGTTGGAAGCCGACCTCTACTTCTTGATCCAGACCACCGCCGACCGCACCGAGGGGATCCGGTCGTTTTTGGAGCGCCGCAAACCTGAGTTTAGGGGAGAGTAGCGTGACCGGATCCATCTTCGGACGGCTCAGGGACTTCTGGAACGACGGCGTCCAACTGGTGATCCACCCGGGCGCGGCAACCTTCGCCAGCGTGGCACAGCGGGCCGACCTCCCGCTGGCGGTGGCCGGTTCCGCCGCGGGGGGGTTCGTCGCTGGCGTACTGTTCGATGTGTTCGTGCTCGAGGTGGCTGCGGTTGTGCTGGCGCTGGCGAGCACCATCTCTGGGCTGCGGATGGAATCCGTCGATCCGGCGCTGGTGGCGGCCATGGTGGGAGTGGCGCTCGGCTGGCTGGTGACCATGCCATTCATATCGATCTTCAACAGCGTTGTCAACCTGTTCATCCTCGCAGGGTGTCTCTATGGCTCGGCCTATGTGATGGGGGCACGCGGCAGTTTTCTGAGTCTCACCTACACGTTGGGAGCGCTGTTCACGGTGGCTTCAGTTGTATCCGCCATCATGCTGGTAATCCCGGTCGCCGGGTGGGTCGCGGCGATGGTATTCGGTGTGTATCTCTCCGTGCCGCTGACGAACTGCCTGAGGGCCGTCTTTGGCATCAGCGCGGGGAGGGCTTCGTTGATCTGGCTGGCGCCCATGGCGGCCTACCTCCTGCTGCTCCTGGTGATGGCGCTGCCTGCGCTCGTGGCCTCATGGGCGGCGGCCCCCAATCCCGGATTTCTATGAGCTTTCCGACGGTCGTCTACGAAAAAACCGGCGGCATCGCCTGGCTGACACTCAACCGGCCGGAGCGGCTGAACGCCTTCAGCGTTCAGATGCGCGACGACCTGTACCAGGCGATGACTGCGGTGCGAGACGACCCCGAGGTGCTGGTCGCGGTGCTCAAGGGGGCGGGCGATCGCGCCTTCTGCGCCGGCGCCGACCTCACCGAGTTCGGCACCGCGCCCTCTCCGGTCATCGCCCGGCAGGTGCGTTGGGAGCGCGACCTCTGGGGACTGATCCTGGGGTTGTCGAAGCCGCTCATCGCCGCGGCCCACGGCTTCTGCCTCGGTTCCGGCCTCGAGATGAGCCTGTGCTGCGACCTCCGCATCGCCTCGGATGATGCCCGGTTCGGGCTGCCCGAGGTGGGCCTGGGCATCATCCCGGCAGCCGGCGGCAGCCAGACCCTCCCCCGGGTCATCGGCGGCGCCCGAGCCCTCGATCTCGTGCTCACAGGTGACTACATCGACGCCGCCGAGGCGCATCGCATCGGCCTGGTCAACCGGGTGACCACCCGTGATGCGCTCTACCCCACGGCCGAGTCGCTGGCGCAACGCATCGCGGCGCAGGACCCGGTGGTGGTGCAGGCCGCCAAGCTGGCCGTCAACCGGGGCCTCGACCTCCCCCTCGCGGAAGGGATGGCGCTGGAGGCGCAGTATGTGGAGCTGACGCTGAGCCGGAGGAAGCGAGGGTGAGGGAAGGGGTAGAATGATATTCGTCGACGCCAAGATGTCGACTCGACACGAGAAGTGCCGTCACGACGAGGCGGGAAGGTGGAATCATGCTCCGACTGACTACAAAGAATTTTGGCCCAATTGCGGACGCCGAGATCGACTTAAAACCGTTGAGTGTGTTCGTCGGGCCAAACAAGACCGGAAAATACTATCTGGCCACATTGGTGTATGCACTACACCGCAGTTGGACCGGACCGTTTTGGCGTGGTCCCGCCAGGACTTTTCGGTCACCAGCTTTCCGCAGGCTATCGAGCTTATTTATTCAGAGATTTGAAGAAGTCTATTCGAAGAGTTCTGATGATGACCGCAAAGCCTTAGACGATAAAGAGGGGTTCCCTCCGAACCGTGTCCGTGGGAGATCAGCCCAGCGGTTCCAGGTTGCATCCCTACCTGCAATATTGGGCAAGGGAGTTGCACTTGCCGCCACTAGCGCGACGGACGCGTACGTCAAAGATCTCGAGAGTGAGTTACTGCGCTGCTTTGGATCCGAGGTTTCTGAGCTTTCAAGCGGAGGTGTTCAAGGTTCACCATTCCACCCACTCTTGGTTCATTCTGGGATGTCCCCTAGCGAATATCGTATTCTGAGGCGGGTTCGTGTCGCCCATCGTGGCAAATATTACCCAATAGAGACGGTCCGATGCGGATCTCGGCCGAGGTTCCTTGTTACGTAGTGTTGCCCTAAATGGGACCTTGGAAGTTCGATACTGACCAGTCTCGCGCACCGCGGTTTTGTTGATTCCATGGGATCCTCGCCTTGGCTTGGTACCTGAATCGACCCATCGTGCGGTCCGTGTCTAGGCCGCCGAAACCTAAACTCTATGTCCCCCACCCTCCCCTCTCCCACCTTGACCGCCCGCCTGAAGCAGATCTTGCAGGTGGAAGCCCGCAACGGCTACGGCGACCGCGCCGTCATGGGCGGGCTCGACCGGTTGCTGGGGCAGTGGTCCGAGTCGTTGTCCGGGGCGGCGCTGCCCGACCCAGACTACGCTTCCCTCACTCCGGCGCAGCGGGCCCAGTGGGCCAAGCGGTTGCTGGCCTCGCTGGGGGCCGAGCAGGAGGTGGCGCCGGAGCGCCCGGCCCGCCCGGTCCCGGTGAGGACCGGTGATGTGCCACAGCCGCCTCTCACCAAGCTCGCTCCGGCGCCCCTCTCCGGCGCAGCGGGCACCAAACCCGCCACCTCCGCGGCCCGCCGCCGGTTGACCGAAGCGCTGACGCTGGACTCGGCGCTCGCAACGATACCGGGAGTTCGAAAGGACCTCGCCGCCCGGCTGGAGAAGCTGGGGGTGCGGACCATCCACCATGCGTTGTTCTTCTTCCCCCGGCGGCACCTCGACTTCAGCCAGCGTGTATCTATCGAGGAACTGACCCCCGGGATGGAGCAGACCGTCGCTGGGGTGGTGTGGTCGGCGCGTGAGATGAGCCTGGGGCCGCGGCAACGGGCCGCCGAGATCGTGATCGGCGATTCGACCGGCAACATCCGCGCCACCTGGTTCAACCAGCCGTACCTGGTGAAGCTGTTCAAGCCGCAGTCGCAGGTGGTGCTGGCGGGCAAGGTCACGGTGTACCGGGGCCAGCGGGTGTTCCAGTCGCCGGAGTACGAGGTGCTGGACGCCGAGTCGCAGGACCTGGCGCACACCGGCCGCCTGGTGCCGGTGTACCCGCTGACCGAGGGGCTTTCGGGCCGCACCGTGCGGCGGCTGATCAAGGGGGTAGTAGACAAATGGGCGTCGAAACTCCCGGAAACGCTGCCTCCGAAACTGCGAAAGCAACATGATTTTCTTCCCTTGGCGGACGCGGTGGCGGCTGCCCATTACCCGGCCACCGCCGAGGCTTACGACCGTGCCCGCCAGCGCCTGGCCTTTGACGAACTGATGGTCATCCAGTTGGGCGCCATCCGGAAGCGAATGGCGTGGCAGGCCGAGATGGGCTGCCCCATTCCCTGGGACGCCGGGTTGCTCGACGGCTTCCGGTCCGCCCTCCCGTTCCGGCTGACCGGTGCCCAGGAGCGGGTGCTGGGCCAGCTTGCCGCCGACCTGGCCCTTTCGCAGCCGATGAGCCGGCTACTGCAGGGTGACGTCGGGAGCGGCAAGACCGTCATCGCCGCGGCCGCCCTGCTGCAGACGGTCGCGGCCGGGTTTCAAGGCGCCCTGATGGCGCCCACCGAGATCCTGGCCGAGCAGCACTACCGCAGCTTATCCCGCCTGTTCGGCAACCCGGAGTTCGAAGCGCTGGAATCGTTGCCGCTGGCCTATCTGCCGGACGAACGGCCGGTCCTGCGGGTGGGCCTGCTCACGGGAAGCCTGCGGGCCAAGGAGAAGCAGCGGCTGGCCCAGGCGGCGGCGGCCGGGGAACTCGACGTTTTGGTGGGAACCCATGCGTTGATCCAGGAAAGTGTGGCCTTCCGCAACCTCGGGCTCGCGGTCATCGACGAGCAGCACAGGTTCGGCGTGGCACAACGGGCCCGGCTGCGTGGGAAGGGCTTCAACCCCCACGTGCTGGTGATGACCGCGACGCCCATCCCCCGCACTCTGGCTCTCACCATGTACGGCGACCTTGAGAGCTCGGTCATCGATGAGATGCCCCCGGGACGCCAGGTGATCGAGACCAGGGCGCTGGACCCGTCACAGCGCGCCGACGCCTATCGCTTCCTCCGCACTCAGGTTGAGCAGGGCCGGCAGGCGTTCGTGATCTGTCCCTTGATCGACGCATCGAGCGCCATCGAAGCCAGGGCCGCCACCGAAGAACACGAGCGGTTGGCCCAGGTGGTGTTCCCTGATCTGCGGTTGGCGCTGCTGCACGGCCGGATGCCTCCCGGCGATAAGGACCAGGTGATGAAGGCATTCCGTGCCCACGAATTCGATATCCTGGTGTCCACCTCGGTCATCGAGGTGGGCATCGATATCGCCAACGCCTCATTGATCCTGATCGAGGGAGCCGACCGGTTCGGCCTTTCGCAACTGCACCAGTTGCGGGGCCGGGTGGGGCGGGGGGAGCACCAGAGCTACTGCCTGCTGCTGACCGAGTCCGTGACTCCGGAATCCCAGGAGCGGCTGACGCTGATGGAACAGATCTCCGATGGGTTCCGCCTGGCGGAGGAGGACCTGCGGCTGCGGGGGCCCGGTGAGTTCTTCGGCACCCGTCAGACGGGCCTTCCCGAGTTGCGAATGGCGCGGCTCGACGACTGGGCGCTGCTGGAGATGGCGCGGGACGACGCGGGGGTCATCCTGGCTGAGGACCCCCTGCTCGAAGCCGCTGAGCATGAGGGTTTGAGGAATGCCCTGGGGCAGCTACGCCCCTTGGGGGAGACCGACCTCAGTTGAACGTTTGTGGCACCCGCCCGCATGTTTACAGCCCCGGCCAGCGTGCCTCTATAATGACTCAACGGGACGAACAGTTCCTGAGGACAAACAGTTCCTGCAGGCCGGTTCATTCAGGTGCACCGGCGTTGCGCCGCCGGCGCCAACCGTGCGATGGCACACGCCCCCAACTTTCCCCGACTCTCCAATGGAGTTGCCTTTGATCCGGAATGATCTCACCGCCCTGGTTGCCGAGGCCGTCCATCAGGCCCAGCAGCAGGGAGTGTTACCCACCCTGGCGATACCCGATAGCCCCGTCGAGCGCCCGCAGAACCCGGAACATGGAGATTACGCCAGCACCCTGCCGCTGAAATTGGCACGGTCGGCGCGCATGGCGCCGATGGCGATTGCCGAGGCGATCAAGGGCCGTTTGCCGGACAGTCCCGCGGTCGGTTCCGTTTCGGTGGCGCCGCCGGGGTTCATCAACTTCACCCTGGACCCGGGGTGGCTCTCCAACCAGGTGGATGAAATCGTCGCCCACGCCGCCAGCTTCGGTTCGGTCGATTACGGCAAGGGGGAACGGATTCAGGTGGAGTTCGTCAGCGCCAATCCCACCGGCCCGCTGCACGTGGGCCACGGGAGGGGCGCCGTTCTCGGTAGCGCCCTCGCGAGCCTGCTGGCTGCCGCCGGTTTCCAGGTGCACCGGGAATACTATGTGAATGACACCGGTAACCAGATCGAGGTGTTTCAACGGTCGGTCTGGGCGCGCTACCTGCAAGCGTTGGGCGAAGACATTGCCTTCCCCGAGGACGGTTACGGTGGTTCCTACCTCGTCGACCTCGCGGCGGAGGTCGTGGCGCAGGAGGGCGACCGTTACCGGGTGCTGGGCGAGCAGGAAGGACGCCCGGCGCTGACCCGCCTCGGGATGAGCCGCATGATGGACACGATCCGGGCGGACCTCAGGGATCTCGGCGTCCACTTCGACACCTGGTTCAGCGAGGCGAGCCTCTACCAGGACGGGGCGTATGAAACCGTGCTGGCCCGGCTGAAGGAAGGGGGCCACCTTTTGGAGAAGGAGGGGGCGCACTGGTTCCAGTCCACCGCGCTGGGCGAGGACAAGGATAATGTGCTGGTGCGGTCGACGGGCATGCCCACCTACTTCGCCTCGGATATCGCCTACCACTATGACAAATTTGAGCGGCGGGGCTTCCCCAAAGGCATTAACGTCTGGGGCGCCGACCACCAGGGCCACGTGTCCCGCGTCAAGGCCGCCATCGCGGCCCTGGGCATCGATCCAGCCCGGCTGCAGGTCGTCATCTCCCAACTGGTCACCCTGAGGCGGGGCAACGATGTCGTCCGTCTGTCGAAGCGGGCCGGGGACATTATCGCCCTCCGGGACGTCCTGGACGAGGTGGGCGCCGACGCCTGCCGCTTCTTTTTCCTGTCGCGGTCGGCGGACAGCCAGATGGATTTCGATCTCGAACTGGCGAAGCGGCAGTCCAACGAAAACCCGGTCTACTACGTCCAGTACGCCCATGCCCGCATCGCCAGCGTACTGCGCAACGCCGCCGAACGGGGGTTGGAGTGGAGCAGCGGCCGGTCAGAACTCCTTCAGCATGAGGCCGAGCAGGCCCTCGTCCGAAAGATGCTGGCTCTCCCCGAGTTGATCGAAACTGCCGCTGAGGCCCTCGCTCCGCATTTGCTGCCGCATTACGCCATGGAATTGGCCACGACGTTCCACAATTTCTACGAAAAATGCCGGATCATTTCAGAGGATGATGGGCCACTGACCGCAGCCCGTCTCAAGCTGGCGGAGGCCACCAGAGTGGCGCTCGCCCGGACGCTGACCCTGATGGGCATGAGCGCGCCGGAGCGCATGTGATGGAAGCACCTCAGTTTCCTACGCCGCTTCCGGCCGACGCGCTCGATGCCCCGATCATCTCTTTCCTGCAGTTCTTCATCAAAGACGAACACGCTTTCGCCTTCGAGAAGTTCATGGCACGCATCATGCGGGAGGCGCTGGAGTTCCCGGGTTGCCTTTGGGCCTACGCCTATAAGGCCGAAGACATGAGTGCCACCTACATCGTCCTCTCGGGATGGACCGACGCCGAGACCGTGGTGGATTTTGAGGAAGTGCCGCGCCACGTGCGCGCCGCCCGTATGGGGGAGGAAGAGTTCTTCAGCCGCCCCATGGTGATGAAGCGCTACAAGCGTTTCGTTGGGTGATTTGACGCATCGCCCTGACCATGCGCCTCCCGGACCGATCCCCCACGGCCCGGCGTCGATACCCGGTCCAAACCCCTGGAGCAGCACCGATGCGCAGGTTTGCAGGTCTATCTTTGCCATAGGCCTTACCCTCATTCTGGGAACCGCCGCCTGTCAGAACCTGGCGGCCGGCTCGCCCACCGCGGCCCCGGCCACGGGGACCCCGGCGCCGGCGGCCAGCGCAACCGCGGTGCCGCTGGCCGCCGCGCCGCACCCTGCGGGGGCTCCCACCCGCCCCAGCACCCCGGGCTCGGCGCCCACCGTTGCCCTCTCCTCCGGAACGGTGGGAGAAACCCTCACCACCTCCCTGTGGAGCCTCACCCTGGACCGCGTGGAATGGCCGGGTAAGGTGATCGACTGGGCCACCCCCTCCGCCGGGAAATACGAAGCCAAGGGCACGCTGCTGCTGGCGGTCATCATGGTGCGCGACAAGTCCCCATCGAACTCCTCGCTGACCCTGCGCAGCTTTCAGATAAACAGCGACAACGGCGACAGTTGGGACCCGCTGTTGTGCTGTGAGCCCTTTCTGACCGCCCGGGGCGATCGCGCCCTGCTGCCGGCCACCGGATTTCGTGCCGGCGACACCCAGCGCATGACCGTCATTTTCGATGTCAGCCCCGGCGCCCGAGATCTGGCCCTGGTCTTCACCGAGGACAAGGGGCACTTCTGGAAGCTCCCGAACCCGCCGGCGCCCTGACCCGGCCCGAGCGGAGCTGTTGCACCCGGTTCGCCGGGAGAAGGAGACCGAGATGAAGGTAACGCGGGTGGAGACCATGGCGGTGAATGTGCCGCTGGAGGTGCCCTTTCTGGCGGGCAACCTGGTGAAAACGGCGCCCCACGCCATCCTCCAAGCCTACACCGACGACGGATTGGTGGGTCTCGGCTACTGCTTCTCCATCTCGCCCAAGGGGTTCAACTCCATGAAAGCGGCGCTGGATGATCTGTCAGAGGAGTTGCTGGGGGAGAACCCGCTGGAGACCGAGCGCATCGCCGCCAAATTGCACCGGGCCTTCTCCTGGGAGGGACCCTTCGGCCTGTTTAACATGGTCCAGGCGGCCATCGACATCGCCCTGTGGGATATCGCCGGCAAGGCGTACGGGCAGCCCCTGTACCGCCTGCTCGGCGGGCGCCGCAATCGTGCGCCGGCCTACTTCAGCGGGGCGCTGTGGCGCAACTTCTCCCCATCGGAGTTGGGTCAGTCGGCTGAAAGCATCGTGAAGCAGGGCTGGAAGGCGATGAAGATGCGCCTCGGCGGCGAGCAGCGCGCCGAGGACGAGGTGCGCCGCGCCCAGGCCGTGCGCTCCGCCATCGGCGACGACATCCAGTTGATGGTCGACATCAACCAGGGCTGGTCGCCGCCTCAGGCCATCACCATGGGCCGACGCCTGGAGCCCTTCAACTACTACTGGATCGAGGACCCGGTGCCGCACCAGGACTTCGCCGGCAGCGCCCGGGTGGCGGCAGCGCTCGACACCGCCATCTGTGCTGGCGAGTACCACTACGGCAAAGAGCCGTTCCTCCGCCTCATCGGCGAGGGCTGCGTCGACATCGCCATGATCGACCTGCTGCGGGTGGGCGGCATCACGGAATGGCGCAAGGCGGCTGCGGTGGCCGAAACCTATGGTGTTCCGGTGGCGAGCCACCTGCTGCCAGAGGTGCACGCCCACCTCATCGCGGCGGTCCCCAACGGGCTGACTACCGAGTACATGCCCTGGTCGATCCCGCTGTTCAAGGAGACGCCTGCGTTGGAGAACGGCGAACTGGTTTTGACCGAGAAACCAGGCCACGGCCTCGAATTAGACATGGCCGCCATCGCCCGCTGGAAGATGTGAGCACACCCCCCAATCGCCAACAAAAAGGACCGCCCCCGGTTTGCCGGGGGCGCCTTGATCAGTTCGAGAGATCGGCCGGTTTTTTCAGAACATCCCCAGCGCTTTGCGGGCGTCGTCGGTCATCATCGACGGGTTCCATGGGGGTTCGATGACCATGGTGACCTCGGCCTCCTTGGCGCCGGTGCCGCTGATGATCCGCTCCCGAGTCTCGGTCTTGAGCTGATCGCCGAAGGGGCAACCCGGAGAGGTCATGGTCAAGGTGATGTAGACATAGTCATCTTCCACCTTCAGGTCATACACCAGGCCTAAGTCAACCACGTTGACCGGAATCTCGGGGTCGTAAACGTCCTTCATGACCTCCAAAACCATCTCCTCGGTTATCATTTAGGAATCCTTTTGTCCGTCGCGCTCAGTGGGGGATAAGGTTCAGTGCCTCAAGTATACGGGCTGGGCGAGGCCGGCGTCTAAAGTGCCAGGAATTTGGAAGGCATCCACAGATCGCAACAGATTTCCGCAGCACGGGAGCGGGCTCGAGTTCCCCGGTGCGGTGTGCAGGCCAAGATCCAGCGATGGCGTCATCCTCGTCGCCCGGAACTTGGCGAATGGCGAATTCGAGATGGGCCATGGCCTCGGCGTGGCGGTCCGCGTGGTGCATTGGAAGATTGGATCCTTGGAACGCCCCAACTTGACGCATTATTGACGCTCATGTTACTTTTCCAAACAAGCCTGTTCAAAAAGACAGTTGATCTGAGCGGGGTTGGTGGTGGCGCGGCGGATGCAGTCGGCATCGGAATTGAGGTGAAACAGCGTGTCTGTGGTTTTCCTGATGAGGTTGGTGGGGATGGTGGTCTTCGCCGTGGTGGGTTTCAAGATGGGCGAGGGCATTGCCGGTCCGTTTCGAACGCTCCGCGAGAACCAGTCGGTGGTCTCGATGGCGCTGGCCGGGGCGGCGCTCGGGTTGCTGTTGACTCCATATTTTACGAGTCATCCATTCAACTGGATCCGGGTGCAGATTAAGCAACTCCCGGCTAACATCCTCTTTACCGGGGTCGTCGGTCTGGTCATTGGGTTGGTGATCTCGGTGCTGCTGGCAGTGCCGCTGTCCATGTTGCCCGGGGAGGCGGGCAGTTGGCTCCCGTTGGGTGCGGCCGCTTTGAGTTGCTACGTGTGCACCTCGGTGATGGTGATGCGGCAACAGGACATGGTCCAGGCGGTCGGGAGCTTCGTTTCAATGGGAGGTTTCGACGGAAAGGGCTACGCCTCTACCCAGATGATTGTCGATACCAGCGCTATTATCGATGGACGTATCGCCGACATCAGCCAGACGGGGTTCGTGCAGGGGACGCTGGTGGTACCCAGGTTCGTACTTGACGAGTTGAGGCATATCGCCGATTCTTCGGACTCCCTGCGCCGAAACCGCGGCCGGCGTGGGCTTGAGATGCTGAACAAGCTCCGCAAGGATGCGACCGTCCCCATCACCATCTCCGACATCGACTTTGAGGACACCATCGAAGTCGACGCCAAGCTGATCAAGCTGGCGCGAGCCCTGCGTGGCCCGATCATCACGAACGACTACAACCTGAACCGGGTGGCCGAGGTCCAAGGAGTCCGTACCCTCAATATCAATGAACTTGCGAACGCCGTAAAGTCGGTGGTGTTGCCCGGCGAGGAGCTTGAGGTGCGCGTTATCCAGGAGGGCAAGGAAGCCGGACAGGGCGTTGGCTTCCTGGAGGACGGGACGATGGTGGTGGTGGAAGCGGGCAAACGGCATCTTGGCCAATCGCTGGTGGTGGTGGTGACCAGGGTCCTCCAGACCGTGGCCGGACGCATGATCTTTGCCCAGCAGAAGTCAGAATAGGCGTGGCTCAAGACTCCGCATCGGGCCGGGAGGGCCTTGGGGTCATCATCGTGGCGGCGGGCAAGAGCCAGCGCATGGGCGGCATCGACAAGATATTCACGCCGGTCGCTGGCAGACCGCTGCTCTGGTGGACCATCGATGCGTTTGAACGCTCTCCCCTCGTCAACGAAATCGTGGTTGCGGTGGAACGGCACAGCATCATGGAAGGCCGGGCACTGCTGCGGCAGTCGGGATGGCAGAAGGTCTCCCAGGTCTGCCGCGGCGGAGCCAGGCGTCAGGACTCGGTTCGGGAGGCGCTTTGGCGCCTTGGCCGGTGGTCCTGGGTGGCAGTGCATGATGGCGCGCGCCCGTGCTTTACCCCGGAGTTGCTGGAAAGAGGCCTGGCGGCTGCCCAGGAGACCGGCGCAGCCGTTCCCGGCCTGCCGGTCAGCGACACGTTGAAACGCGTCGATTCCGGCGGAAGAATCACAGGTACCGTTGACCGCGCTGAGTTCTACGCGGTGCAGACCCCTCAGGTATTCCGGCGCGAGCTCCTGTGGTCGGCCCACGAACGGGTGCTGGAGGATGTGACCGACGACGCCATGCAGGTGGAACAGACGGGCGTGCCGGTCTGCGTTTTCCCCGGCGAATCTGAGAATGTGAAGGTTACCGTCCCCCAGGATCTGGAGCGGATCGTACCCTGCCTCCTTCGGCGGTCCCCCACGCCGGGCTGCTGAGCGCGGCCCGATTTGCGCGTGGGAATCGGGTACGACATCCACCGCTTGGTGGGCGGCCGGCCCTTCGTGCTCGGAGGGGTTACGGTTCCTCACGCTCAGGGCCCGGCCGGTCACAGCGACGGTGACCCCCTGCTTCACGCGCTGATCGACGCATTGTTAGGAGCTGCCGGCCTAGGAGACATCGGCGCCCATTTCCCTCCCTCGGACCCCCAATGGCGCGACGTTCCCAGCGGCGTCTTGGTAGAGCGGGTGCTCCACATGGTGCGGGCCACGGGGTTGACCCCCCATAATATGGATTCGACCATCGTGGTTGAACGGCCGCTGCTTGCTCCGCATATAGCGGGCATCCGCGCCGCCGTCGCCGGACTGCTGGGGCTCGACGCCGCGATGGTGAGCGTTAAGGCCAAGACCAACGAGGGGCTGGAGGCCATTGGTCAGGGCCGCGCGGTCGCGGCGCACGTGGTGGTTTTGCTCGCTGAGGTCTGACCGCCAAGCCAGCAGGCGGAACACCCACGGTGCGCGTTGACGTTTTGTTGTTGCCCGCAGTCAGGTGGAGCGGGTATACTCACGCTCGTGATTTCGGATGGGAGGTGGCCGGTGGAACCCTTGGTTTTTCCCCGTTGTCAGAAATGCAGTGCCGGTGACTTGGTTCCCCTTTCGGACTTCGGTAGCCAGGGTGCGGCGATCCACTACAAAGCGTGGGTATGCACCAATCCCGATTGCGGGTTCAACCTCAAGATCAGGAATGGCGACGTTTACGTTAACGAACCGATCAGCAACGGCAGCAACCACGCCGCGCGCCTGCGCTAGTCCCCTCTTTGCTGGTCCCCTTAAGCCTGCGGGTTGCGCCTGACGGTAGCGATGGGCTTGCCCTGTGGCGCTGACATCGCAATCGCCGGGGGCGGCGGGCTTTGCCGGCGACACCCATGCCAACGGAGGAAGGCGGATCCTGAAGATCGCGCCGACCTCTTTCTTTGCCGATTACGGTTGCCACGTCCGGATCCTTGAGGAGACACGCGCCCTGATGCGGTCGGGCCAGCAGGTGGCCATCTGCACCTACCACACCGGCCGTGACCTTCCGGGGCTGGATGTCCGGCGAGCCATGAACACCCCTTGGCAGCGGACCGTCCAGGTGGGATCGAACCTGCATAAGCTGTACTACGACGCGCTGCTGACCCTCAAGTCGGCACAGGCGGCACGCCAGTTTCGGCCCGACGTCATCCACGCCCACCTGCATGAAGGCGCACTCATCGGGTACCCCCTCAGCCGGGTCCTTGGTGTTCCGCTGCTGTTCGATTTTCAGGGCAGCCTGACCAGCGAGATGGTCGATCACGGGTTTCTCTCCCGGCGCAGCCTGTTGTACCGCCCGTTGCGGCGGCTCGAGCGGGTGATCGATTTCATGGCGGACCGTATTCTTACCAGCTCGCGCAATGCCACCGATCTGCTGGTGCAGGAGTTCGGATACCCCGAGCGGCGTATCGTTACCCTGACGGACAGCGTCGACACCGAGTTCTTCATCCCCGCCGGCCGCTTTGTCCCCGAGGTCCTGGAGCAGCGGCGGCGCTCGTTGGGGATCCCGGAAGGGCGCAGCATCGTGGTCTATCTGGGACTGCTGGCGGGCTACCAGGGGACCGGTCTCCTGCTGGAGGCGGCGGCGCGCCTGATCGCTGAAGGCCGCCCCGTTCATTTCCTCATCATGGGGTTCCCCGGAGAGGACGATTACCGGCGGCAGGCCGAACAGATGGGCCTGGCGGGCCACACCACCTTCACCGGGCGAATCCTGTACGAAGAGGCGCCCCTCCACCTCGCTCTCGGGGACATCGCGGTCTCGCCGAAGCTCTCAGAGACCGAGGGCAATGGGAAGCTGCTAAACTACATGGCGGTGGGCCTTCCCACCGTGGCCCTGAACACGCCGGTAGCGAATGAATTGCTGGGTCCCCACGGCGAGTACGCGTCCTCGCCGGACGCCGAGGGTCTTGCCGCAGCGTTGGCCCGGATCTTGGACGACGGGCCACTGCGTGCCGCCAGAGGTTCCCAACTGAGACAACGGGCCGCCGAGCAGTTTTCTTGGGACGCCGCAGGACAACGACTCCTCATGGTGTACGACGAAATTGCCGCCGAGCGGTCGCCGTCCCGCCCGCGTTGAGGGAGGCTGGCGCCACCCGAGGGCTGCTCGCTGTACTGGTAAAGGCCTGAACCTCGATGTGGGAACACCTGAGAGAACTGTATGCGTACCGGGAACTGGTCAAGAACCTCGTTGTTCGTGACCTCAAGCTGCGTTACCGGAATTCAGCGCTGGGGTTCCTTTGGTGCCTGCTGAATCCGCTGTTGATGATGGTGGTCTTCACCATCGTCTTCACTGTCCTGCTGACGAACAACTCGATCCAGCATTTCCCAGTATTCATCCTGACCGGCATCCTCGCTTGGAACCTCCACACCACGGCCCTGTTGGGAGCCATCAATTCGGTGGTCGGCAATGCTGCTCTGGTGCAGAAGGTCTACTTCCCCCGGGAAGTACTGCCAATTGCGACGGTCCTCTCCAATGCCGTCAATTTTCTGCTCTCTCTGGTGGTGCTCTTCGGGATGATCATGTTGTACCGTGTCCCGCTTTCTGCAACCGTGCTCCTGCTCCCGCTGGTGATCTTGGTGCAGGTGGTGTTCACCGTGGGCCTCGCGCTCTTCCTGGCTGCGGTCAACGTATATTTCCGCGACACCGCATCGGTGCTGGAGACTCTGATGCTGGCCTGGTTCTTCCTGACCCCCATCTTCTACCGGATCGAAGACGTTTTCCCGTTGTACAGCCGCCTCATGTATGTCCTCAACCCTCCGGCTTCGTTCATCGCCGCCTATCGCGATATCCTCTACTACGGAGGGATGACCAACCTCGATTTCTTCTCCCGAACTGCCGCCACTTCGCTGTTGGTGCTGGTGGCCGGTTACGTCTTCTTCCGGCGGGCCAGCCGCGGGTTCGTCGAAGCCCTCTGATGCCGCCTGCCATCCGCTTCGATGGTGTCGCTAAGCGGTACATCATCCACCACCAGCGACCCCGTTCGTTTCAGGAAGCGTTGGTGAACATGGTCCACCGGCGCAACGGCGACAGGGAAGTGTTCTGGGCGCTGCATGACGTCAGCTTCAGCATCGAACCGGGGGAAACCGTGGGGATCATCGGTCCCAACGGATCCGGCAAGAGCACCGCGCTCAAGCTCATCAGCCGCATCATCGAGCCGACCAGCGGATCGGTGGCGGTGGCCGGGCGGGTGGCGGCTCTCATTGAGCTGGGGGCCGGTTTTCATCCCGACCTCACCGGCCGCGAGAACATCTACCTGTTGGGCTCGATCATGGGCATCTCCGGCCGGGAGATGGACCGCCGCTTGTCGGCGATCGTGGAGTTCGCAGAGTTGGAGCGGTTCATCGATACTGCGGTCAAGCACTACTCGTCCGGAATGTACATGCGTCTGGGCTTCTCGACCGCCATCCACGTCGACGCCGATGTGTTCCTGATCGACGAACTCCTGGCGGTGGGGGACGAACATTTCCAACGCAAGTGTCTGGAGGCCATCCAGGGTTTTCAGCAACAGGGCATGACGGTGGTCCTGGTGACCCATGACCTGCCATTGGCCGGCAAATTTTGCCCAAGGACCATCCTGCTGCAGCAAGGACACCTGCTCGCCGACGGCCCCACCGCCGGAGTCCTGCAGCAATACCTAGAAGTGGCCGCCCACTGACCCGCCCCATCGCGATGCCCACGCTACTCATCACCGGCAGCACCGGCCTGTTGGGCTCAAAACTGGCCCGGCTGGCCAGGGAGCGCTACCGGGTGGTGGGGTTAGGGAGGGCGGCGCCGGATGGTCCCCCCTTGGACTATGATTTCCGCCCCGTGGACATCCGGGACCGGCGGGCGGTCGCGGCATTGGTACAGGGGGTTCGTCCCCACCTCATCATTCACACTGCTGCCATGACCGCGGTTGACCGCTGCGAGACATCTCCTGAGGAGGCGGAGGCGATCAACGTGGCGGGGTCCGGGCACGTGGCGACGGCGGCCGCCGCCACCGGAGCTCACCTGATCGCAGTCTCCACCGATTACGTGTTCGACGGCGAATCCGGCCCCTACGCCGAACATGACGACACCAACCCCCTTTCGACTTACGGCCGTACCAAGCTGGAGGCGGAGCGCCGGATCGTCGCCATCTGTCCTGCAGCCTGCATCGCCCGCACCAGTGTGTTGTACGGGGCCGGGCCGGGAGTCCGCTCAAATTTCGTCTTCTGGGTGCTCGGAGAACTGCGAGCAGGACGGCCCATCACTCTGGTTGCCGACCAGACCGGTTCGCCCACCCTCGCCGATGACCTGGCGGCGCTTCTGCTCGGTCTGGCCGGGTTGGGAGCTTCCGGGCTTTTCCACACGTCGGGTTCGGAGTCGATCAACCGGTTTGATTTTGGCTGCCGCATCGCCCGGACCTTCGGGCTGGACCCGGGACTGATCCGGCGAGGGGCGACGGCGGAGTTGTATCAGCCGGCCCCCCGGCCGAAACACTCCGGGTTGGTGGTCGGGAAGGTGACGCGCCTCTTGGGACGCTCCCCGCTGGATGTGGATTCGGGGCTGGCCGCGTTGAAGCGCCAGCTGGAAACGGCGGCGCCATGAGCCGCATCGTGGTTTGTGGCGTTCAGACACTGTTTGTGAGCGGGGGCGCCGAGATCCTGGTGGACACCCTGGCTACCCAGCTCCGGCTGCGCGGCCATCAGGTGGACGTGGTGAACCTGCCCTACACCGACGTGCCTCGGACCCAGATCCTCACCACATTTCTGGCATGGCGCAACCTGAACATGGAGCGCATCCACGGCAACCGGGTCGATCTGGTGATAGGGACCAAGTTCCCGTCTTACGCGGTGCACCATCGCAACAAGGTGGTGTGGCTGGTGCACCAGCACCGCCAGGCGTACGAGTTGTTCGGTACACCGTGGTCGGACATGCACCGCATGCCCGACGGCAGGCTCTTCGCGTGGCTGGTGCGGCGCCTGGACCGGTGGAGCCTGGGCGAATCCCGGAGGCTGTTCAGCATCTCGGGCAACACCGCGGCGCGGCTGCACCGCTACAACCGCCTGGATGCCCAGCCCCTGTATCCCCCTCCCAAACTCGCGGCGCGGCTGCACTGCGAAAGTTACGGGGACTTCGTGCTTGCGGTGGGCCGCTTCGAGCCGATCAAGCGCTTCGACCTCATCCTTCAGGCATTGCGGCATACCGACCCCGCCCTGAAATGCGTCCTGGCCGGGGACGGGCCACACCGGCCCCACCTGGAGCGCTTGGCGGAGGACCCGGCGCTGAAGGGCCGGGTCACCTTCGCCGGACGTGTCGGCGATGACGACCTGGTTGACCTTTACGCACGCTGTCTGGGTGTGGTGTATCCCCCTTTCGATGAAGACTACGGCTACGTCACCGTCGAGGCGTTCCTCGCCCGCAAGCCGGTGGTGAGCACGGACGACGCAGGAGGCGTTCTCGAGTTCCTGGAGGACAGTGTGAACGGCTTCATAGGCCCGCCCACTCCCGAGGGGTTGGGGGCTGCGCTGACCCGGCTGTGGGACCACCGCCGTTCCGCCCGGGATATGGGTGAATGCGGTTTCGTCCGGGTGCAGCACATCTCGTGGGACCGGGTCATCGATCGCTTGACCGAGACACTGTGAACCGGATCAGTCCGGGCCGGGGGGCTCAGCAGGTAACTGCTCTGTGTTCGGGGGTCGGACACGGCGGTGCAGGGGGCGAAGCCATCCTGCCGGGGGCCTGGGGGTGTTCCCCCAGGAACAATATCCTCTCTTTTTCTTGGGGGGCGGGGCAAGCCGCAGGGACGCAGACCCTCATGCCTGAGCAGATACCTCAGGAGTGGCGCGGCTGATGACCGCCACCCCGGGGCCAACTGAACCGCCCGGAGGGCAGCCGGGAGAAACAATCGCAGTCGCGATAACCATCGGTCTGTGCCTGACCGGCGCCGGCGAAACCCTCCTCGCTCTGGCGGGCCGGTTCAGCCCATTGCCGCTCTTGGCAGTCATGCTCGGAGCGGGTATGGTGACCGCCCTCGTCATGAAGGGCAATGCGTCGCTGCCGGGGTGGCCCAAGCGGTGGCCGGCGCTTGAAACCCTGATATTGGGTGGGACCCTCGCGGCGCTGGCAGCATGGTTCACACCCCCGGCGGAGTTTGTGCTGGGAGGACTGGACCCCGGCGTGTATCTCAACGCCGGAGTGGCTCTGGCCCGCTCGGGGAGCTTCTGGCTCCCTGAGCCCCTGCTGGCCCAAGCCGGACCGGAGGCGCGCGCGGTTTTCGTCACCCAGAGCGTGGGGCTCCATTCGGTGTTGCATCCAGGGTTCTACTGGGACGAGGCGGTCGGGGCGGCGACCCCCCAATTCCCGTTCCTGCTCACCGTCTGGACCGGGATCGCATCTCTGGCAGCCGGGGTTCAGGGGGCACTGATGGTCCCGGTTGCCATTGGGGTGGCGGCAGCGGGGGCGGGCGCGCTGTTGGGACGCCGCCTGCTGGGGCCCTGGGGTGGCGTGGTGACGGCGGCGCTGCTGGGATTCCACACCCTCGAACTGTGGCACGCCCGCCTTGGGCTGGCGGAAGAACTCGCCCAGGCGATGTTCCTGGTGGGGCTGTGGAGCGGCGTCCGTTGGCTCGATACGGGGCGGCGGGATTTCGGCGCGGCGGCCGGGTTGGCGCTGGGAACGCTCTGCCTCGTCAAGACCGAGTCGGCCGCCGTCGGACTCATCGCGGTCGTGGCGCTGCTGCTGGCCCCGGGCGCCGGTGGGCGGGCAAAGACTCCGCTCGTCCTCGGTTGGGCGTTGAGCGCGGCGGTGGCCGGGACCCTCTACGCTACCGCGGTCCGCCCGCTTGTCCTCGATCAGATGTCGTCGGTGCAGCCCTTACTGGCGCTGATGCTGGCCCTCGTCATTGCGGCCCCTGCGCTTGTTCTCATCCGGCGCTTCCTATCGATGGTCCTCGCATCCAGATGGAGCCAGGCGTTGAGGCTGCCGATGCGCCGTTGGATGGCCGTTGCGCCCCTGCTCCTCGTCATGGCGGCGTTGGCGTTGTTGGAAACCCGAGGCGGCTACGCGGGACGGTTCGCCCGGGCCCTGGGGAACGGACTGTATCTCTCGCCATTGGATGGGGCGTTGGCGGTTGCCGGCCTGGCCGCCGTTTGGGCCCTCCGGGGCCGGCCGCGCCACCGATGGGTCGCGGGCGTCTTGATCGCCACGAGCGTGCTCTATCTCGCTATCTACTACCGATACTTGGGGACCGCGGATCGTATTCCGCTCTATCTTTGGGCAACCCGGCGCCTGGTGCCCACCGTGCTGCCGGCGCTGGCGCTGCTGGAGGCGGGTGGGATGTTCTGGCTTACCCGTCAGCTCCCCAGGGGCTGGGCTCGGGCCGGCGTTGCGATAGTGGCGCTGGTCCTGACGGTCCGCATCGCCGGGGCAGCCGTGGTGCGCCAACATACCGAGTACCAGGGGGCGGTGGCGGCGGTGGACCGCTTGGCGGCGCTGACCGAGCCCGGATCGCTCCTGCTGTTCGAACCCAGCGACACTGCGATCCGTTTGGCGACGCCACTGCGCTATCTGCGCGACCGCAGCGCTTATGTCGGGTGGAACCCGGCCGCTGCGGGGGTGCACCGCTTGATCGAGACCGCAGCGGAGGCAGGACGGCCGGTCTACTACCTTGGGTACCAGCCGGGCCCGCTGTCGAGCACCCTGACCGGTTATGCATCATCGTTCGTGGCCCATTGGTCTGCCTGCCTTCCCGAATTGGAACGCACCTCGGCCCAGCCACCCGGCCGCTGGAGCAACTTCCCGGCGAGGTTGGACGTGTACCGGCTCGAATCGCGGCGATGAGGCGTCGGGGATTCGGTCGCGTCACCACGGTGGTACGAGGTCAGATATCCATGCCCAGGGGACACCGCCGGGCCATGAAAAGGTGCGGGAGCAGGAGCGCTTGGTCAAGTCATTCACCGCCGCCACTCACCCACCCCGAGGGAAAAAAAGAAAAGGATGATGAGGGGACACTCCTCAAACCCCGCCAGCGGGAGACCCGCTGGACACCCCTGTTCACAGCAGAGTTGAGGTTCGGGCACGGGGGTGAAGGGGGCGAAGCCCCTGTTTGTCCTGAGCTTGTCGAAGGGCCGGGGGCTTGGGGGTGTTCCCCCAGAAATAAAACCATTTCTTTTCTTGGGGGGTGGGGCAAATGATCGAAAGGCAGCCCCTCTCATGTCTGAATAGATACCCACTGTGGCTGTTAGGCGAAGCGGCGGGGTCATTCCGGCTAGAATAGTGAGGTGAGATTGCGCTTCCTGTTCGTCAATATCGGTTACCCGCCCTTCCAGGGAGGGGCCCAGGTGTACGTCCGGATGCTGGCGGAGCGGTTGGTGGCCGAGGGTCACCGCGTGACCGTGCTCACCTCCACCGCCGCCGAGGTCGAGGCGATTTGGGACGGCTGCAAGAAGAACCTGCCGTCCGGTGAGGGGATCGCGAACGGGGTGCGGGTTGTCCGCTTCCCGCTGCGTCATCTATCCCCGTCGCCCTACGGTTATTACGGTTGGCGCCGGCTTACCGTCGGCTTGGCCCGACTCCGAGGGATCCCGGAAGGGGTGCTGGGGCGTATGGCTCACCTCACTCCCTGGTCTCCTGCGCTGCAGCGGGCGATGAATCACTGGGAGGAGCCCGTCGATGTCGTCCACGGCTTCACCATCCCATTCGAATCGCTGCTGCTGGGGGCCGAAGCGTTGGCGCGGCGCTGCGGTGCGGCGTTCTTCATCACGCCCTTCCTGCACACCGGCTCTGAAGACGACCCGGCGGTCGAGCGCAGCTACGCCATGCCGCACCAGATCGGCCTGATGCGGCGGGCGGCCGGGGTGGTGGCGTTAACCAGCATCGAGCGCGAGTTCCTGATACGGCGAGGGGTGCCAGCCAGCGTGGTGCATGCTGTTCCCGCCGGGATTCCGCTCGAAGCGGCTTGTTCTGATGACGGCATGGCGGAGGCCACGGCGGTGCTGTTCCTCGGTGCCGCCACCTATGAAAAGGGCGCCATTCACGTCGCTGAAGCGGTCAGGCGGCTGCGCGCCGCCGGCGTCGACATCACGCTTGATGTGGCGGGAACGGTGACCGGGCAGTTTTCAGCCTATTTTGAAAAGCTGCCACCAGAAGAACAAGCAGGCATCCGCGTCCACCGGAACGTCTCCGAAGCCGAAAAGCGGCGCCTGCTCGCCCGCTGTGCGCTGCTGGCCATGCCATCCCGGGTCGATTCCTTCGGACTCGTGTTCCTCGAAGCCTGGGCGTACGGGAAACCCGTGATCGGCACCCAGGCTGGCGGTATTCCGGAGGTGGTCGACCACGGCGAAAACGGGTTCCTGGTCAGGTTCGGCGACGTTGATGCCCTCGCGGGCGCCCTCCGCGCGTTGTTGACGGACCGGGAGCTGGCACGGCGCATGGGCGCCGCAGGGCGGGACAAGCTGCGCTCCCGTTACGACTGGGAGATCGTGTATCCCCAACTGCTGGGTTTGTATCAACGGGAGTTCCAGCGGTGAGGATCCTCCAAGTCGTCCACCAGTTCCTCCCCCGCTACAGCGGTGGGACGGAGTGGTACGTCGCCGGATTATCGAAGGGGCTGCGCGATCGGGGCCACCAGGTCGAAATTCTAGCTGGGGGTGACGGCCACGGCCCGGGTTTTTGGGAAGGGATGCCTGTTACCACCGTCCCGGGCGGGCTGCGGGGCACGAAGACTCCGGCGGCTGGGTTTCTCGCCACCTTCCGCAACCGAGCCACCGAAGGCGTTTTCCTGGACGCCCTGCGGCGTTTCCAGCCGGAGGTGGTCCATTTCCATCACCTCCAGGGTCTGTCCGGGCGGCTCCCGGAGTTGGCACGGGGCCGCGCGGCGACCTGCTTCACCCTGCATGACTACTGGTTTCGCTGTCCTACCAGCCAACTGCTGGACCACCGAGGCCGGTCCTGCGCCGGCCCGGCGATGGGCGTCAACTGCTCACAATGCGCCGCCCACCGGATCGGAGGCGGCCTGTGGCATCTGCCGCTGCTGGCAGCCGCCCCCGTGTTCGCCTGGCGCGCGCGGGTCGTCCCGAACGCGATTGCGCTCTGCGACCGGTTGATTGCGCCCTCTCAGTTTCTGGCAGACCTGGCGGTTCGGAACGGCCTTCCCGCGGCAAAACTGCGAACGATGGATTTCGGCATCGCTGAACTTCCGCTATCCCGGCAGCAATGGCGGCCACGTCCCTCGGGCGGTAAACTGCGGGTGGCCTACATCGGGTCGATTCATCCGAGCAAGGGAGTCGATACCCTGGTCGACGCCACCGCCAAAGTGGCGCCGGGCCTCATCGAGGTCAGCATCGCCGGGGAGATTGCGGCGTACCCGGAGTACGCTCGGCGGCTTCAGGCCGCTGCCACCACGCTGCCGGTCCGGTTCCTCGGATCGCTCGATCGCGCTGGGGTGGCAGCGCTGCTGGCCGATAGCGACGTGTTGTGTGTGCCTTCGAGGTGGTATGAGAACTCCCCGTTGGTGGTGACCGAGGCCTTCGCCATGGGGGTCCCCGTCTTCGCCTCCGATATCGGCGCCCTCGCCGAAAAAGTGGGGGACGGCGCCGGCGGCCTGCTGCACCCGCCCGGCGACAGTGCGGCTCTCGCCCGGCTGCTTGAGCAGGCCGCCACTCAGCCGGGGCTAATGCCGGGATTGCGGCACAGCATCCGTCCCGTGCTCACCCGAGCCGGGCACCACACGGCGATGGAGGAGGTCTACTCCGAACTCCGCAACCGGACCACCGTCGTGGCGGCGTCTTGACCGTCCCTGTCTCGGACGCCGGTCCCGCGGCGGGATCGTCCGCCCTTAGTTCCCTGGGGCTGATCAGCATCGTCATCCCCGTCTACAACGAGGCGACCACCGTTGGCCAGGACCTCGACGCCATCTTCGACGCGATGGACGCGGCCGGTTGCGACTACGAGGTCCTGGTGGTGAATGATGGCTCCACCGATGGCACTGCCGCCGTTTTGGCTCAGTTCCCTCGGGTCCGGTTCGTGGCACACCATGAGAACCGGGGAGTGGGAGCGGCGCGCACTGCCGGCATGCTGCTGGCTCAAGGGGCTATCGTCGTGACCACCGATGGCGACGGCACCTACCCCAACAGGGAAATGCCCCGCTTGCTGGCCCGCATGGTGGACCAGGACATGGTGGTGGGAGCGCGGGTTAACGAGGCAGGGTCATGGCCATGGCTGCGTGCCCCGGCCAAGGCTGCGTTCCGGCTCCTCGCCGGATACATGTGCGGCCGGCGCATCCCCGACCTCAATTCCGGCCTGCGCTGCTTCCGCAAAGACCTCGCCCTGCCTTTCTTGCCGCTGCTGCCCTCGGGGCACTCCTGGGAAAGCACGATCACGATGGCGTTTCTGACAGCGGGGCGCCGGGTTGCCTTTGAACCGGTGGAGTATTCCCCGCGCCGGGGAGGCCGCTCCACGTTTCGGCCGGTGCGGGACTCCCTGAGCCTGTTGGTCCGAACCGTCACCTATTTCCGGCCGGCGCGGTTCTATGTTCCCGTTGCGTTGGCGCTGCTGGCGCTGGCGATCATCTCCGGGAGCCTTCCCCCTGGCGCAGCGAGCCATTCAGTTGCTCCGGGTGAACTCATGGCGGCGCTGGCGCTGCTGACCGCGGTGGCGGGGGTTGTCGCCGAGGCGCGCTCCCGGATCAGGTGCGCTCATGGGGCGAAATCGGCGATTCGAACAGGGGCAGACAGGGCCTGAACCAGGCGAGAGCCGATGGGGCAGAGACCTTGGCAGCAGGTGTGCAGAGGGCAGCCGCCCTTTGCCGGGGGGCCTTGGAGGCGCCCCCAAGAAACAAAGGCCTCGTCCCCCCAGGTCTGAACAATTGCTGGCAGCCGTTGTCCTGTAACCCTCAGACGTAGATACTAACGATGAGGCAGCATTGGATGCCAGATCTCGACGATTTCGAGGGCCCTGTTCGCACTGTTTGGAGAAGCCCCAGCGCCGGCCGCACCTGAGCCCGACGGTCTCGCGCGGACGTACCAGGAGCACATCGACCTGGTCTACCGTTACATCTACCGCCGGGTCGCCAATCGCGAGGAGGCTGAAGACCTTACGTCCCAGGTTTTCCTCAAAGCGGTGCGGCACCTCGATTCGACCAGGGATGCGCTGAGTGTGCGCAGTTGGCTCTTCCAACTGGCCAAGACCACCCTGGCAGACCACTGGCGTCAGTACTACAAGACCCCCAAGGTGTCGCTCCAGTTGATGACCCAGGACTGGTCCAATGCCGCGGCGCCGGAAAACCGTGAATCGGGCGCCGCCGAGACGTTGCGGCAGGTGCTGCAGCAATTGCCGCAACATTACCAACGGGTGCTGAGCCTGCGGTTCCTGGAAGGCCTTTCTATCAAAGAAGCGGCGGCGGAAATGGGCATCACTGAAGGCAACGTGAAAGTGCTCCAATTGCGGGCGCTCCGCAGCGCGGCCCTGAAGGGACGGCACCTGCTGTGAATGACCCGTTCGAACAGGTCCATCTCTATATCGACGCGGTGCCGCAGGGCCAGCGGCCGAAGCGCTTCTCTGTGGACGAAAAGAGCGATCTTGAGGCACTGCAGGTAGCGGCGCGTCTGGCCGCCGAACGTGATCCGGCAGCCGAGGCGCCCG
>SHYD01000080.1 GCA_009692945.1 Dehalococcoidia bacterium | reverse complement strand
CTCCTGCAGCTTCAGCGCGCCGCTGAGTACCTGCGTCACCACGTGCATCCGTCGCTGTTCTTTCGCCGTCATCGTGATCATGTCCTTGTTCATAGGATGACATTTTCACTGATTGCTTAAGGGCGGACACTTTCATTGTTCGCCAACACCGCGTCTCGCGTTGTCGTTGACAACGGAGCGGCCCTTTCCTAATATCACTACGGTGCGGGTGTAGCTCAGTTGGTAGAGCGCTTGCTTCCCAAGCAAGATGTCGAGAGTTCGAATCTCTTCACCCGCTCCAATAACGTCACCCGATCATATTCCACGGCCGCGGCGCCATGAGTTCCATCACTCGAACAGGCGGCCGCAGAAAGCGAAGCACCTTGTCCCTGGGAACCCCAGGCACGCGCGTGTTCGGACGGCAGGCGGCCGCCATGTTGGCAGGCATCGGCCTGGTCTTGGTTACCGGTTGCTCCGGCGGTGGCGGCGGAGGAGCCGCCAGCGTCACCGTCAAGATGAGCGAGTTCAAGTTCGAGCCTGCCCAAATTACCGCCAAAGCAGGGCAACCGATCAAAGTTTCCGCACAGAATACCGGAACCGTCGCCCACAACATTATTGTCAAGGGGATCGACAAGGCGGTCTCCACAAAGATCGCCCCGGGGCAGACCGGAATGCTGGAGTTCACCCCGCCGGCCGCCGGGTCTTTCGAAATCATCTGCGACGAGCCGGGGCATGAAGCGGGCGGGATGAAGGGCACGTTGATTGTGCAATAAAGACCGCTGCGTGGTTCGGGAATGACCACAGCAGGCGTGGTGGCCGGTCACCGTCTCGCTATCTTGAGAGCGGATTATTCTCCGGCTTCGGAGGCCATCAGGCAACTGCGGTTGGCCCTGTTTTCACGGGCGCATGGAGAGGGTCCGCGCTCCCTGCTGCTGGCGCCGGTGGCCGAGGGGTCCGAAGCATCGACCCTCGCCGCAGGGTTGGGTGCAAGCCTCGCCCGGAGCGGCCGCCAGGTGGTGTTGGTAGACGCTGACCTGCGGTCTCCGTCGCTGCACAGCCTGCTGGAAGCGGTCAACGACAGCGGCTTCCGAAACCTGCTCGCAGCGGGCTCCGCAACCGCGCCGCCACTCCAACCAACCGGGGTTGACCGGCTCCGCCTGCTGCCGGCGGGCCCGCCGATGGCAAACCCAGGGAGCCTGCTGGACGCAGCGGATGTGCCCCGTATCCTCGGAGCCCTCCAGACTGATGATGCTGTGCTGATTGCGGTCACGAGTCCCACCCGCACCTACGCCGATGCCGCCATGCTGGCCCCGAACTTCGATGCGACCATCCTGGTGGTGACGCCCGGGGTCAGCCGCCGGGCAGATTTGGAGCGCGCCCACGTCACCCTCGGCCGAACCAGCGCCAAGATTGCCGGTGTTGCTCTGGTCGAACGCTGACATTCTTCCCGGACCGGTGTACTGCGACGCGACCCGTTATTCGAATCGGCGAATTCCGAACGGCCGGGGCAGTTGGAACGGTGGTGGCGCTGGCATCGCTGGCTCCGGTGCTGGCCGCCTGGTATCTGACGCCGGCGGGTTTTGTGTTCACCGGACTCCTGATGAACCCGCTGGACAATGCCGGATACCTTGCCGAGATGCGCAGTTCCGCCGCGGGGGCGTGGCTGCTCTCCGTGCCATATATCGTGGAACCGCATCCACGGGTGCTCATCCACCCCCAGTACGTGCTGCTTGGCAAGATCGCCGGGGTGTTCGGAATTCCGCTGCCTGTGGTGTTCCATGGCGCGCGTGCCCTGTTCGGGCTGCTGTTGCTGCTCACTGCGTCTTCATTTTTCGCCGCAGCCACCCCCAACCGGCTCATTCGGCGCGATGCGTTCCTGCTCCTCGCCACTGGAGGAGGCCTGTCTTGGGCCACCAGCATGTTTGGATTCCTTGGGTCTGACGCGACCATCCCGGAATCGTTGACCTTTGCCGGCATGCTGGGCAACCCCCATTTCCCCTTGGCGACTGCGCTGTTCATGGCGGCGCCGCTGGCGACGCTGCGCACCTTCCCCGCTTTTTCCTGGCGGCAGAGCATCTGTGCGTCCGCCTGCAACATTGCCCTCGCCGCCATCCAGCCGTTCTTGCTGGTGTCCCAAGGGGTGATTTTCGCGTGCTGGGCGTTGGTGATGATGCGGCTCGGTCATTCTTGGCGCCAGTTTCTGCGGCCGGCCATCGCCCTGATATTCCTGGCGCCGCTCCCGGTAGCGTTGTACCTGGGGCTGCAACTCTACGGCGAACCCGTCCTGTCCCAATGGATGGCGCAAAATGCCTCCTATTCGCCACCACCCTGGGTGTATCTCTCGGGCTACGGCCCCCCAGCGGTCCTGGCGATCATGGGAGGGCTTGCCCTCCTCAGGGCGCCGGGGCAGTGGCTCACGGCGCCGGGCGGGCGTTTCGCCACGGCGTGGCTGGTGGCCGGCGCAGCGTTGCTGTATGCCCTGGGTCCCTGGGAGCGGCGCCTCAGCGAGGGATACCACCTTCCCATCGCATTGTTGGCTGCCACGGGGCTGCATGCGTTTTTCCAGCCTCGCCTCTCGCAGCGGACGTTCCGATGGACGCTTGGGACCGTCGCCGGTCTGGGCGTTCTGGGCAACCTCTGGTTCGCGGCGGTCATGGTGCTGGGGGCACTGGACGTGAAAGGGCCTCACTACGTCACCAAGGCGGACGCCTTAGCCTTGGAGTGGCTGGCCGGAGCCAACGGCGATGACGTGGTGTTGAGCTCACCGTCGCTGGGTACGCTGATCCCGGTGTGGAGCGATGCCAAGCCCTACTGGGGACATCCGGTGGAGACGATCGATGCGGAGCGTAAGCGCGCCGAGGTCGTGGCCTTTTACGGCGGGGGAGTCGAGGAGAGGTGCCGCTTGCTCCAGCGCAGCGGCGCGACGCTGGTGTACGCGGGGCCGGTGGAGCGAAACATGGGCGGGGCCGATCTGGGCCGGCAGCCCGGCCTAAGTACGGCTTACGAGACATCCGAGGTCACGATCTTCCGAGTGACCGGCTGTGCGGGCTCGACCGCGGGCCATTCATGAACCGCCTCCTCCACACAGCGACCACCAAGGTACGCCAAAACCCTTGGATGCTCCTTGGCGCCCTCACGGTGTTGTTCTTCTGGCCGTTAACCGTGAAAGGCGAGGTGTTGTTCTGGGGAACGCCGCTGCTCCAGTTCTTCCCCTGGCGCGACTTGGCGGTTGCGGAATACCTCAGCGGACGGCTTCCACTGTGGAACCCCTATGCCGGAATGGGCGCCCCGCTGGCGGCCAATATCCAATCGGGCGTCTTCTACCCGCCCAACGCGGTCTATCTGATTTTGCCGATCGAACGGGCTATGACGGTCACCGTGCTGATTCACGTGTTTCTAGCCGGGGCGTTCACCCACCGATTTGCTCGAAGCCTGGGGCGGACCCAGACCGGAGCGTTCGTCGCAGCGCTGGCCTTCATGTTCAGCGGCTACGTGATCGCCCGGGCCGGATTCCTGAGTATCGTCAGCGCGGTCGCGTGGCTTCCCGCGGTGATGCTGGGTATCGAACAAGCGTTGCAGGCTGGCCCCGCGGGATCCATTCTCCAAAGGGCCAGGGGCGCTCTCGGTCTCGCCTGCGCCACGGCCATGCTCCTGTTGGCGGGTCATGTCCAACTCGCGTACTACATCCTCGTGTTTGCCAGCTCATACCTCGCATGGCGGAGCCTAGCGAGAGCAGACGCCCGCCTCCTGACGATCAGGCGTGCGATGGTACCGGCCGGGGCCATCGCTCTGGGAGTGGCGTTGGCCGCCATTCAACTGGCGCCGGCGTGGGAACTGAAACGCGAGTCGGTCCGGCAGGAGGGCATCGACTACGTGGCAGCCACCGGCTACTCCCTGTGGCCCGGGCAATTGCTGGGCGTCATCGCCCCGAATTTTTTGGGGAGCCAGGTGGCCGGCGATTGGTGGGGCCCGGGGGCTTACTGGGAGGGCGTCGTCTACTCCGGCGTTTTATCCTTGGCGCTCGCCGCCCTCGCCATCCGGTTCCAGTTCAACAGCACCATCGGCTTTTTCCTATTGATGGGAGTCGTGGGGCTGTTTCTCGCGTTGGGCCGTTACAACCCGCTGTTCGAACCGTTGTTCAGGTCGGTTCCTGGGCTCGGTCTGTTTCAGGCTCCTGCGCGGTTCACGCTCTGGTACACCTTCGGCTTGGCGATGCTGGCGGGAGCCGGGTGGGATGCGCTCCAAGCCCATCCAGCCGCAAGCGCCCGGTCCGGAGCCCTGGTGGTGGTCTGCGGGGTGGGGCTCGGCATCGCTGCCGGAGTCCTCGTGGTATCGGGAGGTCAGCCTGGGACGTCGCTGGCCGTGCGCTCCGTATTGGGGGGCGTTGCATGGCTGGTCGCAGCAGGTTTGCTGCTGGCGGGCCGAAACCGGCTACCGGCCGGAGCGTGGACCATAGGCGCCCTGACGTTGCTGTATGTCGACCTCTTCACTTTTGGCGCCCCACTGAATCCAACCACCGATGCTCGCCTCTATCGCCGCGACGCCGTGGCGCGGGTTTCAACCGGAGACCAGGTGCTGGACCGCTCCTTCACCACTGAAGCAACCTATCGGGCGGCGGTGGACCGGTACTTCAGCTTCAGAGGGCCGTTCATCACCGACTGGCAGGCGCTGACGGAGATACGAACGGCGATGACCCCAGACCTGGCCACTGCCGAACGGGTTTTTGACGTGTACAACTTCGATCCCATCCGGATGCACCGCACCACCCGCTTGCAGGAGACAGCCGAGGCATCGAGTCTGCCCGCGTCGCTCCTGAATGCTATGAACGTGCGGTATCTCCCAGCGTTCCAGCCCCCTGACGGCGCCGCATCCTGGGTCCCGGCGGGTCCGCCGATGGTGTACCGCCGGGACCTGAGCCTGCCCCGTGCCTATGTCGTTCAGTCCACCGTACGGGTGAGCTCTCTCGATGAAGCGCTCACCGCGATGACCGCGCCAGGGTACGACCCCGCGGTGACCGCCATTGTCGAGTCGTCCATCGATTTCCCCCCATGGGACCGCGGTCCGAGGAACGCCCGCATTACGGAGCACACTCCACAGCGGGTCACGGTCGACGTTGAATCGAGCGGCGGATTGCTGGTCTTGAGCGACAGCTATTACCCGGGTTGGGTGGCCCGAGTCGATGGACGAGCCACCCCCATCTTCCCCACCAACGCCGCGTTTCGAGGAGTGCCGGTCCCACCCGGCCGCGTGCGCGTGGAGTTCAGCTACGAGCCGGAGAGCGTACGTCTGGGCATGAGCATCACGATGGCAGCGTTGGCGGTCACAGGCGTTGCATCTGGTGTTTTGTTCCTCAAACGCGGACGCCGTTCTTGACAAAGCCACCACTGGACTCGTCCCCCGTTCGTCCGCTGCCGAGGCCACTGATGCATCCAACTCCAGGTGCGGCGGCTGCTTCAGGTGGGTAGCCGTTTCGCATCGCCCGGCGCCAGAGCAACGGTCATCGTCGTGATGCTGCTCTGGATCGGCGCCGTCTTGATGGGTTATTACGCATGGCATAAGCCCGTGCCGCCGATGCTCAACCCGAACGGTGCAGTGTGGGATCTCCTGAAAGCCGGGCCGGCGCCAACCGCCATCGTGCGGTCACTGTTGGACGCACACCTGAACCTGGGGGTCGCGATCTGGCTGTTGGCGATAGCGATAGGGATAGGAGACTTGGTGCTGACCCGATTGCTCGGCTCACCTCCAGTTCGACTCCTCGACCGCTCCGTATTCAGCGCGGCGTTGGGGCTGGCGATGATCAGTCTCAGCTTTTTTGTGCTGGGCGCCACCGCCGGACTGAGGCCGATCCAGGGGTTCCTGGTGCTGGGGGTGCTCTCAGGTCTCAGCATAGCGGGCTTGCGGCGGTTCCCCTGGCGCCGTGCGCTGGAACTGCGTTCACTGCGCAACCACGCCGCCAGGGGAGGGTGGCTCCGGGCACTGCAGCTGCTGCTGGGATTGGGGTTCGTCCTGTCACTGCTGCGGGCGTCGACTCCGCCGGTCGGTTGGGATAGCTGGGTATACCACCTAACCGGGCCCCGCGCCTTCTTGGACCGCGGCGGATTTGGCCCAGGGATAGACATACCCCACCTCTACTTCCCCGGAATGGTCGAGGGGTTGTTCACCGTCGCGTTGTTGGCGAAGGGTGACATAGCCGCCCAACTGGTCCACCTGATGCTGGCTTGTGTTGGGCTGTTAGCGGTCTACCAGTTCACCGTCCACCGGTTGAATCCCACCGCGGCGTGGTTGGCGGTGGCATTGATCGCCTCGTGCAGCAGCCTGGTCACACTGGCGACCCAACCCTATGTCGAATGGGGCGTCATCACCTTTGCGTTCACCGCGTTTTGGGCATTGGACGAAGCGCTGACCCGGGACAGCGACCGCTGGCTCGCCTTATCTGGACTGCTGGCGGGAGCAGCCTTGGCGTCGAAGTACACCGCAGCCGGGTTGATCTTGCCCCTGGGCTGCATCCTGGTTTGGCGATGCACCCAGCGTTGGCGTGCCCAGACCGCGCGCACGTTCCCTTCATTCCGCCACTGCCTCTTGTGGGGGGCACTCGCGGGGGCGGTGGTCTTCCCTTGGCTGATCCGGAACGCGATTTGGACGGGCAATCCGGTCTACCCATTCTTTTTTGAAGGCTGGCGCTGGGATGGTTGGAAGGCCCAATGGTTTTCCCGGGCCGGCACCGGGCTCGTCACGGAGCCGTTGCGAATATTGGGGGCGCCCTGGGAGTTGACCGTTCTGGCTACCGAAGGCAGCCCACGGTTCGACGTAGACATGGGACCCTTGTTGCTCGCGTTGCTCCCACTGGTCGTGCTGGCACCCATTCGCAGAGGCTGGCCGGTTTCGGCCGGCTTGGTCGCCGCCGCCGGCTATGGGGTATGGTTGTTCGGCGCCGCGCAGTCGGAACTGCTGATCCAGGGACGCCTGCTGCTTCCAATTGTCCCCTTCATGACGGTGGTTCTGGCCGGTTCTATCGATGGCAGTTGGCGCCTCGCCCTGCCGCAGCTGCGGATGCACGTTGTGGTTCCCCTGGTGATCGTCCTGGTGCTGGGGTTCGCTGTCGCACGGCAGGCCCTGTCGGCAGTGGCCGAGCCCGCAATCCCCTATCTGTTGGGGGCCGAATCCAGGCCGGCGTATTTAGAACGGAGGGTTTCCAACCACTATCGCGCGCTGGATTTCGTCAACAACCAGCTACCCCCTGGTTCGCAGGTGCTGTTCTTATGGGAGCCCAGAAGCTACCTCTGCCGGGTGGAGTGCCAGCCCGACCCACTGCTCTACAATTGGCGATACGCTAAGTATGTGAACGGCAACGATATCGACCGAATCTACACCTGGATGAAAGCAGAGGGATATACCCACCTCATGCTGTTTGGCGCTGGCATTCGGAGCTTTGCCCAGGGTCCCAAGCCCGAAATCGACTCGCTTAGCCTCGAATCATTCGTTCGATTCGAGGCCAAGCGACTGGACCGGCTGATGGGACCAACGCTGTTGGAGACCCTGGCGGCCCCATCAAAAGATGCAATGGCCACCGGATACACCGTCTATCGCCTGCGGGTGGAGCCAGCCCCGTGACCAAGCGACGCCAATGGGGGTTGATCGCAGCGTTCACCGGGCTCGCGGTGGCGATGCGCTGGCCCGGTGCCCAACGCCAATTCGAGTACGATAAAGCGATCAGCATCCTGTTCGCACAGCTTGACTTCCAACGGATGATCCAGGCGACCGCCGCCGACACGATGCCCCCGCTGTACTATGCACTGCTTCATTTTTGGAACACGGCGTTAGTCGACCTGACTTCAGGTTCCGGCGTCGTTTTTTGGTCGAGAATGTTCTCTGTGATTATCGCCGCAGTGACGGTACCGGTTTTCTTTCAGTCTGCCCATTTCATCGCAGATGAACGAGATGCCGTGATTGCCACAGGGTTGGTGGCGGTCGCTCCATTTCACGTGTTCTACGGGCACTACGTCCGTATGTACGGGCTCATGCTGCTGACAGGGATCGCAACCGCCACATTCTTCTTGCTCTGGCTACGGGATGGGCGCCGCTGGCAACTTGGCGCCTTCGCGGTCGCGGCGGCGGTCTCTTTATACGTTCATTCGTTGGCTTTCCTGCTCATCCTCACCCTAGATGCCATTGTCTTGGTCCAGGCGTTTCGCCGGACTGAGCGGAGCCGGTTTGGAGGCCTCGCCCTGGCCCACGCGGGGATCGTCGTGGCGTACTTTCCCTGGCTTGTTCACCTGCCCGGACAAGTTGAGAAAGTGGCGCGAGCGTTCTGGATCACCCCACCCGGGCCGGCCGAGATCATCCGAACTGTTCTCGTGTTTCACTTCCACCTGCCCCTGCCTGCTTGGGCATTGTTTTCCGGGGCGTTCATCGGCCTCGTGCTGGCCGCAGTGACCGTGTTGGAGACCCGCCGCCGTTGGTTATATCACCCCGATGAGCGCCATCGACTCGCCACCTTGACAATGTTGGCGGTACTACCGGCGATGCTGATGTTTCCCGTCTCACAGGTCCGGCCAATCTATATCGAACGGGCGGTGCTTTTTTCCGCGAGCGTGTACTTCGTTCTGCTGGCAGGGGCGCTTCGCCTATTGCCCTCGCGCCGTTTCGCCCTGGTGCTGGGTTCGGTGTTAGCCGGAGGGTTGGTGGTGGGAAACGTCCATCAATACTATTACGAGGAGTTTCCTCGCTCCCCGTTTGATGCGGCTACAGCGTTTTTGTCGCAACACTCGCTCCCGGGGGATATCGTGCTCCATGACAATAAACTGAGCTATTCCCCCAGCCTAGTGCTGTCCCGTGAATTGCCGCAGGCCTATTTACCTGATCCTCCAAACTCCCCCAACGACACCATGGCAGCAGGCACCACCTCGGCAATGGCCTTGGAACCAACATCGCTAGAAAATGCCGTCTCGGGCCGCCGCCGGGTGTGGCTGGTGGTATTCCGCCAGGAGTTGGCAGAATCCGATGCTTCCGGGCGAGCGCTAGCCAGCAAACATTGGCTGGACTCCAGGTACTCCAGCCCGCAGGAGACACGCATCGGCGACCTCAGCATCTATCTATATTCCCTGGAAGGTTAATTGACACAACCCCTCTCCATCGAACAACGGCGCGCCGAGGCGCTCAGAAGCCTTGACCTCTTGGCGCCCCTCATGCTGTTCATGACCGCCGCGATGGCCCGGCTCATCATGGTAGTGGCGGTTTCGTACCCAGGGCTGGACGATCCAGCGTTCTACCTGCTGGTGGCGGAGAACCTCGCTCACGGCCGCGGCCTGGTGATCGATGTCCTGTGGAATTACCAGTTCCCATTCGACACGGTGACCCACCCCAGCAACGAGCATTGGATGCCGCTGGCGTCCCTGTTGATGGCGCCATTGTTCGCGGTGTTCGGCTCCAACTTCCAGTTGGCCCAGACGCAGGGGGCGTTGCTGGGAGCCGCGCTGGCGCCGATCGCCTGGCGGATGACGCGCGAGGTGATGGAACCTCTGGGCTCATGGCGGGGCTATGCCGCCTTCGCCGGAGCATTGATCGCCATCAACCCGCTGCTGGTCTACCAATCGGTCTCGGCTGACAGCTCGACTCCTTTCGCCATCAGCGCAGCAGTCGCCCTTTGGTGGGGGGCGGAACGAGCCAACCGTTCCCGGGGATTCGCCCTGGCCGCAGGGTTATCTGCGGGCTTGGCCTACCTGGCGCGAACGGAGGGTTTGCTGCTGTTGGGGCTCCTGATCGGCTGGGTTGCCTGGCGCGCCGCGCCGCAGGTGCGTTGGCGGCAGCTGGCCTTGGTGGCGTTGGGGGGACTGGCCATGACAGCGCCGTGGTGGCTGCGCAACCTCACCGCGTTCGGCGCGGCCATGCCTTCATCGGCATTGGCGTTGGCGATGCTCCCCGATTACCCCGCCATGTTTCATTACGGACCCTCGGGATTCTGGGACGCTTTTCCATTCCCAAACGTGGGCGAGTTCCTTGTCCTCCGGCTGCAGGGCTTGGGGCACAACCTCACCGTACTATTCGTGGTCGCCATGTTTGTGGTGTCGCTATTCGCAGTGGTTGCCGCCATCCGGTTGCGCCGGTCGCCGGTGGTGACGCTTGGGGGTACCTTTGGGGCATTGCTGTTCTTTCTGACCGCATTGGTCTTTCCTGTGCCCACCCAGAATGGGACGTTCTACCACTCGGTGGGGGCGGTCCTCCCTGTTTTGGCCGTCGCCGGTGCGTCCGGCCTTTACCGTTCGACTCAAATCCTCGGACAACGGCTGTTTCGAGCGCCGGGCTTCACCGGCGTGATGACCTGCATCGCCGTCACGGTACTCCTGGGGGTGCAATTCGCGCTGGCCGTTACGGCCTCTTCGGACTTCCATGGTGGTAACAAGGCGTATCTCCTCCGCGCGGCCGAATGGCTCCACGAGGCCGGTGTCGCTGGCCCGGTGATGACCACCCAGCCCTACAGCCTCCGCTACGCCTCGGGCCTCTCCACGATAGCGCTACCGGCCGGTGACCCTCCGACCACCGCCCGGCAGGCGGCGGAGCGTTATGGCGCCCGCTACATCGCGGGTTTCGGCCGCTTCGGCCGCTATCCCCAGGCGCTTCAAGGCACGCCAGGCTTCACCGAGATGCTATCTGAAAGGGGGCTGTGGATCTTTCGGATCGATTGAGTCGCCGGGTCAAGGTATCACATCGGGCTCTGTACGGCGCCAGCACCGCCTAGTACTATGTAACTGA
>SHYD01000009.1 GCA_009692945.1 Dehalococcoidia bacterium | reverse complement strand
CACCGTTCGGATGGCGAAGGAACGTAGAGTTCACAATTGAGGGTACTATCAGGCTCAGGAGCGGGAGGGCACAAGGAGTCTGAACTCATACCAAGGAACGACGCCGTTGACAGAGGGTTAGACGCGCGATAGTGTGACGGAACCGGAGTAATGGCCCTGCGGATGGCACTGGACCACGAGATACCAGGTGGAGGCGTGAGGGGGTTTGGGCGCCATGGGTTCCCAGTTCGATCGCGACATCGACGACATCCTGTCCAAGCTCGGAGAGTTCGGGCCCAAGGAGACCGGATGGCAGCGGCTGCGGCGGATCGCCATGGCACGTATCGCCGCCCTAGGCGCCGCGATTCGCTCGCTGCCGCAGGCGGTGCCCGGCGACCAGATGATGCTGGCAGCGGTCGTGTTCATTGCCGGCGCCTTCTTTCTGCGCTATGTGTTCCCGGGCTTCGCTCGGCTGGTCGCCGTGGCCGGGCTCATCCTGTTTGTGGCTGCGTTCGCGGTCTCATTCAACCAGCTATTCGGGTCCGGCCGGCGGCGGGTGCGCTGGCGTGGGCAGGTCATCGACATGACGGCCTACGGCTCCGGCTACCTGAACCGGTTCCTGTTCTGGCTGCGCAGCAAGCTCAGGGGCCTGTAGGGGGGTAAATCCGCAGATTGCGCAGATAAACGCAGATTTAGAAATGAGTCTGAATCTGTGAAAATCCGTGTAATCTGTGGATTCTCTGCCTCTCCCTCACAGCAGGGCTTCGGCCATGCGCCGCTTGTGGTAGCGGGGGTCCCCCAGGTGTGAGTAGAGGGTGCGGGACATGCGGGTGTGCAGGTTGAGGCCATACTCCCACGAGACGCCGATGCCGGCGTGCACCTCGTGGGCGTGGTTGCAGGCGGTGTAGTAGCCGTCGCTGGCCACCACCTTCGCCATGTGGACGCTGCTGGCGGCGTCCCTCCCGGCGTCCAGCTTCCACAGCGCCTCATTGGTCACCCAGCGCGCCGCATCCATCGCGTTGGTGATCTCGATGATGTGGTCCTGCACCCGCTGGAACCGGCCGATGGGCTGGCTGAACTGGATGCGGGTGCGGCTGTACTCCACCGACATCTGGAACACCGCCTCGCAGCCCCCAACCTGATAGGCCGCCAGGATCGGCAGCGCCCGTTCGATGGCCCGGTCGAGGGCCGCCCATCCGCCGCCCAGAGCGCCCAAGACCGACGATTCCGGCACCTGGACCCCATCGAAGCGGACCTCGCCCACCCAGCCCATGAACCCCTTGAGGGGTCGTACTGAGACCCCGGGCAGGCTGCGGTCCACCAGGGCCAGGCTGATGCCCTCGGCCCCGGATGATCCGGGCGTGGTGCGCACCGCGCAGATGAAATGGGTGGCGGCGAGAGCGTCGTGCACGAACACCTTCAACCCGTTCAAGGTGAACGTCCCGCCGCTGCGGGCAGCGGTTAACTGCACTGCATCCGGCCCCCAGCGCCGCTCCGGCTCCAGCACCGCGAGCGTCAGCACCTGGACGCCATCGGCCACCCTGGGCAGGATCGCCCGCCGCTGCTCCTCCGAGCCGGCCTCCAGCACCGTCAGGGCGCCCAGCACCGCCGAGGAGAGATGGGGGCCGGGCAGCGGGCCCTTGCCCAATTCCTGATACAGCACCGCAGCATCCGAGAAGGAACTGCCGCTGCCGCCGTACTGCGCCGGGATCAGCATCCCCAGCCAGCCAAGTTCAGCTATCTTGTGCCACAGTTCGGGCGGCGCTCCCGTCTCGTGCTTGTCCAGTTGCAGCAGCACGTTCTTGGGGCATTCCCGCTCCATGAAGTTCGCCGCGGCGTTCTTCAGCATCGTCTGATGTTCGTTGAGGGACAGGTCCATGCGTTGTCCGGGGTCCTTTCTCTGTTCGGGCGCTCAGGCTGGGTGCGGCGGGGCTGAGGGGTCAGCCCAAGTCCCCCGCCTTCTCACGCGGCGTGCTCCCGATGCCGATGCGGCGCGCCATGATCAGCTTCTGCACTTCGATGGTGCCGCCGGGGTGGGTGCCCACGATGCCCGCCCGCTGCATGAACTCGATGTGCCCCTCGCCCACCAGGTATTCGGGGTCGGTGGTCAGCGCATAGTAACCGAGGATCTGCTGGACGGTACGGGTGAGCTTGAGGTTGGAGGTCTTGCGGTGCGCCGAATACTGAGGACCCTCGTAGGTGCGGGCCTTCTTGGCATAGGCGAGGTAGTAGTTGCGAAGGCCGTACAGGCGGGTGATCTCGGTGTCGACATACAAGTCCATCAGCAGTTCCCGGATGTCCGGATCCTCGGTCATGGGCCGCCCATCCAGTTGATGGGTGCGGCAGTGCTCGAAGAGCGCTTCCCGCATCCGGCTGCGGCCGATGTTGCCGGTGCCGCCGTGCTCCACCTCCAGGTGGGTGGAGGCCACGGTCCAACCGTTGTTCTCGCCGCCCACCAGGCAGTTGGCCGGCACCCGGACGTCGTCGAAGAAGACGCTCTGCTTCTCGCCGCTGGCCGAACCGGCCTCGCCGCCCGAGGCAGTGAGCAGTTCAAGCGGCTGCATGGTGATGCCCGGCAGCGACGAGTCGATCATGAACCAGCTCAGGTTCTTGTGGCGGGGCCCCTCGGGGTCCGTCACGGCGATGGTCCACATCCATTCGGCGCCGTTGTTGCTGCCCACAAAGACCTTTTGGCCGTTCACCACGTAGTCGTCGCCGTCCCGGATGGCGCGGGTGGTGACGCCCGCCAGGTCGGACCCCGCGCCAGGCTCGGTGAGGAGCTGCCAGGTGCGGACCTCGCCCTTGAAGATGGGGGGCAGGAAGTGCTGCTTCTGCTCCTCGGTGCCCCACACCAGGATGGTGGGGCCGCCCATCTTGCCGCCGGAATCGTAGTAGGGCGGCAGGTGCAGGCCCAGCCGTTCCAGTTCCTCGTCCAGGATGATCACATGGTCCAGGTCGAGCCCGCCGCCGCCGTATTCCTGGGGGAATTGCGGATAGAGCCAACCCCTGACGCCCATCTTCCGTCCCAGATCGCGCTGCATCCGGTACTGTTCGGCGGTGTACGATTCCACCGCGGCGGTGGTGACCATCGCCGCGGGGACGTTCGCTTCCAGAAACGAGCGGACCTCGGCGCGGAAACGCTCCTGCTCGGTGGAATACTCGATCTCGAAATCCATGGTTACCTCCAGGGGGGCCCGCGCCCGGGGACGAATCGCCGAAATCGTATCCTGAACCCTTCGGTGGCGTCAACGAGAGGTCCACAGAGAGGTCACAGATTACACAGATTCCCGCAGATTCAGAGGGGTGGTTTTTGAACTGCTCAGCCTCGACGGCTCAGAGCCGTTGGGATCAGGCGTGCAGAGGGCGACAGCCCTTTGCCAGGGCATTGGGGGTGTCCCCCAAACGCAACATCATTTCTTTATTCTGGGGGTGGGGAACAGAACGGTTGAGAGTTGCTCCTCAACCTCTGCTATGCTCCCTCTACCGTCTCCGCTCCGTTCCGCCAGGAGGTCTCCCATGCGAAGCAGGGTCTTTTACGCCTTCGGCCGCCAGTTCGTCGCCCTCTCCGGCGAGGGGGACTCAGCGCGCGCGCCCGGCGAGGCGACCGCCGCGCTGCTGGAACGCATGGCCGGCGAACTGAACGGCCTGGGTCTCTCGCTCGACAACACCGTCCGCACCCGCCTGTGGGGCCGCACCCGTGAGGACCGGGACGGGGGCAGCAGCGAGCGGGTGAAGCGGCTGTCGGGCCTCGCCCGGTCCGCCAGCTCCAGTTACATCTCGCCCGCGCACTTCGATTCCGATGCGGGTATCGCCCTCGACCTGATTGCGCTCCGTCCCTCACAGCCTGGTCTGGAGAAGCGGATCGTCGAGTACGACCCGCCGGTCGTGCCGCTGCGTTACCTGGTGCACGACAGTTTCATGGTCCTCTCCGGCGTGACCGCCGTCCTCCCCAGCCTCGGTGAGCAGGTGAGCGAGATCCTCGGCCTGATCGAGGGCTCGTTGAAACACGCCGGTCTGTCGTGGGATCAGGTGATCGAAGTGGGGGTGTGCCTGCATCGGAGCCAGTCGCTCAAGAGACTGGAGTCGCTGCTCCGCCCGCGGCTCCCGTTCGACACCGCCCGCATCGGCTTCTCCTTTGCCGACGGCTACTCCACGCCGGGGAAATTGGTCGAAATCGAGGTCACTGCACAGTTCTAAGGAGGCCGTCCATGCAGCACCATCCCTACCTCGCCGACCCCGCCTGGGGCGAACACCCGGCCGATCTCTGGGCCGACGCGGCCGTGACCGCCATGAAACTCGGTGGCGTTGACCACGTGTTCTTCGTGTCCGGGTCCGAGCTCTCCTTCTACCAGGAGGCCATCGCCAAAGCCGGGGCGCGCGGCTGGCCCGCCCCGCGTCTCATCACCATGGTGCATGAGGGGGTGGCCCTCAACGCCGCCATGGGCTCGGCGATGGTGTCGGGCCGGCCCACCGCCACCGCCGCCCACGTCGACGTCGGCACCCTCAACTACGGCGCCGGGATCCACACCGCCTGGCGCGGCGGCGCCCCGGTGCTCATCACCGCCGGCGCAGGCCCGCGCGCCTACCCCGGCTCCATGCCGGGCAGCCGGGAGAGCGGCGTGCAGTGGGTGCAGGAGCCGCGCGATCAGGGGGAGATCGTGCGCCAGTACACCAAGCTGGACCACCGCATGGAGCACCAGGACAACCCCGGTCTCATGGTCAGCCGCCTGCTCCAGGTGGCGATGAGCGAGCCGCGCGGCCCGGCCTACCTCACCTTTCCCCAGGAGACCGCACTGCTCCCGGTGTCGGGCGCGGTGGCCCGGTTCCCCACGCGGGACCAGCTCGGGCTGGCGCGCCCCGCGTGGCCGGACCCGTCGGACGCCCGTCAGGCCGCGCGCTGGTTGATCGATGCCCGCAACCCCTGCATCTTCACGGCCCGCTCCGGACGCAACCCCGAGGCCGTGGCCGAATTGGTCCGGCTCGCCGAGCTGCTGGCGCTCCCGGTGATGGACACCAACCGCACGGACCGCATGAATTTCCCGACGGACCACCCGCTGTATGGCACCGGCCCCTCGCCGCAGGATGCCGACGTGCTGCTGATCCTCGAAGCGCCCGTCCCCTTCTCGCCGCCGCGCGAATGCCCCGCCGCGGACGCCAAGATCGTGTGGGTCGACAACGATCCGGTGCAATCCCGCTACAAGACGATGGAGTTTCGCGCCGACCTCTGGCTGCCGGTGGCCAGCGCCGCCGCGGCCCAGGCGATACGCGAGGCGGCCGAGGGCATGCTGTCCACCGCCGACATGGGCCGCATTGCTGACCGCAGGGCCCGCCTCGAGCAGAAGAAGCTGGAGGAACTCGCACGCCAGGAGCAACTGGCGCTGGAGGCCGGGCAACGGCGCCCCATGCACCCCCGCTGGGTGGGGTACCAGATCGGCAGGATCCTGCAGCCGGATACCATCCTACTGAACGACGCCCTGAGCAACGCCGAATACGTACACGCCCACTACCGCACCGATCGCACCGGCACCTACTTCCGCAGCGGCGGCAGCACCGGCGGCTGGGGTCCGGGCGCGGCGGTTGGGGCGAAGCTGGCGGCCCCCGATCGGGACGTGGTGCTGGCGACCGGCGACGGCTACTTCATGTTTGGAACGCCCCTCGCCGCGCTGTGGGCCGCCAGCCATTACCGCGCCGGTTTCCTGACCGTCGTGTTCGTCAACCGGTCCTACAGCACCGGTACGGTCGGTCTGAGGCGCGGCTTCCCCGAGGGTTACGCGGTAGCGGCGGGGAACTACGAGGGCGGGCTCTTCGACCCGCCGCCCGACTTTGCCAAGCTGGCCGAGGCCGCCAACGGCCACGGCGAGACCGTCAGTGACCCCGAAGCGCTCGCCCCCGCCCTGCAGCGAGGGCTCGCCGTGGCGCGCACCGGGGTGCCCGCGCTGGTGGCGGTCATGCTGCCGACGCTGGTGGAGGAGATGGCCGCGCAACAACTATGAACGCTCTCGAACTCACCCGCGCGCTGCTTCGCTTCAACACTATTAACCCGCCCGGTGAGGAACGGGCTTGTGCGCAGCACCTGGGCCGCCTGCTGGAGGACGCCGGTTTTACCGTCCGCAGCTACGAGTACGCGGCCGGCCGGACCAGCCTGGTCGCCCGGCTCGGTGGCTCGACCGACCGGCCGCCGCTGTGCTTCGCCGGGCACATCGACACCGTGCCCCTGGGGGCGACGCGCTGGCAACGCGATCCCTTCGCCGGCGAGACCGCCGGCGGCCGGCTGTACGGGCGAGGGTCGAGCGACATGAAGAGCGGCGTCGCTGCTTTCGTTACCGCGGCCTGCAATCTGGGGGCGCGGCTGCATGGGACGCCCGGTCTCGCGCTGGTCATCGTCGCGGGCGAAGAGACCGGCTGTGATGGCTCGCGCCACCTCACCCGGACGGCGGGAGCGCTGGGCGAGGCGGGCGCCATCGTCGTGGCGGAGCCGACCGGGAACCACCCGTGCGTCGGTCACAAGGGGGCGCTGTGGCTCCACGGCCGCACTACCGGCGTGACCGCCCACGGATCGATGCCCGAGCGGGGCGTCAACGCCGTCTACAAGGCGGCGCGGGCGGTGACCCTGCTGGAGCGCTTCACTTTCGACGCCACCCCGCATCTGGTGCTGGGAGCCCCGACCCTCAATGTCGGCACCATCACCGGCGGCCTCAACATCAACTCGGTGCCCGACGCCGCCACGGTCGGCATCGATCTCCGCACCATCCCCGGCCAGCGGCACGAGGAGGTCCGGGAGCGGCTGAGCCGCTATCTCGGCGGCGAGGTCGCACTGACGCCGGTGGTCGACGTCGAGGGCGTGTGGACCGATCCCGATCATCCGTGGCTCCAGGAGGTGTTCGACCTGGCCACCCCGTTTCTCGGCGCCCGCCCAGCCGTGCGCGCCGCCCCTTACTTCACCGACGCCTCGTTGCTGACCCCGGCCTACGGCGGCCCGCCCACCGTGATCCTCGGCCCCGGCGAGCTGGAGCAGGCCCACCAGACCGACGAGTACTGCCGTATCGACTGCATCGAGCAGGCCGTCGAGTTGTACGAGGCCATCGCCCGCCGCTGGTGCGGGGTGTGAAGGGGGATGGGGGAGGCTCTACCGGTTCGACAGCCCCACCAGTTGCTCCAGGATCTTCTGGGTGACCTCCAGGTCCTTGATGCTGCTTTCTTTGCTGTTGTTGTAGACCTTGCGGGTGGGGTCGGGGAAGGTGGACTTGTCGTACACCGGCACGTCTTTGCGGCGGCTGTTGCGGGCCGGGTCGGGCCCGTTCTGGTAGGCGATCTGGCCCTCTTTGGTGAACACCCAGTTCACGTAGAGCTTGGCGGCGTTGGGGTGGGGCGCCTTCTGGTAAAGGAACATGCTGCCAGCGGCGCCGCCGTAGGTGAATTCCGGGATCTCGATCGGCTTCAGATTCTTTCCCACGCCTTCTTTTTGCATATCGGTCAGGGTCACCTCTTCCAAGCCAAGCGAGGCCAGAATGGCGTACTTGCCGCGGGCCATCGCCTCGGTGATCTGGCGGGTGTCCCGCAGGAAGGTGGGCTCCTGGTCCACCAGCAGCCGCTTCATGATCGATTCGCCGTCGCTGGGGCGGGAAACCCGCAGGACGTTCATGGGAAAGAAGGTGTACCCGGTACGCACGTCCGCAATCAGGATCTTGCCCTTCCACCTGGGATCGAGCAGGTCTGTGACGGACTTGATGGACCCTTCGGGTACTAAGTCTGTGTTGATCCAACTGTTGCGGGGGCTGACGATGTAGTCGCCGCCGTAGGCCCACTTCTTTTCGGTGTCGATGAACCCCTCCTCGAAGCCGCCGTGCCAGTTCTCGTCGCCCAGCACGTCCGGGCGGAAGAACAGCGGACGAATCGGGTCCCAGGTGTTCGCCGGGCGCATCACTTGCAGCGCGGTGGTGGGGGAGATGTCGGCCATGTCCCACTCGAACACCCCGGCCTTTTGCTCGGCTATGACTTTGGGGGCAATCTGGCTGGCGGAGGAGAATTCCTGCAGGTTCGCCTCGATGCCGGGGAACGCCTTCTGGAAGGCGTCCATCCGCTTGCGCTGGCCCACGCCGGTCAAGGTCATGATATTGAGCTTGCCCTCCTGCCTGGCTTTCGCGACCAATTGGTCCCACTCCGCCTCCCAGGCAGGTTTTCCGGCGGCGGGCGCTTGGGGTGGTGGTGACGCCACCGCCGGAGCACTGGCGGGCGCGCAGGCGGCTGCAGCGGAACTCAATGCCATGGCTCCCAGCACCTGCCGCCGCGTGACGGACGGCGACGGCCGCGACACCTGAACGGTCATGATCGCCCTCCTATGGCTGCTCCTGAATTCTGAAACAATCGATGACTCGTTGTACCACGGGGGTTTAGGAAGAGCAAATCTCCGGCGGGAATGTAGCTATCCAGTGTCCTCGCCCACCCCAGGGAAAAAAGAGGAGAATTCTCTCTGTGGGGGTCACCCCCACTCCCGCGGCAGAGGGCTGCCGCCCTCGTGCACTCCTAGGCTTGAGGGGTATAGTGGTTGCGAGTGCAATGTAGTCATAAAATAAAAGGTGGTCTCAATGAAAAATGCCTTTCGGACGGTTGGCGTCCGTGAGTTAAAGACCCACACCAGCGCCTTGCTCCGATCGGTTCAAGAAGAGGGCGTAGAAATCATCATCACCGTTCATGGGCGCCCCGTGGCGCGGCTCGAACCGCTGGGCACACCACGCGGAAAGGCGGTCGACGGCATGGGGGGGGCCCGAGGGATTTTCGCGGGTACGTTGCCTCAGGCGGAATGGGAGGATTTCCAAGCCCTGAAACGCCAGTGGGATCCGCGCCTGTCCGATGGCGAATGACAACGGAAGTGCCAGGATATACGTGGCGGATACCCACGCGTTATATTGGTTCTGGTACGAGCCTAGCCGCTTGGGCCGGACCGCTGAGGCTGCATTCAGGGCGATTGAGGCGCGCGATGCGATCGGAGTCGTTCCGCTGATTGTGATCGCGGAGCTCCACAGCCTAACTGCCAAGTTCGGCAGAGGCCGTTCGGTTGGGGAACTCTTGGAGTTGGTGGACGGGGCTCCATCGCTACGGATCGAAGGCATGACCCGGCTGCACTTGATGGCCTTTGATGAGTTGTCGAGTATCCCCGAGATGCACGACCGTTTCATAGCCGCAATAGCCCTACAGTTGGGGGCTCCGGTGATCACCCGTGATCGTCTGCTGAGCAGTCATCCGTTGGTCCAGACGGTTTGGTAAGGAGCGTTGTCCCCCAGCCACTAACACCCCTATTTGACAGCGACCCGCCCTCGGCGCTATAACAGGCGCGAGCTGGCCGGTTGAAGACACGAGGAGGACGCATGCTTTCGAAGAACGACAACGAGACGCTGACGCGCGTCGGCGCTGGTACCCCCATGGGCGAGTTGATGCGGCGCTACTGGCACCCCATCGCCGCCCGCGTGCAGCTCGACGAAAACCCCACCAAGGCTGTTCGCCTGCTGGGGGAAAACCTGACGTTGTACCGCGACCGCTCGGGTAACCTTGGCCTCATCGGCGACCGCTGCCCCCACCGCAAGGTGAACATGCTGTACGGCATTCCGGAGCAGGAGGGGCTGCGGTGTCCCTACCACGGATGGCTGTTCAACAATGAAGGCCAGTGCATCGAGCAGCCCTACGAGCAGGCCGAGGACCCTAACAGCAACTTCAAGGACAAGATCCACACCCAGTCCTACCCGGTCCAGGAGCTGTGCGGCCTCATCTTTGCCTATCTCGGACCGCAACCCGCGCCGCTGCTGCCGCGCTGGGACCTGTTCACCTGGGACAATGTGATGTGGGACATCGGCGCCACCGTCATCCCTTGCAACTGGCTGCAATGCATGGAAAACTCGCTGGACCCGGTCCACGTCGAGTGGCTGCACGTCGCCTTCTCGAACTACGTGTTGGAGCGGCTGGGCCGTCCCGACCTGAAGCGCCAGATGTACGTGCGTGGCGAGAACTCCGGTGAGGGCTGGAAGCACGAAAAGATTGGGTTCGACGTGTTCGAACACGGCATCATCAAGCGGCGGGTGGTGGCGGGCAACACCGAGGAGAACGTCGAGTGGCGCATCGGTCACCCGGTGGTGTTCCCCAATATCCTCCGGATCCAGAGCGCCTTCCAGTACCGGGTGCCCATCGACGACGAGAACACGCTGCACGTGTACTTCACGGCCCACATCTTCCCTCCCGGCATGGCCGAAAAGCAGGCTTCGATCCCCTTCTACGAAGTGCCGATGCCCAAGAACGACAACTACGGCGAGATCCCGTGGAACCTGCTGGACAATAACAGCGGGCAGGACATGTGGGCGTGGTTCAGCCAGGGGCGGATTGCCGACCGCACCACCGAGCACCTCGGACTCTCCGACAAGGGGATCATCCTCTTCCGGCGTCTGCTGCGCGACCAGCTGGCCAAGTTGCAGCGCGGCGAGGAGACCATGAACGTGTTCCGCGACCCCGCCAAGAACACCCGCATCGACCTGCCCTGGGAGGGTCAGGAGGGCGGCGAGCGCTTCACCGTGGTGGCCAACCGCCGCACCGGCCAGGCACAGAAGTACAGTCCTGTGCTGCGGGACTACGTGGCCAAACGGGACGGCCAGGCAGCGCTGGTGCAACCCGTCTTCTGAACGAGCTGGACAACTGAAGCGGCCGGTGCACGGAACTGCACCGGCCGCTTTGTGTCATGCGGTGTTTGTCGGGGTATGCCTGACCCGGCGCTGGCGATCAGCGCGACGCCGACCTGCGCGCGCTCTCCAGGAGGGCTACCTTCGCCTTGTCCCAGGGCACGATTTCGTGAATGACCGGGCTGTAGAAGGGGCCGAAGGGCTGAATCATCCCCAACACTTGATCCTTGGATTCGGCCTCGAAGATACCGAAGCCCTCTTGGTCAGTGAACCACCCGACTTCTTTGAGCGCGCCGGTGGTCAGCAAGTGGTCTCCACCCGCGACTACTCCCTCCCAAACCGCCAGCGCCTGTTTGGGATCCGTCGGCCAAACCGAGGGGTTGGCTTTGTACAACACCATGTATCTCGGTATTTTCAAACCTCCTTGATGAAAGTGACGTGCCGGGAACTCTATGGGGCGGCCCGTTCCGATGTCAACTTGAACGCGCCGGCGCCGGTCCTGCTCGCCGCGAGCACGGACCCTATAGGTTCGCCGCCTTCAGGATATCGGCGATGTGCTTCTCCACCTCGCCGACGATGGGGTAGATCGCTTCCTGGTTGCGGTTCTTGTAGACGACTCCCGGCTTGGGGGCATCGGTTGGGTTGATGATGGGAACATCGATGCGGTTGGCGTTAACGAACACGTTCTTGGACCACGCCGTCTGCCCTTCCTCGGTAAGGATCCAGTTAAGGAATAGTTTGGCGGCATTGGGATGCGGCGCCCTGTTGAATACTAGGGCAATGTCATGGGGTTGGTAGTCGATTTCGGGCAAATCCAGCGCGATGACGTTCTGTGCGAGACCATCTTTCTTGAACTCGTGCAACACTGCCTTGAGGATGCCAACGGCGAAGGGAACCCTGCCCCGGACCAGCGCCTCCACGTTCTGCCGGCGGTCCCGGATGATCTGGGGCTCCTGGTCGATAATCATTTTCTTGATAAGGTCTTTCTTGCCGCTGAGCCAGAGGGAGGTCATGGGCAGCCGCACCGCGCCTTGCCGCGGGTCGGCCATCACCATCTTCCCTTTCCACTTGGGATCGACCAGGTCCTCGACCTTGGCGAGTTCGGCAGGTTTCACCAAGTCGGTGTTGATGTAGATGTTGTGGTTGACATCGCGCTGGATGAAGAAAGCCAGCTTCTTGTCCACATCGCACCACTGCAGTTCGAAGCCGCCGTCCCATACCTTGTCGTCGAGGATGTCGGGCCGGAACAGCAGGGGCCGCAGCGGGTCGAACACGCCATCGGGCTTGAGTTGCTGCAGCGCCGAGGTCGGCGGGATGAGGGCAGCGTCGAAGCTATAGACCCCCGCCTGGCGCTCTGCTTTAATCTTGGGTACGTAGGTGGCGGCATCAGCGAATGCCAGCTGAGTTGCCTCCACGCCCGGGAAGGCCTTGTTGAATTCCTCCAACGCCTCGCGGTAGCCGGAACCGGTGGCGGTTTGCACCACCAGCTTCCCTTCCACCTTGGCCGCCGCCACGAGCTTGTCCCACTCCACCTCCCACGCCGCCTTTGCCGCCGGAGCCGGTTGCCCGCCTGCCGACGCGCTGGCCGGAGACTGCGGCGCCGCGCTGGGGGCGCAGGCGCCCGCCACCAGTCCTAACCCGCCCACCTTCACAAACACCCGCCGTGAAATCCCGCTGTCCATCGCCGAACCTCCTAGTATAGCTCGTCAGAAATAGCGTATTTTATCGACACCGCTCTGGAAGGGGTGTCCAGCGGGTCTCCCGCTGGCGGGGAGTGTGAGGGGTGCCCCCGTGGTGCCCCCTCACTTATCTTCTTTCTCCCTCTCTCCTTCGAGAGCTTCGACACCCACACTGCGGACTCACTCGTTGTGTTGCCCCACCCCCGGAAAAAGAGCGAGGTTTTGTTCTTGGGGGGCACCCCCAAGCCCCCGGCAGGAGGGCGCCGCCCCCCTGCACTCCCGGTCTTGGCAGCCAAGGAAATCAGACGGCGAAGATAATTTACCGTCTGCTTGACGCATTACACTAGTTTACCCGCCACGCAAACTGGGATATTGTACCAGCTACGCTGGGAACCATTTACAACCCCACCGCATCGGCCATCAGGCGTTTGTGGTAGCGGGGGTCACCCAGATAGCTGTACAGGGTACGGGCCATGATCACGTGAGGCACCAGTGGGTGCTGGCGGTCGGTGCCCACCCCGGCGTGGACCTCCAACGAGTTGACGCAGGCCTGGTAGTAGCCGTCGCTGGCCATGGCTTTCGCCAGGTGCACATTGCCCGCGGCCGGCTGGTGGTCGTCCAATTTGGACAGCGCCTCGTAGGTGGTCCAGCGAGCGCCGTCCAGGTTGTTCACCAATTCCACCACATGGTCCTGCACCCGCTGAAAGCGGCCGATGGGTTGGCCGAACACCACACGCGTCTTGGTGTAGTCGGCGGTGAACTCGTACACTTCCTGGGCGCCGCCCACCTGGTAGGCGCACAGCACCGGCAGCGCCCGCTGCATGGCCCGCTGGAGCGCCGGCCACCCCTGGCCCGGGGTGCCCAGCACCGCAGAGGCGGGTACCCGGACGCCGGACAGGTCGACCTGACCCACCGCGGCCATGAACCCTTCAAGGTTGCGGACCGAGACGCCCGCAGCGCCCGTCTCCACCACCACGAGGGTGATGCCGCGGGTCAGGTCGTTCGGATCCTCGGGTTCGGTCCGCACCGCGCAGATCAAGTAATCGGCGGCGGCCGCGTCGTGCACGAATAGCTTGGTGCCGTTGAGCACGTAAGCATCGCCGTCTCGCGCGGCAGTCATGAGGACGGAATCGGCGCCGAAGGACGGGGCCGGGTCGCTGATGGCCACGGTGGCGATGCGTTCGCCGCGCGCCAGCGGCGGCAGCAGCGACTGCTTCTGCTCCTCGGTCCCCGCCTCCAAAATCACCAGCGGAGCGAGCACCCCCGAGGAGAAGAAGGGGCCGACCAGGGGTGCGCGTCCCAACTCTTCAAACAACACGGCGGTGTCGGTGTAACCGAGGCCTGCGCCGCCGTATTGTGGGGGCGTGAGCATGCCGGCCCACCCAAGCCCGGCGGCCTTGCGCCACAGCTCGGGCACGAATCCGACATTTTTGCGGCTCAACTCGGTGACCACATGGGTTGGGACTTCGGTTTTCACGAACTCCGCAGCCGTGGCCTTGAGCATCTGTTGGCTTTCAGTGAGGGAGAGGTCCACGCTTGGATGATCCTTTCGAAGTAGCTGCTACACCATCTGTCCGGCCGACTCCGAGGCGTTGCGCCCGAGGCCCATGCGGCGCGACATGATAACGCGGTCGGTATCGTGGGTGCCGCCGCCGTGGAGGCTGCCAAGCCCGTAGCGGACGAACACCTCGGTGCGCCCCTCGTTGGGCGTCCACTGCGGGTCGCTCACCAGTCCGAAATAGCCGAGGGCCTGCTGGATGCGCTGCGAGGTGCGCAGGCTGAACATGCGGTGGTAGAAGGTGGACTGGATGCCCTCATAAGACATGGGGCGCTTGGTGTGGTGCAGCCAGAAGGTCCGCATGCCCAGCAGCTTGTCCACCTGGTAATCGGCCCAGACATCGGCGAGAATGTCCCGAACGTCGGGGTTTTCGCTGATGGGTTTGCCGCGGAACTTCGTCTCTTTGCAGTACTGGAAGAACTCGTCCAGCACCCAGATGTTGCGCAGATGGCCGGCACCGCCGTGCTCGTACTCCAGGTGGGTGCTGGCGACCTTCCAGCCGTTGTTCTCGCCGCCCACCAGGTTGAAAGCGGGGACCCGCACGTTATCGAAGAACACCGCCTCCTTGGGCCCCACCGGCGATTCCCCCGCGCCATGCACCGTGAACAGATCGAGCGACTGGCGGGTCATTCCCTCGCTCTTGGCGGGGACCATCAGCCAACTGACGTTCTGGTGGCGCGGCCCCAGCGGATCGGTGTTGACGATGGTCCATGCGTAGTCGAACTCGTAAGCGCCACCGACGAAGACCTTCTGGCCGTTGATGACATAATCATCGCCGTCCTTGGTGGCCCTTGTGGTGACGGTGGCGAGGTCCGAACCGCCCTGGGGCTCGGTGAGCAACTGCCAGGTGACCGTCTCGCCCCGCAGGATGGGGGGCACGAAGAAGCGCTTCTGCTCCTCGGTGCCCCACACCAGAATGCTGGCCGCAGCGAGCGGCCCGCCGGAGTTGTAATAGGGCGGGACCGGGATCCGGTGCTCATCCAACGCCAGTTGAATGATGGTGGCGCGGTCGAGGTCGAGCCCACCGCCGCCGTACTCGCTGGGGAAGGTGGGGTACAGCCACCCCTTGGCCCCCAGCTTCCGCCCGATGTCCCGCCGCCACTCGAACTCCTCATGGGTGTAGAGGATGGGATCGGCCGATCGTGGGACATCTCGGGGAGCGTTCTCCTCCAGCCAGGTATGGACTTCGTCCTGAAAGGCGACGAGGTCCGGGTTGGTGGCAAAATTGAGGTCGAAGTTCATGACGCACTCCTTATGGCAGGCCGAGGGGGGATTCCCGTCCGGTGATGCCCCGAGTGTGGGGATCGGATGGGGAGGGTGTCAATTGCGAGAGGGTGGCGCTGTTGCGAGAGGGTGGCGCGGCGCTCCGCCAACTTTCTATCATGCTGGTCGCGAACGCTCCGGTCAAGCCGTGATCACAGAAGGTAAGAATTCACTGTTGAGGGGCGGCCGGGCTCAGGAGTGGGAGTGCACGAGGGCGGCAGCCCTCTGCCGGGGGGGGGAGTGGCTCATATCCCCTGACCCCCTGACGCTGAATAGATAACCACAGGAGCCCCACAGCATAAGCTGCGGGGCTCCTGTGGTTATCTCGATGCAAACTTCGCCCGCCCCACTCGCGGGAATCACTTCCGCAACGGCGGCCCATTCAGGGTTCGGGCCTCTGCACTACTACGGGGCGCTGCGAAGGGTGGTCGGCCTCGGCTGGGCGAGGCTCACACGTCAACCTGCCATACGCAGGCCAGTTCCCGAATGGTTCGATCGTAGATCATCGGACACCTCCCCTGACCACGATAGCCACTGAGTGCATGCACCCTGGCGCTGCCTAAACTACCACGGGTGAGCCATAGAAGCAACGGACAATCAGGTCAGAGACCTTGGGCGCAGGAGCCCAGAGGGCAGCGGGCCTTTGGCGGGGGATTTGGGGGGTGACCCCAAAAGAATATAACCCCTCTTTTTTGCGGGGAGGGGCAAAAAAGTGGTGACCGCCTGTGTTAGCGACAACTCGTCCCCCAAAGAGCAGTTACGACGAGACGAGACGAGTACAGACACTTGACCGCGCCCGCGGCCCATGTATAAGCTGGTGCACTCGGCGCAGCGCCAGGGCAGCAGTGCTGGCGTTACCTGGATCGATTGTTACGCGAACGTAGCGTTTATGAGGGAGGAACCGATGACCGTTTCCAACGAGAACCAGCACGATATCAGCCGCCGCGGTTTCCTGCGAGCCGGATCGCTGGCCGGCGCCGCGGCCGCCGTTGCGGCGTGCGCCCCGGCCGCGGCCCCGGCCAGCGATCCGGCTCGCAGCGGGCAGGCGGCGCCCGCGGCCGCACCCGCCAAGGCCGCATGGGAGAAGGAATGGGACACGCTGGTGGAGGCGGCGAAGAAGGAGAAAGAGGTCGCCGTCATCACCTACCCGGGATCACAGTTTCGTAAGTTCCTGGACACTTTCGAGGCCGCTTTCCCAGGCATCATGGTGCAACACACAGCCGGTAACGCCAGCGCCATCGTCCCCAAGATCATTCAGGAGCGTCAGGGCGGCGTCTACAGCCAAGATTTGATGCTGGCGACCGTGACCACCCCCCTCATCAACCTCCGGCCGGCCAACGCCCTCGAGCCGGTGCGCCCGTTGATCTTCCGCGGCGACGTGATCGACGACAAGGTGTGGTCCGGCGGCTTCGAGGCGGGCTTCCTCGACAAAGAAAAGCGCATGATGTACGCCCCCACCTTCGACCGGAACCTGGGGCTGTGGATCAACACCGATCAGGTGGGCGCCACCGAGATCAGCGGCATCAAGGACCTGTTGAACCCCAAGTGGAAGGGCAAGATCCTGAGTCTCGACCCCCGTTCCGTCGGCGTGGCCTGGAACGTGTTGGACATGAAGCGCACCGGCGGTGAAGAGTTCGTCCGCAAGCTGTACGGCGAGCAGGAACCAGTGCTGGTGCGCGACCTGCGCCAGGGCACCGAGTTCATGGTGAAGGGCCAGTACCCCATCGGTATCGGTGTTCCCAACGCCGACGCCTTCCTGGACTTCGAGGCGCAGGGGCTTGGCAAGAACCTGAAATTCCTGGAGATCGACGGCGGCACTTTCCTGCTCTCCACCAGCAACACCTACCGCATCGAACGCGGGCCGCACCCCAACGCTGCCAAGCTGTTCATCAACTGGCTGTTCACCAAGGAGGGCCAGACCAACTGGGCCAAGTTCACCGGCCAGAATAGCCGGCGCACCGATGGCGTGCCTCCCGGCAATCCCCGGTACCTGCCGACCGCCGGCAGGACGTATCCCACCATCGAGGCTGAGGCCCAACTGGAAGAGGTCAACCGGATCTACGCGCTGACCAAAGAGGTCATCAAGTAACGCGCCGCAGCACGCAGACTTCGAGCCGAAAAGGGGTGGGGACAGTGTTACCCATCCCTTTTCGGTTGCTGCCCTCCTGGGGGCTGGATCGTCTCCGCTCACTCGCGCCAGGGCTCCAGCGCCGGTTTCGGTAGCGCCAGCACCAGCGGCGCGGCCAGCGCGAGGCATACGCTCAACGCTGCGAACGCGGGCCCATAGCTGCCGGTCAGGTCCACCACGGCCCCGGTGAACACCGGCCCGATGAAGCCTCCGATAGTGGCGACGCCCAGGATCGATCCCTGGATGCTGCCCAGCGCCTTGAGGCCGAACTGTTCGGCCTGGATAGGCGTGCGCAGCGGCAGGAAGGCGCCGAATCCGGGGGCGAACAGCAGCAGGCTGAGCAGCACCACCGGCGCCCCGGCGTCGGCCGCGGCCAGCACCAGCGTCCCCACCGCCTGGACCGTAAAGGTGCCCGCCACCACCTTCCGTTTGTCGAACCGGTCGCCCAGAACCCCGGTCATCGCGCGGCCGGGCAGCGAGAGCATGGGGACGCCCGCCGCCGCCAGCGCCGCGATCTCGTGGGAGTGGCCTGCGTGGAGCAGCGCCGGGATGATGAGCACGGTGTACGCGCTCGACCCCATGGTGCTGAGGGCGAAGGCGAGCGACAGCAGCCAGAATGCCCGCCCTCGCACCGCCTGCCGCAACGACAGGTCGTGTTCGGTGAACACGCTGCGCTCCTGCTGGTAACCCGTGCCGGGGGTCGAAGGCGGGTGGGGCGGATCGCCGTCGGGGCGCAGCCCATGGCGCTCCGGGTTATCCCGCACCAGCAGGGTGAGCGGGAACGCAACCACCAACAGCGCCCACGCCATCGCCACCACCGCGGCCCGCCAACCGTGGGTCGAGACCATCCAGGCCACTGCCGGGACGACGAACCCGCTGAGCCCAATGCCGAGCGTGAGCACCGCGATGGCCCGGGTCCGGCGGCGGATGAACCAATACGAGACCGCCAACCCACCGATGCGGCTGTCCGTTCCACTGTTCCCGAGGGCGATGACGAATACCGAGGCGTAGAAAGGGAACAGCGAGTCCATCCGGCTGAACCACAGCATGCCCAGGACCGCGGTCAACACGCCGCCCATCATCACCTTGCGGGGTCCGAAGCGGTCGACCAAGAACCCGGTGATGGGCGACCCCACCGCAGCCGCCTCGGAGCGGAGCGAGAATGCGAGGGCGGTGGCGGTGGTGCTCCAGCCGAACTCGTCGATGATGGGGTCGAACAGCGCCCCGAAGCCGTAGTAGAAGGTGGAGCCGCTGACCAGTGTGATCAGGGCGCATGCCATGACCACCCACCAACCGTAGAAGAAGCGGGGTCGCGTCACCGGCGCCGTTTCGGGTGTCGCCTGTTGGCCGTTTGGGTCAATCGCGTGACGGCTCAGTGTTCGGGGGTCGGACGCGGGGGTGCAGGGGGCGACGCCATCCTGCCGGGGGCCTGGGGGTGTTCCCCCAGGAACAAAAACTTTTCTTTCTCTCGGGGGGTGGGGTGAACGGCCAGGCCGCAACGCACCAGACTGAGTAGTTACTCAATCGCCGAGGGGGCGGTAGATGTAGCGGCCGGAGACCATCTCGGGGACCACCTGGCCCTGCTCCTCCAGCAGGTCGAGGTGCCCCAGCGTCTCGCCCAGGGCCGGGAATAGGGCCGAGGCCCGTAGCGTGGGGAACAGCACCGGCAGCAGCCCGTAGGTGGTGTTCCGGCCGTGGCGCACCGCGCTCATGGCGGTCCGGGCCCGCCGTTCGTGGTGCATCACGATGCGGTCCACCGCGTACTCCATGTTAGGCATTTCAGACTCGTGAGCGCCCAGCACCCGCACGCAGGGAACGTTCCGTACCGCCATCAACGAGCGGATGTAGTCGGGCAGGCTCTTGCTGCGGCGCTCGTACAGGTTGTAAACGAAATAGAGCCCCGGGTTAGGCGTGATCCGCTTGAGGATATGGTCGCCGGCGAAGAACACCCGGCTCTCCTCATGGTAGAAGCAGGCGTGGCCCGGGGTGTGCCCGGGGGTGTAGAACGAACGCAGCCGCAGCTCGCCCAGTTCGATGTGCTGGTCGTCGTCGAAGGTGACGTCGGGCTCCAGCCCCTTGAAACGCCACACGTTGGGCGAACGCTCGTCCCGCCGTGAGACGGGGACGGCATGCCCGGCGTCGGGCCCCTGCCGGTCCTGCTCGGTCACCTCCGCCGCTTCCAGTGCCTCCCAGCGCAGCGTGTGCTCCGGCTCCGGGCCGAACAGTGGAGGGTCGGCCTCCCAGCGGCGCCCCCAAGCGCGGGAGCCCATGCGGAACAGCCACGATACGAGTTGCTCCGGCACGCCGTGCTCCAGGAATAGGCGGGTGAACTGCGCCTGGTTGCTGCTGCGGTGATGGCTCCCCTGGCGCAGGAAGAAGGCCTCGAGTTGGTGGATGATGATCTGGGCGTTGGAGGCTTCCTTCACCCGGTGCACCAGCCCGCAGTGGTCGGTGTGGGCGTGGGTCAGCAGCACCCAGCGCACGTCTTTGATCGACCGGCCCCGCTCTTCGAGCCCTTTGGTGAGGCGGTCCCAGTTCTGGTCGGTGTCCAGCCCGGTGTCGATGAGCACCAGGCCGTCGCCGGTATCGATGGGGAAGCAGTTGGTGAAGCCCACGTGGATGGGCTGGAGCGCCGTCAGATCGGAGACCAAGGGGAGTCCTTGAGGGCAGCGTCACGGCCGTGAGGGTACGGTCCGGTGCACGCTAGATTATACGGGATCGGAATTCAATCCATAGACTTCCCGACATTCACCCCCGCCGCAGCAGCGCTTGCACCACCACCACCCGGTTCTCGTTCTGGTTGGCGAGGTTGCACCGTTGCATCTTGGCGGTATCGGCCCCGTGGACCAGATCGACCGCCGCAGGGAGAGCGCCGGGTGCGGGCGCGGCAGGCGGCGGCCCCGCCGGACGGGTGTTATGGGTCTCGTCGGCCCACGCCTCGGCCCGGAACCCGGCCCCTTCGAGCCAGGCCCGCACCCGTTCCGGCGGGTAGAGGAAGCTGAGCGCGGCTTCCTGCGCCCATGGCACCGGGTAGTGCGCGGGTTGTACCAGCCCTGCCATAACCTCCTGCACGGCGTAGACGCCGCCGGGCTTCAGCACCCGCCTGAACCCCTGGTATAACGAGGCCCGGTCCTGGATGTTCATAGTGCTGTTCTGGGTCCATACCACATCGAACGAGGCGTCCGGGAAGGTCAGTTCCAACGCGTTCCCGTGGTGGAAGCTGACGCTGTCTCCCAGCCCCAGGCGGGCGGTGAGTTCCTCTCCCACCCGGCAGTACTCCTCGGTGAGGTCGACCACCGTCACCCGGCAGCCGAATTCGGTGGCGAGGGTTCGGGCCGGGCCGCCGAACCCGCCCCCCACGTCCAGCACCGCGGTCCCTGGCTGCAACCCAGCCAGCCGCGCCAGCGAGCGGGTGGCGGGAAGGCCGCCGCCATGAAACTGATCGACCGGACCCAGGTCGGCCTGGGACAGGTGGGCAGGATCCTTACCAGCGGCCCGTAGCGCGGCGTCGATGCGGCCGAGCAGGCCGCTGCGGCCGTAGTGCTGGTTCACGCCTGTCGTGTAGTCGTTGGTCATGGCTCCCGGCATTTCAACCAGAGTTGATCCACAGATTTTCACAGATTTAGTCATCCGCAGATTGCGCAGAATTGCGCAGATTTAGTACCTTGAACATTGCACTACCCCACCACCCCGTTGGCCCGCAGCGCCCGTTCGAGGCTGGGCGTCATCTTCATCGCCCGGAGGCCCAATCGCCACAATTTCTGATGTCAGCCTCGCATCACCGCATTGGAAATACCTTAGGAAAAGCGATACCCAGGTACTGGTGCAGGAGAACAAAAACGCAGACCAAGCACGATGTTAAAACGAGTCTTGGTTCGATGACGCCCCGCAAGAACAACAATAGCCCCCTCAACAAAAAAGATCCAATCATATAGGCCATAAGCCAATAGAAAAGCCCGTGGAACATCCACCATGAGTTTACGAGCCCAAAGTAAATACCCGATATTACTGTCAGGAGAAGCGTCAAAGTAGCTGTACCGACGCTCCATTTCGAACTCGGCAAAACAGCGTCCCACATTTTCGTACTGCGGGAGGAGCGGGTAATCAAAAAAGCGATTGCTGGGAGTAACGTAAAATCACCGAGTAAGATGGCAGGATTCATGAACAACCCTGTTCCTACCGTGTTCGTTCGTACTGCCACCAACGCTAGAGAGCTAAACGCAAACAGCCAAACGAGGAGGGCGACCACGTACGGCTGTTTGGACAACCATAGGTTGGAAAATTTTGCGTGGGATGGCGGCTGGCATGCGCTGAATCTTGGAGCCGTCCTTTGTCGTCGCCCGGATCATCCACGGTCCCGGCACCGCGTTGCAGGCACTGGCCGGAGCTGGCTTCAGTCCTCGTGGTCCCAGTCGTCATCGCGGGCGCCGGTGGCGTATTGCTCAGTGCGGGTGGCCAGTTCGGCGGCGCTGACCACGCCCTGCTGGAGCAGCAGCGTTTCCAGCGCCGCCAGCCACTTCTCGTAGTAGGGAGTGATGCCGCCTGCGGCGTCGTCGGTGACAGTGCGGTCGACCAGGCTGTTCCGGAACGACCGCCAGGGATAGAGGCCCTGCTCGTTGAGCGCCACCGCGATGCCGAAGGCACGGCCCTCCCAGGGCGCTTCGAACACCAACTCGCCGTTCTTGCGGGGGAGTGCCGCCGCTCCCTCCATCTCGCTGATCTCGGGGCTCGGTTCAGGGGTCAAAGGTATCACCTCCATTGGAGTGGGTGTGGGTTTGTTGTTCGTGGGGTCACCCACACCTCGGCAAGAGGGCGGGTTTCAAACCCGCCCCTACGCCTCGTGCATTCCCCGGTCACCGCGCCAACGCCGGGGCCTGCACCTTGACCACTCCGATCATCGCATCACGGGTGACCAGCGCCGCCAGTTCGGGCTCGCTCAGGCTTTCGGCGCCGGCGGGGCGCTCCGGTAGCACCATGTAGCGCACCTCGGCGGTGCTGTCCCACACCCGCACCTCGACCTCAGGACCGAGTTCCAGGCCGAACTCCCGCAACACGGAGCGCGGCTCCCGCACCACCCGGGAGCGGTAGGGCGCCGACTTGTACCACGAGGGCGGGAGACCGAGCACCGGCCAGGGGTAGCAGGAGCACAGGGTGCACACCACCACGTTGTGGACGGTGGCAGTGTTCTCCAGCACCACGATCTCGGCGCCCTGGTTGCCGCCGTATCCCAGTTCAGCGATCGCGTCGGTGCCGTCGGTCAGCAACCGGTCCTTATAAGCGGAGTCGGTCCAAGCCTTCGCGACGACCCGCGCGCCGTTCATCGGCCCGATGTCCTGCTCGTAGGCCCGGACGATGAGGTCGATGGCGTCGGTCGAGATGAGCCCCTTTTCGACCAGCAGCGATTCTATGGCTCTGGCCCGCAACGCAGCGGGGGACTCCGGCTCGGGGTGGTGGCCGTGGTGATCGCCGCTCATGGTTCGGTCCTCCTTGATATGCCATTACCACCTGTCGGAACCCCACCCCCCAAGAGAGGGAGGATTTTATTCTTGGGGGACACGCCCAAGAACCCCCGGCAAAGGGCTGCGCCCTCTGCACGCCTGCCTCAAAAGCCTCTCAACCCCTCAACTCTGTACTCCCGCCCGAAGCGGCGGGTTCAAGATACGCGTCCCAGAGATCGAGGTAGACCGCGCCCGGCTCGGCGTCTGGCCCCCACAGGACTGCGGCCTCGAAGCGGACACTGTAGGCGCCCTGGGGGTTGCGGCCCAGGCCGTGAGCGTCGGTATCGGCAAAGTCGTGGATGCCGTGGACGCGGTGGATCACGCCGGGCTTGCCCCGGGCGTAACGCGGCAGCCGGGTGTGCCCCGCGGGATGGATGTTCTTGGTGATCACGGCATCGCCCATCTGAAAGCAGGGCGGCGCCCCGTCGGGCCGGTGGGGGCCACGGCCGCGCCGCAGCCGGGTGGCGGCCCGCTCCACCAACGCGGGGTCGTGATGCACCGGCATCGGCGTTTCAGGATGGGCGCGCAACTGCTGGATGCGTGCCTCGATCTCATCCTGAGTCGCCAGCCCCAACTCCACCATACGGCGCTCCACCACCCCCAGCCAGCGCTCGTAGTACCCGGCGTTCAGGTAAAAGGCCGGCGGGAGCGACTCCTGGGCGAAGCGGAAGCCGCTGGTGCTCTCGAACCAGCGGACGTTGCCGCTGGCGTTGAGCGCGTAGGCCCGTCCCTCCCACGGCTGGTGGAAGACCGGTTCATTCTCCTCACGGGGGATGGGGCCGAAGCCGTGCATCCCGCCCATATCGTGCACGCCGTTCATCGCCTGTCTCCCTACATCCCGTAAAGGCGGCGGGGGTTGTCGCTCAGCATTTTGGTCCGGGCTGAGGGCGGGATGTCCTCGCGGCGGTTGATGAGGGCCACCACACCGTCGTCGCGCGACTGGTCCTGATGGCCGTAGTCCGACCCGATGATGAGGTTATCCTCGCCCACGTACTTCAGTAGGTAGGGGATGTCCTCGTCGGCCTCGCAGGCCACGTAGAGGTTGTAGTCCTGGAACAGCTTCGGGCCCCACCCCGAGTCCCACGACGGTCCCAGCGGACCCACCGTGATGGGGGCCTTGGCGGCCCGCCGCAGGAGGTGCAGCACGTAGGGCACCCAGGACGAGGCCGCCTCCACGAAGGCGAAGCGCAGGCCGGGGAACCGCTCCGGGACCTTGTGGGCCACGATGTCCCGGAACGCGAACAGCGGGGTGACCCGGACGTGAGGGAAGACGTGGCTGTAGGTGATGTCGAAGGACTTGGTGATGGCGGGGCTGCCGCCGCCGGTGTGGACGCAGATGGGGAGCCCCAGCCGGGCCGCCTCCTGGTAGACGGGATAGAAGTAGGGCTCCGCCAGCGAGCGGGTTCCCTCCACGCCCCGGAACAGCAGCCCCACCGCGCCGCCCTCCTGAGCGACGCGCATCTCGGCCACCGACGCCTCGACCGACCGCAGCGGCAGCGGCGCCACCCAGCGCAACTGCCCGCCGCCCTGCTTCCACACGTCCGCCATGTAGCGGTTGTAGGCCCGGCAGAGGGCGATCTCCAGATCGACGTCATCGGTGAGGTACATGATGAACAACGTGGGGTAGATGACCTCGGCCTCCACATCCCGTGCTTCCAGCGCTGCTAACCGGCCGGGGACGTCGGTCAGGTTACGAACACCCGGTGGCACGTCCTCCCGGGCTTCCTCACGGTCGCCGCCGGGCACGTGGAGTCCGAAGCTGCCCTTGCCCACCGGGCGTGGGAAGATCTCGCCGTCCAGCAGCCAGAAGGCGTTGACGCTGCCGTACCAGGTGTCGCTGGGCGCCTTGACGATGACGGGGCGCCGGGGGTAGAACTCCCGGTCCATATGCTCCCAGATGCCGGGGTGTTCAACGATGTGGGTGTCCGCGTCGATAACGCCGCGCATTACGGTATCCTCCTCACTCACGCCGCCGGTGTTTGCCGCAATTCTAACGCCGGGCGGAGGCGCGGGCAAGGCGCCGGGTGCGCGGGGAACAGTGCGGAAACTTCTCGCGGGGGTTCGAGCAGTATTTTGTTGCTGGTGCGCGCCCACGGCGATACCGTTCGAGCGCAGCGAGAACTTCGCTGCGGGCAACCAGCGCGCTGAGGATGGGGAAGGTAAAGGGCGAATGATGATTCGCCCCTACGGCGGACGGCCCTCATTGGGCGTGCGAGGGTCACATCAGCCACCGGGCCCACCCACCCTCGCGCGCATCTGCGCCATCTGCGGATTATTTCGGACATCCCTGCGTTGTAACGAGGTGACGGCGCGCCGACAATACTATATAGACGGATCGCCCCGCCGCGCGGCGACGCTGAGCAGCCAGCGAAACGAATTGGGGGAACAGACCGTGGCGCCCTGGACGGCAATCCGACGGACGCCGGAGGGAGCATCATGATAACCGACGCACTGGACGCGAAGGGACTGGTTTTGGAAGAGGTGCACCGGCGTTTCGCCCAGGTGCTGGAAGACCCCCTCATGCACGGGGTAGCAGGGGAGGTGGTGGAATGCCTTGCGGCCCGCGACGGTGAAAATGCCCCGAGGGGTCATCTCAACTTGCCTTTCGAGGGCGCAGATGGTGGGGCGGCCACCCCGGTCAAAAAGATCGGGGCGCTGACCTTCCGGTCTGCATTGGTTCCGATCCTCTCCGACCCGGCACAGCTCCCCTCCATCCCGATCCTCTACCTCCGGCTGTCCAAACTGACCCAGGACCCTTCGTCCACCGCAGCACAGGTCGCGGAGGTGCTCGGAACAGACCCCGCTTCGGTGACTAGACTGCTGCGCCTGGTCAACTCACCGTTCTACGGTCTCAGGAACCCGGTTTCGTCAGTCGCTGGGGCCGTGCGCCTGCTGGGATTCGACGCGGTCAATTCTCTGGTGCTGGCGACCTCCATGGATGGGCTGTTCAAGTCCACCTCACCTACCGCCAGCGCCAGAATGGAACAACTGTGGTATCACTCCATCGGATGCGCCGTCGCCGCGAAGATCATCGCCAGCCTTGCGGGGTTCGGTGATGTCGAACAGTACTTCGTCGCCGGGCTGCTCCATGACCTGGGGAAACTGGTTGTGCTCCGATCATGTCCAGACGCCTTCGAGCAGAGTGCGCGGTTGGCGGTGAGTGATGAGACCCAGTTCGCGGACGCCGAGAACGTGGTGTGCGGCACCAACCATGCTTTGATCGGTGCGCTCTTGGGCAATCGCTGGTCACTGCCACCGTCATTGGTTGCCGGGCTGAGCCAGCACCATCACCCAGGACAGGCCAAGGCCCATCCGGAAGTCGCAGCGGTGGTTCACCTGGCCGACATCGTCAGCCTGGGGTTGGGGATCGGTTCCAGCGGCAACCCGTTCGTCCCACCGATCGACAACGCCGCCAGCAAGCTGTTGAATCTTGATGCGGACCGGCTCAAGGCCATCATCGATACCACCGAGAGTGAATACCCGGCGGTGGAATCGGCCATCCTGGGCACGAACAAGGGTTGAAGCCGGACCTCATGTTCACGCCAGCTTCACGATCCACGGCGTGTCCTTAGCAACCGCCGGATAACGCTCCATCACCAGCGGGTCGTGGCCGGGGATGACGTGGCCCGGCGAGTCCGCCAGCCGGTTCACGGTCTCGTAGGCCCGGTACATCTTGGCCAGGTCGTGGAGCGTGGGGAAGGGGCGGAGTTGCTCCACCTCCTCGTAGTAGTGGGCGGCGTCGGCGGCCAGCACCACCGTGCCCCTCGCCGTGGCCACCCGCATGATCTGCGAGCCCGCGGTGTGGCCGCCCACCAGGTGCATGGTGATGCCGGGGAGCAACTCAAGGTCGCCGCTGCTCAACTCGAGCCGCCCGTCGTAATTGGCCCGCACCAGCCCCACCACATCCTCTACCTCCATCGACTTGCTGAAGCGGGGGTAGTGGGCCGCCGGTCCGGTGTAGAAGGCCATCTCGATCTCCTGCACCTGGAAGCGGGCGTTGGGGAAGCGGGCGATGTTTCCCACGTGGTCGTAGTGCATGTGGCTCAGCACCACCCGGTCGACCTTCGCGGGGTCGATGCCGAGGGCCCGCAGCCCCTCGGCCGGGTTGCGTTCATAGTCGCGGCCCCGCCTGCGGGCGACCTCCTCGCTGAAGCCGGTGTCCAGCACCAGCGTGTGGCGGGCGTTAGTCACCACCCACACGAAGTAGTCCATGCGCAGCGGCGGCTCGTGGGCCTCGGCGCCCAGGAAGCACTCCGAGGCGGGGGCGATGCGGGTGGCGTATTTCAACGCGTAGATGGCGTAGGGTTCGGGTTGCTCTGGCATGGGTCATCTCCCGAGAACGGACTGTACCCCCAACCCCTTGCGCGGTTTAGGGTACTCATTAGAATAGCGGGGAAACATCCCCCGCTCCCCTTGGCAAGGGGCTCTGCCCTCTGCACTCCCGTCGTAAGAGTTCACTGTTGAGGGCGGCCGGGCTCAGGAGTGGGAGTGCACGAGGGCGGTAGCCCTCTGCCGGGGGAGTGGGGGTGCCCCCCCACAGAGAATCTCCTCTTTTTTTCTGGGTTGGGGGCGTGGCTCAAATCTCCCGAACCCCTGATACCGAATGGATACCTCCCGTCGGCTCCCCGTGCAGTTTGTCGTCACCGAAACGCCGGAACAACCTCTTTCCCGAACAGCCGGATCGAGTTCGACACCAGGTCCGGCGGCATCTGCCCGATCTCGTGGTTGCAGCAGAAGATGTTGTAGCCGATGCGCTTCTGCCCCTCCTCCAGCCTGCGGATCACGGTTTCCGGGCTGCCCACCAGCGCCAGGCCCGACTCGATGTTGAACTCGTAGTTCTGAACTGCCCTGAAGATGGCCTCGCCCCGCTCTTTGTCGTGGGGGCGTTCGCCATCGCGCCCCATCCCGCGCGCATTGGTGCCCCAACCGATGCGGGTCCGCTCGATGGGCCCGCCGCCCACCGGCACCGCGCCGCCCTCCCGAGAGGCGATGAACCGGCGTGCCTCCTCGTGGGCCTTCTCGTCGGTCTCGGCCACGTGCACCTGGCGCATCAGGAACACCCGGGGCATCGGGCCGGGGTGCCCGCACTCCCGCCAGGTCTTGCGATACAGGTCGAACTTGCGAGCCACCGCCTCGTCGGTATCGAGGTTCTGAGCAACGTGGTAGTTGTTGCGGGCGGCAAACTCGATGGCGGCCTCGCTGTGGACCGCGGCCCAGATGGGCGGGTGGGGCTGCTGAAAGGGCTTGGGTTGGGGCAGCGCCTCGTCGAACTTGAAATACTTGCCTTCGAAGGTGACCTCGCTGGCGGTCCACGCCCGCTTGACGATCTCCATCACCTCCCCGGCGATGGCGGCCCGCTGGTAGAAGTCCATCCCCCAGCGGATGAACTCATGCTCGTGGACCCCGATGCCGGTGCCGAACTCCACCCGCCCGCGTGAGAGGTGGTCCAGCATGGCGATCTCTTGGGCCAGACGGATGGGGTGGTAGAAGGGGAGTTGCCACATCATGGCGCCGATGCGCAGCACGCTGGTGGCACGGGCCACGGCGGTCAGGTACACCGAGGGCGCGGTGATGCGGCCGACCGGCGAGTTCTGGTGCTCGATGACGAAGTAGGAGTGCCAGCCCGCCTGCTCGACCTCCTGGGCCAGCCGGATGTGCTCGTCGTACACATCCGCCATCACCTCATCTTTTTGCGAGTAACCGCCCACCGCGTCCCACAATGCGAAGTCGAGTCGTGCCATGGCGTCGCCCTCCGTGGCTGTTGATAGCGGCAGTGTACTACCTCGCGGGGGTCGGCTCCAACGGCTGCCCAAGCTCAACACGCTGGGGCGCCATCCCGGGTCAGGTCAGCCAGTGCTCCGAGTTCTCAAGGTAACCCCCACTGGGCAGGAGTTGGTCCAACAACTCCGCAATACGCCAAAACGTGGTTGCTCTGCTGCGGGGTAAGCGGCGGTTTGTCGTGAAGATGAGGCCGGCATGGGTACCTCCGCCGAGGATTCGTACGGTGGCCAGGGCGCGATAGCCGGGGACATCTTCCGTCATTACGGTCCGCATCTCCTCCTGGGCGAACTCGAAAATTACGGAATCTGGCTGGCCTCTGAGGTCGTTGCGCTCGGCGACGGCTATCGCATCATGGCCCCTGGCCCGCAACTCGATCGCCAATGCCGGCGGCCACATCTCATCGAGCAGCAACTTCATCGCGCCAGCATCGCCTGCTGAAGGAGCCATGCAGCCTCCAGCCGGTCCGCCTCGTCATTGAGCCTTTGGAGCCACTGGTCGACTTCCCCTTGAAACTGGGCGTAATAACGGATTGCGATGTGGACCTGCTCGCGGACAAGGCCCGTCAATTCTGCGGTTTCCGATATCGCCTGTTCCCCGCGACTGTCCAAGGCGCGGAACACCTGTGCCACCTCCCAAACGTCCGGTCCGCCCGCCAACCCGGGCCGCCGCCCAGTGGGCCCCGGGCGGAATACGATGCCGGGGTGGGCTTCCATGCGGAGACCCTCTTCGATCAGCGTTTTTGCGATGTCCGAACGGGTGCGGCCGGAAGTCCGGCTCTGATAGTCCAGCCGGTCGATAGTATCGCTGTCCAACCGTACTGAGAAGTGCCGGGTTGCCATGGTTACCCTCCTGATCCAGATGTACCACAGCGTAACACAATGCGAAAATCAGGTCGTCCCATGGCGTTGTCCCCAGGGCGGTTGCCAGCAGCAGTGTGCCGCAATGCGCCTGTCTGCTTTAATGGGAAGGGCTACGAAATAATGCCACCTGGCTCTGAGTTGCGCCTCCAAATCTGGCAGCCACATCTCGTCAACCAGCAGCTTCACGGGGTCCAGCGTCGCCCGCTCGCGTCGCCAGGCCGCTTGCCGGCGCGCTGGCTCACAGGGGTCGGTAAGTCTCTGAGTGGGGTTTGACCTGGCCGGAGACGCGACGGGAAGTGTCCTCTCTCGTTACGCCACCCTTTGGCTCCCGGCGCGCTCGATAAGTGCGGCGCCCGTCGCGATCTGTCCTCCGGGGGTTTCATCCTGGTCATCCGCCCAGCCGAGCGCAAGGTCTTCGGCGTAAGGACCGCCGCTGAGTGCCACCACGCTGCTCACCACCGCGAGCGCTTCGGCTTCTGTAGAATACGTACCGATCAGGTTCCTGGATTGCAAGTCCCACAACTCATAGAAAATCATCGTTGTTCTCCTGTCCCTTCAGACCGGCATCACGCGCCTGACGCAGGCGCAGATGGCGATAGCTTCACCCCACAGGGTGTGGTGTCCTAAGCTCAAGGTCGTTCTCTCGAAATGAATGTGGCTGCTCTCGTCTATCTCTAACTCTGCGATAAAGGCACCGAGTTTCGGGTACCTGTTTGCCGTGGCGCTGGCCTGGCCCTCGTTCTCGTACACCGATATACTTTCCCAGAGCCGGGTGGTGTCGCCGCTCGCCTGTCTCGGGGGGTTGCGCAGCGCAGACTGCGACAGAAAATCTGCAGGAGCCGGCTGGGCGGTCGTGACGATCCGGTAGAAGGTAGCCAGAGCCGTCTCCGTTTGAACGTAACTGAATTGTAGCACCAGCACCGAATGCAGATGCCCGCGGGCCGCCCTACTCTCCTGTGAGAAGGTGTCACGGCCGATGCATATTGGGGCAACGGAGCTACGTCCCTTCGAGTGTGAACTCTTCCCGAGGTTGTGCTTCCCTCGCCGCAGTTTTACCATAAGGCGGTGCTCCAGCCAGGCGGCGGTTCCGTTTCGGCGTGCTGGGCCAATTCTCAACACGCCATCATGCGTCAGGAAGAAGTAATGCTCATCGCACCATCACCAACGCTGGGTTTCATCGGCGGCACCGGTCCGGAGGGGCAGGGACTGGCGCTGCGGTTCGCCCAGGCGGGCCATCCCGTCATCATCGGTTCCCGCAGCAGCGAGCGGGCTCAGAGTACGGCCGGCGCGATCAACCAGAAACTCGGCGGAAACCTCGCCACCGGCCTCGACAACGCCGGAGCAGCCGAGGCCGCTTCCGTCGTGTTTCTCGTGGTCCCCTACGAGGGCCAGCGCGACACCCTGGCGGCGCTGGAGAGCGCCATCGGTGATCGCATCCTGGTGAGCGCGGTGGCGCCGCTCAGCTTCGAGGGCGGCCGGCCCAAGGCCGTGCTGGTGCCGGGAGGTTCGGCGGCGCTGGAGGCGCAGGCGCAACTGCCGCGCGCCCGTGTCACCGCCGCCTTCCACCACCTCAGCGCCCGCCACCTGGCGGCTATCGACCACCCCCTGGAGGGCGACGTGCTGGTCTGCGGCGACGACGCCGAGGCCAAGCAATCGACCATGGCGCTGGTCTCCGCGGTGGCGGCCCTGCGTCCGGTGGACGCCGGCGGGCTGGAGTACGCCTGGCAACTGGAAGCGTTTACGGCGCTGATCCTGGGGATCAACCGGCGCTACAAGGTGAACGCCGGCGTGCGGCTGGTGGGGCTGAAGTCTTGAAATGCCAACCGGGGGTGGCAATACCAGCAGGTAGGGGCGGGTTTGAAACCCGCCCCTACGATGGCCCTCGTGGACGCGCTCACGCCGGACACCCCCAGGCGGAAACCTATGGCCGTTGAACTGCGGGTGGCCGGGCTCACCTCGCTCCCCGAGGTCCGGCCGGGAGACGATCTGGCGCGCCTCATCTTCGATGCAGCGGAGCGGGAGGGGGTGGGGCTTCAGGACGGCGATGTGGTCAGCGTGACCCAGAAGATCGTGTCGAAAGCCGAGGGACGCTTGGTCGACCTGCGGGAGGTCGAACCCTCCGATTTCGCCCGGCAGGTGGCGGCTCAAGCCGAGAAGGACCCGCGGGTGGTGGAGGTGGTGCTACGGGAGACGAAACGGGTGGTGCGCATGGACAAGGGTGTGCTGGTGGTGGAGACCCACGGCGGCTTCGTGTGCGCCAACGCCGGGGTCGACAACTCCAATATCCCCGGCAGCGACATCGTCTCGCTGCTTCCGGCCGACCCCGACGCCTCGGCCGCGCGGCTGCGGGCGGCGTTCCGGACGCTGGCCGGCGTCGAGACCGCCGTGATCATCACCGACTCCTTCGGGCGTCCCTGGCGGGAGGGGACCACCGAGATCGCCATCGGGGTGGCGGGGATGCTGCCGGTCGAGAGCTACCGCGGCCGGGCCGACCGCTTCGGCAACCTGCTGCGCACCACCGAGATCGCAGTGGCGGATCAACTCGCCGCCGCGGCGGGTGCGGTTACCGAAAAGCTCTCCGGCGTGCCGGTGGTGGTGCTGCGGGGCGCGGCCTACCCTGCAGGCGAAGGGACAGGGAAGGCGCTGCTGCGGCCGCCGGACCGGGATATGTTTCGGTAAGATGCGGGCGAGACCGCGCGGGCAATCAGTTGACAGACCAGACACGGCGTTGAAAATCGTTTTTCCGTTTGCCGCGGTCCTAATGCTCTTTGCGGCTGGCTGTTTCGACCAGAGCAGCGCCGTCCCGGATGTCCCTGTTGCGGCTCCCCCCATAGCGACTGCAACCCCATCCCCGATTCGCACCCCCACGCCAGCGCCCTCGCCCGTTCAGATCGCCTACGTGAACGAGACGGGTGAGATGTGGCTGAGCGATGCGGACGGCGGGCGAAAGTCCGTGTTGCTCCGGGCAGAGGACTGCCCTGCAGCGCACACCCTCATCTGGTCGCCGGCGGGCGACCGGTTGGCCTGCCTTGGTCGTCCATCGGGTGTCCGCTGGTGAACAACTGGGCCATGCTGGCGGACCTGACGGTCATGGGCGCTTCTGGTGGCCCGCTGCTTCGCGCCGAGAGCATCGCTGGTTTCGCGTGGTCGCCAACAGGAGGGCACTTCGCCTACAGCACGGCGCCAAAGGCGGCGGGCCAACGCAACCAGGTCCGGCCCGGCGATCTCAGCGGCACTCATTACATCGCCCGCAGCGACGGGAGCATCATCAAAGAGATTCCCGGCACCGCGGCTCGCAGCGGGCTCCCGCCCGACTTCGAAGCCGGCAACTTCGCCTGGTCGCCGGATGGCAAGCGTCTGGCCCTGGTCTTAGCCTCCGGCCGGACCGGGATTTATGACCTCACGTTGGGAGACCTGGAAGCACTGCCGCCGGAGGTCGACCGCGTTCTCGCCTGGGTTCGGGGCGGTCGGTCATTGTTGGTGGCCACCCAGCACAACCCCGACTGCTACGTGGTCTGCTTTCAAGCACAGCTATTGGACTTGGCCGATGGGCGGATGGAGCGGGTACCCATCCTCGACAACGGCCGCACCTTCTGGCCGGCGCCGGACGGTGCCATGGCGGTCACCTACACCCGGGCGGCGGAGGGCGCTGCCTTCCCAATTGTGGTGGCCCTGCTCGATTTCACCACCCTGATCCTGACACCCATCCCCGGCTCCAGCGTCGGCTACCCCAGTGAGTACATCCCCCACGAGCACCTGGTCTTCGAACCGTCCGGAGCCGGTTTCGTGTGGGCCGACGTCGGTTGGACCAACGCATTCGTCCGCGCCAACCGGGACGGGTCTGGCCTGAGCCGGCTGTCCGCCCTCCCTTCGATCCGGGTTGCCTTCTCCCCGGATATCCAGAAATACGCGTTCGTCGATTACGGAACGGCCCAAGGGGTCCCGTAAGTACTGCGTACGGCAAACCTGGACAATACTGGGACCACCACTATCGCGAACGCCACGGTGTATGCTTGGCGGCCATTGCCTCCTAACGGTCGCCGCCCGGGTGGACGTTAGACGTTTCAGACCGGGCCGAACAGAGCTCCCCATTCGCGGTATCATGACCACGGTTTCGGCGGCTGGAACCATTGTTACCTGCACGCATCTGAAGGCTGGAGGTCATCATGGCTGAACTGGACGGCAAGATCGCAATCGTGACGGGGGCGGGGAGCCCGGTGGGAATGGGCCGCACCATGACCCTGGCCCTGGTGAAGGCGGGCGCTAAAGTGGGCATGATGGACATCGACGGCGCCAACCTTGCCAAGACGGCCGATCAGGCCCGCGCCATTGGCGGCGCCAACTGCGTGCGGCCGCTGGTGGGGGACGTCTCGAACCCAGCCGACTGCGAGCGGGTGGTCAAGTCGACGATCGACGGTTTCGGCGGCCTCCATATATTGGTGAACAACGCCGGCACCAACCCCCGCAATGTCGGCTTGGCCACCCGCAGCGACGGCCCGGCTTGGGAAACGCCCGCGGATGCCTTCGCGCGGGTGGTGGCCATCAACTTCAGCGGACCCTTTTACATGGCGCGGGCGGCCGTGCCGCACCTGGTGGCCCAGAAGTGGGGCCGCCTCATCGGCGTCACCACCAGCCTGGACACGATGTATCGCAAGTGGTCATCTCCCTACGGACCGTCGAAGGCGGGCCATGAGGCGTGGATGGCGACCGTCGCCCAGGAGTTGGAGGGCACCGGAGTCACCGCCAACGTGCTGGTGCCCGGCGGCCCCGCCAACACCAACCTCCTTCCGCCCGACACCACCTTCGACCGCGCCCTGCTGATACAGCCCGAGATCATGATGGTCCCCATCGTGTGGCTCGTCTCCGACGCGGCCGACGGCGTCAATGGCCGGCGCTTCATCGCCTACCGTTGGGACGCATCGCTGCCGGCGGCTCAGCGGCTGGAGAAGGCGGGGGCGCCGCTGGCCTGGCAGCAACTGGGTAGCCAGGCGGTCTACGGTGGCGCGCCGCGGCGTTAGGGGGACGGCCGGAATGCCCTCGTGGTGAACCCTTCGACCGGGTCCAGATGCAGTACGCTGTCCATTTCTGTCGAATACTCAACGGCGCCGCCTGGCTTGATGTAAATCGGGGGATTCATGGCAAGTAACGAGCGGGCAAAGCGCCAGATTGAGACCTACGAGCACAAGGGCAAGTTACGGGTCAACAATCCTCCGGTCGGGCTGGTGACGCCGGAGACCGATCCGGACGCGGGCAGGGAAAAGACCTATGCCTACGACCCGCAACTGGCCTGGGCGGGTAAGGCCGAGCACACTTCCTTCGAGGTGCCCATGCGCTCATTGCACGTCCACGAGCGCATTGATCCGCGCACCATCATCGAGGCAGTGCGTAAGCGCAACGGGGACGGCGCACCGGTGCAGGGCTTCCTGTTCGAGATTCCGGAGGAAAATCCGCCCCTGCGCCAGGCCATCGAGTTTTACCAGCACGCCCACGGCTGGGGCAGAACTGGCGGGCCTTAAATGGTGGTCGCACGGTCATGACCCTGGTTCTTGCGGGACGAAGGTTCGTGGACGGGATCCTTCAAAGAGAGGAGGTAAACACCGAAGCCGCGGCCTGATCAGACGACGATCCTGGAAGGGTATTTACACAAGATTTGACGAGAGCTCCGCTATTTCCCATTGTGCCCCCGTTTTACTTAGTCGTCCTGCTCGCAACTACGTTGTGCAGGCATAGGCGCCACTAGACGCGTAACAAATCGTGCCCTAGCACAACTTCGCCGCCGTAGTCCGCTCTGATGGTCTTGTACACCCATTCCTCATCCGGCCGCACAGGGAGGTGATTGAGTACCAGCTTCGGTACGCCGGATCGGTGAGCCACGGCCCCGACTTGATGAACGCAGGTGTGTGATGCGGCGACGATTTGCTGCCAAGGAGTCAGCTCCACGCCTGGAGTGTGAACGTCCCGGTCGATCAACGCGCCCATCAGCTCGTGCACTATTACGTCAGCCCCCGCCGCCGCTTCGATCAGCGCATCGCTGGGCGCAGTATCGCCAGAGAGCACGATGGTATGATCGCCGTCTTCAAAGCGGTATCCCAAAGCCGGCGACACATGCCCGTGGTTGACCCCAATAGCCTTGGCCTTCCACCCCTCGCCCAAGATTTCCTCACCGTGCCCGATTTCTCGCACCGGAACCTCTAGAACCCGGGCGCCCACCCTTTCCTCCAGGTGTCTCATCTTGATGTCCCACTCAAAGGCGTGCAGGAGGCGCTGCACGAATTCCTTCATCCCCGGAGGTCCAACCACGGTGACCGGTTTGGTGCGGCCCGCTATCCAACCCATGATGAGGACGTGGGCAAAATCGATGGTATGGTCAGAATGCTGATGGGTAAAAAATATGTAATCGATATCTTTGGGCGCCAGATTTGCCTCGACCATGCGGCGGACCACTCCGCTACCGCAGTCCACCAACATTGACGTCGGGCCGATCTGCAAGTGTTCGCTGGGGCCACCGCGTAGCGGGTTCGGTGCGGGACTCCCCGTGCCCAGAAGTGTCAATTGCATGCGCTGTCTCCTTTCTGGTTATGCAAGTCCTACGTAGCGGATTACTTGAATAGCTCTCTGGCCATCACTTGCGTTTTCCTATGTGGTTCGAGAAACGCTTCGGTTCCTCCTATATGTTCGTACTCGCGGGTGGTATCCAGTGCCAACCTCGGATCGATGATAGGCACGTCTTTCCTTCGGCTGTTCAGGAGGGCATTTCGGGTATAAATCCCTTGACCTTCTTTGGTGAGAAACCAGTTAACGAAGAGCCTAGCTGCGTTGGGATGAGGCGCCCGATTCATAGCATAGATGCCGGTCATCTGCGGGATGATGGCTTCTGGTATATCAATATGCTTGAGGTTCTGACCGAGCCCCTGTGCTTTGAAGTCATCCAGAATGGCGTCGGTTACACCGTACCCCATGGCGTATCTGCCCTGCGCAAGCCACTGGCTCAGCTGTCTCACATCTCTGCTTATCACGGGTTCTTGATCAATAAGAAGCTGTTTGACTACCTCATCCCCTAACTTCAGTCGAATGCCGGTCAAAGGAACCGAGGTACTCCCAATAGTTCGGGGGTCCGCTAGGATGATCTTGCCTTTCCATTTTGGATTCAGCAGATCCCGCGCACTCTGTACCTCTCCGTCCCGCACCAAGTCCGTGTTGACCAAGATCGCACCTTGTTTATACCAATTGTACGAGTAACCCCATTTCTTTGCGTTATCAGCAAATCCAAACTCGAATCCCTTGTGCCAGACGGTGTCGTCAACAACATCGGGCCGGAACAACACCGGACGAATCGGGTCGATAGCTCCGGCAGGGATCAAACTCATCAAGGTATCATTGATGGAGAGCGCGGCCACGTCCCACGTGTAAACCCCAGCGTTTCGTTCTTGTATTACCCTGGGCGCAAACAGGCTGGCGCTCGCGAATGTCGTGACCTCAACGGTTACACCTGGAAACGCCTGTTCAAAAGATTCGCCTATCTTCCTGTAGCCGGCTCCCGCACCCGTAAATGTCACCGCTAGCTTACCTTCCTGTTTGGCAGCATCAACCAATCTATCCCACTGCTGTTCCCAAGCAGCCTTGGCTGCCGGGGCGGGCGCGGCGCCGGACGCCGGAGCCGCTGGGGGCGGCGAAGCCGAGGGCGCGCAGGCGGCAACAAACGCGGCGGCGCCGGTGAGCCCGCCGATGCGGATGAACCGGCGGCGGGACGGCTCGGATACGTGCTGGCTGGTCATGGCGGCTACCTCCTCAACAAAAAAGCACAGCGGGTGAAGGCGGTAACGCGCTCGCAAAGGGATCGCAATCGTCTGTTGCCCCACCCTAAAGAAAGAGAAGAGAGGTGTTCGTGGGAGGCACCCCCACAGCCCCTGGCAAAGGGCTGCCGCCCTCTGCACGCCTGCTCCCAAAGCCTCCGACCCCTATCTCTGACCGTGGCCGTCTTACGGCAGGATGGTCACTGCCTTGTGGTCCTGATAGCCCACCGGCACGATGGGCGGCTCGTCGACCGGCAACAGCGATTCGCCGCGCGCCTGCCGCTCGCCCGCTTCCTTGTGGAGCGCCCACATCCGCTGGTCGAGGTGTTTGAAGGCCTCGCCGAAGATCTCCTCGGTCTGGACGCCCTGGGCGCCGATGTACACCGCCACCTGGGGGTTCTGGGCGGAACTGGCCACCCCGTCCCGCTCCTGCGGTAGCGTGATGCACTGGTTCTGTGCTGCGTCGCGATAGACCTCCATCAGGGGCTCACCGCGTGCCGCCTTATCCATCTGCTCCAGCAGCAGTTCCCGGTACATGATGATGCCCACGTCGCTCTGTCCGAGATGCTCCTGGCTGCGATCGGCGATAGCGCCCTGGGTCACCCACACGAAAAAGTCCTGTGCCAGCACGTAGTCGCTGATGATCTTGCCGTGCTCGTCGTACAGCGGCACCTCGTAGACCGGCACCGACTCCTGGGGCGGCACCGGGATGCCGGGGCGGTAGACCACGTAGTGCACGTGGTAGGTGTGCTCGTCGTCGATGGGGACGCGGATCTGGAAGGTGGGGCCCACCCGCAGCATGGCCGGGAACACCACCGGGTGGCCCACCTTCCACATGTCGTGCTCCTCGGTGGTGCCGGCCCGGACGCGCCGCTTGATGATGCCGTGCTCGTAGCGGTCGAACCCAATCTTCTTGTGCGAGTTGCCGAAGTTGTTGGGCATCGGCCGGCCCTTGCGGGACCAGACGTAGTCCAAGTAGTGGCCGTGCAGCCATTCCACATGGGTCGGGTCGAGACTGTTCTCCATGCACTGGAGCCAGTTGCAGTTGAGCACGGTCACCCCGATGTGGCGGATAACGTTGTCCCACACGAACAGGTCGTAGCGGGGCAGCAGGGGGACCGGCTGGGCGCCCATGTAGGCGAACACCAGTCCGCCCAACTCCTGGGCCTGGTAGGCCTTGGTCCGCACCCGGTCTTTGAAGGTGCTGTTCCAGGGCTCGGCGGGCTGCTCGATGCACTGCCCCTCGTGGTTGAACAGCCACCCATGGTAGGGGCAGCGCAGCCCCACCTCCTCCGGAATGCCGTACTCCATCGATACGCGTCGATGAGGGCACGGCTCGTCGATGAGGCCGAGGTTGCCGCTGCGGTCTTTGTACAGCACCAGGTCCTCGCCGAGCAGGCGCACCTTCTTCACCGGGTTCTCATCGAGTTCGACGCTGGCGGCGATGGGGAACCAGTAGTTCCGCAGCAGGTCCCCCATGGGAGTCCCCGGCCCGACCTGGGTGAGCTTGTCGTTCTGTTCTTTTCGCAGCATGGCGTCGATCCTCCATCTAATCCTGGCCTGAAGGCCCGGTTGGCCGCCTCCGATTACCGCTACTATAACCAACACACCTTGAGTGTCAAGAAGAGGCAGGCTCGGGTATCTGTTCAGACATGAAGGAGTGCTACTTGATCGTTTGCCCCCGCCCCCCAAAGAAAAGAGATGGTTTTGTTTCTGGGGGAACACCCCCAGGCCCCCGGTCCTTCGGCAAGCTCACGACAAACAGGGGCTCCGCCCCCTGCACCCCCGTCTCGGAACCCCGAGCCTGAACTCGTACAGGCTCGGAAGCGGCTCGGGAGCGCGCTTGCAGCAACAAACACAAGACCCACGTCCGGCCTCGGGTGAGCCCGTGAGCCCTGGTTGGGAGCCCCATTTTGGCCTCGGGTAAGAGTTCACATTTGGGTGAACGCGTACCAAGGTGGAACGACGAACACCGATGGCTGTGGAAACTTCTCGCAGAGCTCGAAGAGTATTGAGTGCCTGTTACTGTGCGAGCGAAGCGAGAATCTGCGTCGTCCCAGCGGGATCCCCTCGAATGCGAACTCATACGGCCCCGGCTTTTGGTTGTGCGGTCTCCCCGCGGGTGCTATACTGGGACCAGTTCCAAGGACACACTCAAGTGGGGTCGGCTCCCACTTTTTTGTTAGCTAAAAAATCGCCGCCTAACAGCTCCAGGGGTGCTGCGGCTATGAAAAACGACTTTCTCATCGCCATAACCCAACTGTCCGCAGAGAAGAACCTCCCGAAGGAGGTGGTGCTCGAGGCGGTGGAGGCGGCGCTTGCCTCCGCGTTCAAGCGGGAGGCCAACGAAACCGGGCCCAACATCACGGTGAAGGTGAACCCGACCTCGGGAGAGGTTTTGGTCTATACCATGAAGACGGTGGTCGAGACGGTCGAGGACGCCAAGATAGAACTCACTTTGGGCGAAGCGCAGGTGTTCGACAAGAAGGCACAGATCGGTCACACGGTCGCCATCGAGACTATGGTGAAGAATGCGGGACGTATCGCCGCTCAGACGGCCAAGCAGGTGGTCATGCAACGCCTGCGGGAGGCGGAGCGGGAAGTGGTGTTCGCTGAGTTCGTCGGCCGGGAAGGCGATATCGTCAGCGGCATCATCCAGCGCATCGAGCCGAAGCAGATCATCATCGACCTGGGCAAGACCGAGGCGATCCTCCCCTCCGCCGAGCAGATCCGGACGGAACACTACCGGCCCGGCCAGCGGCTGAAGGTCTACCTGCACGAGGTGTTCCGGTCGGGGCGCGGCCCCCAGGTGGTGGTGTCCCGGACTCACCGCAACCTGGTGCGGCGGCTGTTCGAACTCGAGGTGCCGGAGATCTTCAACGGGACCGTTGAGATCAAGTCCATCGCCCGCGAGCCCGGCTTCCGCAGCAAAGTTGCCGTGGCGGCCCGGCAAGAGGGCGTGGACGCGGTGGGCGCCTGTGTCGGTCTGCGGGGCATTCGAATCCAGAACATTATCAACGAACTGAGCGGCGAGAAGATCGACGTCATCGAGTGGCATCCCGACGCCTCGGTCTTCGTCGCCAACGCGCTGAGCCCGGCGCCCGTGGTCAGTGTGAGAGTCAACGAGGATGAAAAGACCGCGGCGGTGGTGGTGCCGGACCGGCAACTGTCCCTGGCCATCGGCCGGGAGGGACAAAACGCCCGGCTGGCCGCCAAGCTGACCGGCTGGCGCATCGATATCAAGAGCGCGTCCGCCGCCGAGGCCGACCGGCTGGTGTGGGCCGAAGAAGAGGCGGTTCGGGCCGCCGAGGCGGCGCTGCTCGCCCCTCCTGTGGCTGAGGAGCCAACACCCGAGCCGGTGGCCGAACCGCTGGCCCCAGCCGCCAGGGTTGGGGGCGCGGTACCCGCGGCCACCGCCGGCACCTGGGCGCTCCCCACCGCGCCGGCGCCCGCCGCCGTGACGGTTGCAGCTCCGCCCGCGCCGGCTGCTGCACCCGCGCTCGCCGGGATCCGATTCGCCGAGGAGATTTTCCCTGCTGCCGCCCCCATTGTTATAGGGGGCAAGCCGGAGAAAAAGGGCAAGGGCAAAAAGACGCGGGATGAAGAGGGAGTCGCAGCGGCTGCCAAAGTCAAAAAGGCCAAGCGGTCTTCCGGCCGGCCGGTGTATGAGGTGGAGGAGGAGGACGACGAGTTGGAGGAGTACTCGGAACTGATCCGGGTGCCCCGTCGCTAACCGCCGCAGCGTCACGGCGCCATGAGACCGGAGGCCTCCACCAACCCCGTTCAACCGCTGCGCCCGCGGCATGTGCCACAACGCACCTGTGTAGGCTGCCGCAAGGTCCTTGCCAAACGCGCACTCGTCCGCATTGTGCGGACGCCGGGCGGACCCGTGGTGGCGGACCCGACCAGCCGGCAGGCAGGCCGAGGCGCCTACGTACATCTTGTATCCGCCTGCTGGCAGGAAGGTCTGAAAAAGGGAAGGCTGGGAAGGGCCCTCCACACCACCATTGCACCCGCAGACCAGGCGGCTTTGGAAGCCTTCTTCGAAGCCGCGGCTTCCCGCCAACCGGGTCAAGAGCCAACCGGCCAGTCAACCCCAACCAGCCCCGAGCGCGCCCCCTGATCAGTCGAGAGGAGACTGCCCATGCCAACAAGGTCCGGATACCAACAACGCAGGCCGGCGCGCAGGCCGGGAGGCCGGGGCCGGCCCACCGATGCCAGCCGAACGGCCGCGCCGGCGCCGGTGGCCGCACCCGCGGCGCCGCAGATGGTGGTGCTTCCATCGCACCTGACGGTGCGGGAGCTGTCCGAACTCCTCGCGACGCCGACGGTCGAAGTCATCAAGGTACTGCTGAAGAACGGCGTGTTCGCCAACGTCAACCAGACGGTGGACTACGAAACGGCCGCGGTGGTGGCCGTTGATCTCGGGTTCGAGACAGAGGAAGCGCCCCGTGTTCTGGTTGGCCCCGAAACCGCCACACCCAAACGGTTCAAAGAAGAGGACGGCGCACACATGCGCCACCGCCCGCCGGTGGTCACCATCATGGGCCATGTTGACCACGGCAAGACCTCGCTGCTGGACAAGATCCGTTCGACCAACGTGACCGAACGGGAAGCCGGAGGCATCACCCAGCATATCGGCGCCTACCAGGTCCAGACCGATGGGCACAGGATCACGTTCCTCGATACTCCTGGCCACGAGGCGTTCACCGCCATGCGCGCCCGCGGCGCTCACGTGACCGACATCGCCATCATCGTGGTGGCGGCGGACGACGGGATCATGCCCCAGACCGTGGAGGCTATCAACCACGCGAAGGCGGCGGCCGTTCCCATCATCGTCGCAATCAACAAGATCGACCGGCCTGACTCCAACCAGGACCGTGTGAAGCGTCAACTCTCCGAGAACAACGTCCTCATCGAGGAATGGGGTGGGGATACGGTGTGCGTAGCCGTTTCTGCCAAGACCGGCGACGGCATCCCCGACCTGCTCGAGCATATTCTGCTGGTCGCTGAGGTGGAAGACCTGAAGGCCAACCCGGCCCGCCGTGCCGAAGGGATGGTCATCGAGGCCCAACTCGACCCCCAGCGCGGGCCGGTGTCCACCCTGCTGGTCCAGACCGGCACCCTGCGTCTCGCCGATATCGTCATTGCCGGCAGCACCTACGGCCGCGTTCGAGCCATGTACGACGAACATGGCCACCAGGTGAAACGCGCCGAACCAGCCACCCCCGTGAAGGTGCTAGGACTGAGCGGCATGCCCCAGCCGGGCGACCTCTTTTCGGTGATGACCGACGAACGGCTGGCCCGGACCACCGTGGAAGACCGCCAGCGCAATGCGCAACGGGAGATTCATCAGGTCAAAGCGGTTACGCTGGAGGACCTGTTCGAGCGCATCCAGAGCGGCCAGGTCAAAGAACTGAACGTGGTCCTCAAGACCGACGTCCAGGGCAGCATCGACCCCATCCGCTCCTCCCTTCTTCAACTGGGCGATGAGAACCTGCGGGTCAAGGTGCTGCATGCCGCGCCCGGCGGTATCACCGAATCCGATGTCATGCTGGCGCTGGCTTCCAACGGGATCGTCCTTGGGTTCAGCACCCGCGTTGAACCCGGCGCGCGCCGCTTGGCCGACGTCGAGGGCGCCGAAATCCGCAATTACGACGTTATCTACCACCTCATTGAGGATGTTGAAAAGGCGCTCAAGGGCCTGCTCGAACCCACCTTCGTGGAGGTGGTGGAGGGCCACGCCGAAGTGCGGCAACTCTTCAAGATTGGGCGGAAGGTGATCGTGGCCGGTTGTGGCGTAACCGACGGCAAGATCTCGCGCTCCTCCGTTATTCGCGTGTTCCGGAACAAGAAGCAGATTGCCGAAGACAAGATTGCCAACCTCAAACGCTTCAAGGACGAGGTGCGAGACGTGGCCACCGGGTTCGAGTGCGGTATCACCCTCGAGAACTTCATGGACATCCAGGAAGGCGACATGATGGAGGCTTACCGCAAGGAACGAGTGGTGGTCGACTGATCCCTGCCTCGTCTCCGGTATACCCGCCATGCCCCCTAACCGAAGGTTGCTGCGCGTCAATGAGACGCTGCGGCAGGAACTGAGCGAATTGATCTCCCGGCAACTCCAGGACCCCCGGCTGTCGATGCTCATCAGCGTCACCGCGGTGCGCGTGAGCCACGACCTGCGTTACGCCCGGGTGTTTGTGAGCGTGCTGGGTACGGCTGAAGAGCACAAGACGGCCCTGCAAGGCCTGCGGTCCGCCACGCCATTCATGCGGCATCAGCTTGCTGAGCGTCTGAAGCTGCGTACCGCCCCGCAATTGCAGTTCCAGTTGGATGATTCGATCGAACGGGGCGTCCGGGTGCTTTCGATGATCAATACGGTCGTCCCCACCGAACCGGCGCCAGCTGAACCCCAGCAGACCGAGTAGTGGACGGTTTCCTCAACGTCAACAAACCGGCCGGGCTCACCTCCCACGATGTGGTCTATCGGGTGCGCCGCTGGACCGGCGAGCAGCAGGTTGGCCACGCCGGGACCCTGGACCCTGACGCCACCGGGGTCCTGCCCCTCGGCCTGGGGTACGGCACCCGGCTGCTGGAGTTCTGGCCCGAGCCAAAGGTCTACGTGGCCCGCATCGAGTTCGGCATCGAGACCGACAGCTACGATGCTGCCGGCCAGGTGGTGGCCACCATGGGCACCTCCTGCATCACCCCCGAGCGCATAGCGGCGGCGCTCCCCCAGTTTGAGGGCGAAATCAGCCAGCGCCCGCCCCGCTTCAGCGCCGTGAAGCACCAGGGGCAACGCATGTACCACCTTGCCCGGCAGGGCGTCGTCGTTGAACCGCCGCCCCGACCGGTGCATATCTATTCCCTGAGGGCGGAGGGCTGGGAGCCGCCGGTGCTGACGCTGCGGATGACTTGCGGCCGCGGCGCGTACGTCCGTTCCCTCGCCCACGACCTGGGGGAGGCGCTTGGGTCATGCGCTCACCTGCAGCGGCTCGAACGGGTGCAGGACGGCGGGTTCCTGGTTGCCGCGGGGCTCTCCTTGGAGCAGATCGAACAGGGCTTTATCGCAGGCGAGGGCGAGCAGTGGCTCTACCCCCTGGACTTCCCGCTTCAGAACTGGCCGTGGATCGAGTTGAACTCGGACCAGGAACGGGAACTGCTCATGGGACGTAATGTGGTGGCCGGAGAACACGCCGTTCGCCCGGGGTCTGGGCCGGCCGCCATGGCCCCCAACGATGGTGTTCAAGCGCGGGTGCGCGGCCTCGGACCGGGAGGCGGGTTGGTGGCGCTACTGGAGCCACAGCCCTCACGCCACGTCTGGCACCCCTTCAAGGTGTTCCCGCCGCGGTGACGAGGCCGCCTGCCCCTCATAATCGTCCCATCTGCGTCACCGGTCGCCACGCGATGGCCTGCTTCGCCTCCAGATCGGCGATCTCCGACTCGGTGAGACCCAACAGGTCACGGAACACGTAGTGGTTGTCGGCGGCGAAATTGGGCCCGGCGCCGATCTCTCCGGGCGTCTCCGATAGCCTGAACCCCTGACGGCTCAGCCGGATCGGTCCGGCTTCGGGAATGTAAACCGGCTGCATGAACCGCCGGGCGTTGTAGTGGGGATCGGTCCCGATCTCGCTGGTGGTCAGCACCGCTCCGGCATCGATTCCCGCGGCCTGCAGCGTCTGCATCGCGGAGTAGTGGCTCCGTTGACCGGTCCATTCGTTCAGGTGGCCATCGATCTGGTCCTGGTGATGCAGCCGGCCGGTCACCGTAGCGAACCGCTCGTCACGCGCCCATTCAGGGTCTCCCAACGCCGACCGCAGCCGTTCCCACTCGTCGTCCGAGCCCACCGCGATGGCCACCCACATGTCCTCCCCGTTGCAGCGGTAGACCCCATGGGGCGACATCGCCGGGTGCCGGTTCCCGATGCGGGACTGGACCCGGCCGTTCATGGCGAAGTCCATCAACGGTTCGCCGATGAACTGCAGCGCGCCGTCCCGCATCGCCAGTTCCAGGTGCTGCCCCTTGCCGGTGCGCTTGCGGTAGTGAAGCGCGGCCATGATGGCGAAGGCCGCCATCATCCCCGCGGTGTAGTCTGTCACGAAGTTCCCTGGCTTCATCGGCGGTCCATCCGGAAATCCCGTCAGGTCGCCCAGACCGGTGACCGCTTCGATCCCCGGACCGAAGGAGGTGCGGTTGCGCATCGGTCCATCCATCCCGAACCCCGGCAGCGAGGCCATGATGATGTCCGGTTTCACCTCCCGCAGCGCAGTATACGTTAGGCCATGGTTCTCCATAACCCGCGGGCTGAAGTTCTGCACCACCACGTCGCTCATGGCCACCAGGCGCTTGAACAGCTCCTTGGCCTCGGGGACCACAAAGTTGAGGGTGATCGCCTTCTTGCTCCGGTTCAGGTCATGGAACCAATTGCCCCGGTTGTAGGGCCGGTCCTCATCCACATGGGGCGCTTTGGGCAGCGCCGTCGAGGTGTCGCCCCGGGCCACGATGTGTTCGATCTTGATGACCTCGGCGCCCAGGTCCCCCAGCACCCCGGTGGCCGTCGGACCCGCCACCACGATGGTGAGGTCGGCGACACGGATGCCTTCCAGCGGGCGGCGGCGTGGGCCCACGTCAGATGACCTTGTTCTCGCTGAGAATGACCAGTTCCTCACGGCTCAAGCCGAGACGGCCGCAATAAATTTCGTCGTTGTGCTCGCCCAACAGCGGAGCCCGCGCCACCCGCCACTCGGTCTCGGTGGAACGGATGGGCGGTCCCACCTGGGTCACCGTCCCGACAACCGGGTGTTCGACACCGACGAACATCCCCCGGGCTTTGAACTGCTCGTCGTCGAACAGTTCTCCCACCGTCAGCACCTCGGTGAAAGGGTGGCGCAACTCCTGCGCTCGCTGCACCACCTCCCGTTTGTCGTAACGGGCCAGCCATGGGAGGCAGAGCGCGTCGAAGTCATCAGCGTGGCCCATGGGCGTGTCCCAGAGTTCCGGGGCGCCGAGTTTGGGCTCCTCCATAAGCACCGCCAGCAGTTGCGGGTCCGCCGGTGCAAAGTGGACGTGCACGTAGCCGTCCTTGCAGGGTAGCGTCACCGACGGGTACTGGAACTTGGGGTGGAAGTTGAGGTTGCGGCTGCCCGCCCGCCGGTACACCATCCCCAGGTTCAATCCGGCTGACAACGAGCCGTGGGAGAAGCAGGTGGCCTCCACGATGGAGACGTCGACCAGCTGGCCGATGTCCATGGCGTCCCGCGCCATGAGCGCCGCCATCGCGCCGGTGGCCGCCTGGGCCCCACCCTGATACTGCGCCAGGGCGAAATTAGGGCGGACCGGTTCGCGGTCCGGGTCGCCGGTGAGGTACTGATAACCGGACATCGAGTACGCCGTCAGTTCGCTGGCGGCGAACGCGCGGTAGGGCCCGTCCTGGCCGTAATAGGTGATGGCAACGATGATTAAGCCGGGGTTGGCCGCGGCGATGGCGGCGTACTCCAGCCCCATCCCGGCCAGCACCCCATAACCCAGGTTATCGATCAGGATGTCGGCCTGGGCCAACAGGCGCTTGAAAAGCCCTCTCCCCGAGGCCGCCTCCAGGTCCAGCGTGATGCTTTTCTTGCCGCCGTTCAGGTGCAGGAACCGCCCGCTCTTCTCAGGATGCGGGTCATCGTCCTTGAAGGGTCCGGCGCTGCGCGCGGGGTCCCCCGCCAGCGGCTCGATCTTGATGACCTCGGCGCCGCACCCGGCCAGGATCTTGCCGCAGTAGGGCCCGGCGACATCGCGCCCCAACTCCACCACCAACAGATCCGACAGCAGGCCTTCAGACATGGAGAGCATCCGCAGATGACGCAGAATACCGTAGATTCAGAGAGGAACGAGTCATTGATTTTCCGTGCTCAACCTCAGAACATTGCGCGAACGGACCAAACGTTTGAACCCCAGTTTACCCGAGCCAAAATTAAGCAGCAGGCCAACCTCGTAGCCGGTTGCTTTCAAATAGTTGATGACCTGAGCTTCTTCGGTACCACTCAACACCGCCAGGGCCTTGATCTCAACAATGACCGAGTCGAAGCAGACAAAATCGGCTCGATACGAGGCAGACAATGCGGTTCCCTTATACCGCACAGGAATCGACACCTCGCGGCCGAATGGAACGCCGCGGATTCCAAACTCTGCCACCAGTGCCTCTTGGTACACCATTTCCAAGAACCCGCTTCCAAGCTCCCGATGGACCTCCATTGCGGCTCCGATAATGGCATGGGTCCGTTCATCCCGTTCTCCTATCTGCGAAATCTGCGTCATCTGCGGATTTTCGGGATCAAATCAGCGAGTCGAGGTCGCTGGTGGCGGCGGCGGAGAGGAGGTCGCGGGCCATGATGATCCGCTGCACCTCCGAGGGCCCCTCTCCGATCCGGCGGATGCGCAGCTCACGATACCAGCGCTCCAGCGGCAGGTCTTTGGTGACCCCGATGCCGCCGTGGACCTGCATGCTGCGGTCCACCACCCGTCCGGCGGCCTCGGTGGCGAACACCTTCGCCGCCGCCGCCTCGAACCGGAAAGGCTTGCCTTCGTCGGCCTTCTGGGCGGCGTGGAGCACCAGCCAGCGGGAGGTGCGGATGTCGAGTTCGTTGTCCACCAGCATCCATTGGATGGCCTGCCGGTTGGCCAGGACGTCACCGAAAGTCTCCCGGTGCTTGGCGTACTCAATGGCCATCTTCTGGGCGGCCACCGCCACCCCGATCCCGACGGCGGAGTAGGGGATGCGGTTGGCGGTGAGCCACTCGTTGACGATGGCGAAGCCCTGGCCCTCCTCCCCCAGCAGATGGGTGGCCGGCACCCGCATGTCCTCAAAGGCCAGTTCGGTGGTGTAATCGGATCGCAACACATGGACCAGCCGCTTGACCACGAAGCCGGGGGTATCGGTGTCCACCAGGAAGCAGGAGATGCCCTGGCGCCCCGCCTTGGGGTTGGTCCGGACGAACACCAGCCCGAAATCGGCCCGGTCGGCCCAGGAGTTGAACATCTTCGATCCATTGATCACCCAGTCGTCGCCGTCCCGCACCGCCTTGGTTTGGATGGCGCGGGCCGGGTCCGACCCGCCGCTGGGCTCGGTGACCCCGATGAAGACCCGCTTTTCGCCCCGGATCAGGGGGAGCAGGTAGCGTTCCCGCTGGTAATCGGTGGCCTCGAACAGCGGCGGCGGGGGTTCCTCGCCGAACACGTCGTAACTGGGGTGGTAGAGCCCGGCCCGGTGTTGGGACATCTCCTCGGCCGCCAGCGTCCGGGTGATCATATCCACGCCCGGTCCGCCGTAGCGCTTGGGGATGCCCATCTGGTACAACCCCATGGCCTTCACCATGGCGGTCAGCCGTTCCTGCTCCCGAGCCGGCAGTTCGAAGGCATCGGGGTCGAGGTCCCGCTCCAGCGGCACGATCTCTTCCCGCACGAACCGTCGTACGTTGTGGATGATCATCCGCTGCTCTTCGCTGAGTTTCAGTTCCATGGGATGTCCTTGAGGGGAGACGGGAGGCCGGATGTTGGTTTCAGGCGCGCCGCAGTCCGCCGGTGAACCGGGGCAGCGTCGGCATATCCGCTTCCTCCGGAATGTTGCCGGGAGGCAGCGCGCCGTGCTCTTCCCGGTACCGCCCCAGGATCTCCAGCCAGCGGCCCAGGTACGAGCTGTTTACTTCATAACGATAGAGCGCCGCCGTCTGCATCGCCGCGGCGAAGGGCAGCGCACCCTCGAAGTGAGCGGCGATGCAGCCGCGCAGTCCGAACAGCGTGCGGCCCCCGGCGTAGCCCGCGTACAGCAGATCGCCGGCGGCGCCGGCGATCTCGTAGACGCCGTAGCTTCCGGGGATCGCTGCCACGGCCACGGGCCGAAACACGGCCCACTCACGGCGAATTTCCCAGGCTCGGTACGGCTCGGCCACGATGCGCACGGTCCTTTCAGGATGGGGGCTGGCAGCAGCCACGGCTGTTCTTATAACATGCGGCCTGCGGCCGGTCAACGGACGCGGGCTCAGAGCCACGTCTCCAAACGGTGCTGGTCCGCCAGTCGAGGTAGGGAGTAGAAAAAGCACATCCCGTAGCCCAAGCCCCCGAGGGTAGGGAACCCTGACCGGTTAAGGAAAGCGGGGATGGCAGAGGTGGAGGCCGTGATCGGCCCGTTGGACCGCTTGATAAAACGTCGGACACCATGTCCCCATAGTGTCTACTTCACTCGCCTTGGAGGCGTTCTCTTAGTTGGTCCCACTCGCCTTCGGTAGTCGGAGCCTCGATCTCCCCTGTCCAGATGCGGCTGACCAAGTCGATCATCGGGTTGAGCACATTGGTTTCGTAGTCTTTCTGGAGTTTACCAACCGCATTGAAGAGGTCAATCAGTTCCTGAACGCCAGGCACCTTCCGATCCTTGGCGGGAACTAGCATCAGAAGTTGTGGAAATTGGGCTCCGGTCGAAAAAGGAGCGTACCCTTCCAGGTGAAGAGCAACACCGCCTCAATGAGGGGCGAGCAAGGAAGGGTACGCTATGGGGACACGATATCAGATGGGGTCGGACAAGGTGAGCGAG
>SHYD01000079.1 GCA_009692945.1 Dehalococcoidia bacterium | reverse complement strand
CGTGTTACCGCAACAGAGGACATCAACGCGCCGAAGTCGCCGCATCCACAAGATGTGGGTAACGAATAGCCTGCGAGGCGAGGGGAGATCAGGTTCCCCTTCCCTCGCAGGCGCCGTCCTGAGCCCGCCGAAGGGGAAGGGGCGAGGGGTTAGGTTCCGGCGTCCTCTGAAGACTGAACTCACGCGGTTCGTCAATGTTATTGTGTCGCGGCATTGCTATTGCACCACCAGGCCGCCGTCCACCGCCATCGCGTGGCCGGTGATGAACGAGGCGGCGTCGGACGCCAGCCAGACCACCGCCTCGGCCACCTCCTCCACTGTGCAGAGACGGCCGCCGGGCTGCCGGGTCACCATGCGCCCCTCGAGGCCGGGGTCCTGCGCCATGAAGGGGTCGGTCAACGGCGTGGTGATCCAGCTCGGGCACACGGCGTTGACCCGAATGCCCTGGGTCACGTACTCCAGCGCGGTGGCTTTGGTGAGGCCGACCACCCCGTGCTTGCTGGCGATGTACGCCACCCCCACCCGGCTACCCACCAGCCCGGCCACCGACGCCGTGTTCACGATGGCGCCGCCGCCGTTTTTGAGCATAGCGGGCATCTCGTATTTGAGGCAGAGAAAGACGCCCTTGAGGTTGATGTCGATCACCCGGTCCCAGGCGTCCTCCCCGTAGTCGGCGACGGGCACGAACATCGTGCCGCTGATACCGGCGTTGTTGAAAGCGACGTCCAGCCGGCCGTAGGCGACGACCGCCCCCTGCACCATCGCCGCCACCTCCGGCGCCTGGGTCACATCGACCTTCATGAATCGGGCCTCGCCGCCCGCCGCCCGTACCATGGCGACCGTCTCCTCGCCGCCTGCCGGGCTGATGTCGGTGAGGAACAGCCTCGCCCCTTCCCGGGCGAAGGCCAGCGCGGTGGCGCGGCCGATGCCGGAGCCAGCCCCGGTGATGAGGGCGATCTTATTGTTGAGCTGTCCGGGCATGACCACCTCTTCGCCGCCTCGAATTAGGGAATACTTACGACCAGGGGATGCGTTTGCTCAGCGCCTTGGGCGACTCGATTGCACTGAGGCCGTCGCGCTCCAGCTTGGCGGCGACCAGTTGCCAGAACACCCGGCGGTCCGCCTCCGATACCACCGCCTGTTCGTGCGCCTCCATCAGCGCGACCGGATAGCCGAAGTTGAGCCGGCACTGCTGATACACCGCAGCGTGGACGAAATCGAGCAGGCGGTGGTCTTGGGCCACCCAGGCCGGGATTTCGACACGGGCGACCTCGGCCCCCGCGTTCAGATAGAAGCTCCAGATCAGGTTCTCTGCGGGAGTGTACCATTTCAGCACGGTTCGTCGGGAAACGTCGCAGGGCAGCGCCTGCGACCGCTGTCCTGGCGCTAGAAAGCGGTAGAGTTCGCCGTCGACTAGCTGCTGGGCGTCCCCGTCGACGGAACCCATTTGGTGGTCGCTCTTCAGCAGTCCCGTCACGTGCTCGGCGCTGCCGGGGCGGGAGGTGTAGGCGGCGACGGCCAGGGTTGCGCCGCCGGCCAGGAGGCGCAGTGCCTCCAATCCGGCGACGTACCGATTGACATAACGTTCGGTTTCATGCCGAAACCGTTCCGCCGCGGCCACCCATAGCATGAGCGACCCGTCCTGTAGGGCGAGGGTAGGGCACATGCTGGGGGCGCCCCCAAGGCCCGACAATCGCTCCATCTCCTGTACCGAACGCTCCAGATCCAACTGAACGCGTTCGGATGCCTCCCAGCCCTCATCCCCATCATCGTTGGGCGTACTGCTGCGGGAGTCCAGTCCGAGCCGCGGCTCACTCGACAGGCGGGCGTGCGGGTGTTCGCCGTACTCCAGCACCACCTCACCGGTGTTGATGAGGAAGCAGGGGACCGGAGCGTGCCGGTCCGGTTCGATCTGTGAGCCGTCGGTGGCGATCACCCGGTAGCTGTGGGGGAGTGGCGGTAGCGGATACGCCGCAAGCCCGGAGCGCAGCCGGTCCAGCATCGCCTGGCGTTCGCTGGCGTCGTGGGTCGGGCGACGGAGCAGGCGGTCCAGTTGGGGCGCCACGCTCATCAGGTCAATGGGCATCGGGGTTCACCATGGCGGCAGGCCTTGTTCTTGCACCTGCTGATGGAGCATATGGTACACCCCATTGAACACCGTGCAGGCGTCCCGCTGCAGCACCCGGCACAACTGCAGGGCGTCCACCGCCAGCGCCGCTCCTGCCGGGGGCCCGGCTTCGGGGATCCACAGCCGCCAGCGCCGCCCCTCGTCGACCAGTTCCGCCGATGACGGGACGAACCCGGCTTCTTCGAACCACGCGAGGTAGTCGAACGCCCGCAGCAGCGGGGCTGCGGTGGGACCGCTCAGCCATGCGCTCAGGGCGGGGAACCGGTCTTGCCACTTCCGGTGCATCCGCGGTCTCACCACCGCACGCCACCCCAGCCGCCGTTCGCCTCCCTCCAGCAGCAGGCACACATCGGCCGCAGTCCGGTCCAGCGCACCGGTGCAGGCATGAAAGTAGTGGAACAGCGACGCCTGGGCCTCGGTTATTGGGAAGTCCGCGCTCCGGCCGGAGCCCGGTTCAGCGCTCATGAGCAGGGGCCGGTCGCCCATCCACACCATCTCGGGCACCGGGTCATCGTTGTCTGTAGGCCCGTCTGTTTTCCTCGCTGATGCAACCGGTTGGCGTTCGAGAAGCCGGGACAGACGGTTCGTGGCCTTGAGGGCGGCGACCATTCTGAGGGTCAGTGGGTTAAAGTCGCCGTCATCCAGCGCAAACGCGGTGTCTGTCAACGCCTCACAGAGCGTTCTTTGATAAGAAAAGGTGCCCGGCTCCCACGCCTCGTAGAACCGGCCCATCGCTCAGCGGGCCACCCTGGCATCCCCGACGCGGCGGGTCACCCGCTGCTCGTCGAGATGCTCCATCAGGGCAAGCGCGTACTTGCGGCTGGTGCCGAAGAGATCGCGCACCTCGGCGACTGTGATCTTCTGGTGCTCTCCGAGGAACGCCCTGACCTGTTCCACCATACGGCCGTACACGCCGGCGCTGAAATAGATGGAGTCCCCAACCCGGACGATCCGTTGTTGGTCCACCAGCGCGGCCAGGAAGTCGGCCTCGGCCTCGACATCGGGCGGGGAATACGGCTCCCGCTCCAGCCCCGCCACGAGGTCGGCCGCTTGGCGCTCCATTGCTTGGTCAAAAATAACCTGGTGCTCGGGCAGGCCCACCGCGGCGCTGCGCTCCTCGATGACTCCCTCCCGGATCAACCGGTCGACAGCTTCGCCGGCCGCGCGCGCCGGAAGCCGTAGGCGGGTGCGCAGTTCTTCCTTTGGCATGCCGCTGCGCAGGGGGAATTGGCGGTGATGCGCCGACAGCGCCTGACGCGTCAGTTCTACCACTCGCTGCCAGCCCGGAGCAGCAAACAGCAGCGTGTTTCCCTCCAGGGCACGGCTCCCGAGCGCGATGGCCGCGCCATCGTCGATGAGCGCGTGCAGTTCCAACAGCCCATCGGACTGGGAGATATCGGCGGACTTCAGCAGCGTGGTCGCATCCACGGGTCCCTGGCGTTCCAGGTGCTGCAGCAGGACACTCCGAGGCGACCCCCTCCCCAGGGTTGCCAACCCGGCAAGGGTGGCTGCGTGGAGCCTTTTATGTCGTTTGGGATAGGGATCGATAATCGTGCCGCCGCCAAGAGTTGTAGACGACGAACGGATGATGAACCCGTCGCCCTTAGCCACTGCCAGCGGGCGTGCCGCCCGGATCTGCGCCCATCCGGTATCGCCGGGCGCCAGTTCGTCGCGGTCCAGCAGCCGCACCCGGGCCGGCGCCTCGCTGGCCAGCGTGTGCAGGGTGACGTTGGCATTGTGGTGGAGCGGTCCGGCGGCCGCTGACACCAGTCGCAGTTCGGCGTCAACCACATTGGTGGGGCGCATCCAGCCGCTCGTGGTGACCACATCGCCCCGTGCCACGTCATCCACGGCAACGTTGGCCAGGTTCACGGCGACCCGTGACCCCGGCGTGGCGACGTCGACCTTCTTGCGATGGGTCTGCAGGCCCCGGATCCGAGCGCTGATGCCCTGGGGGACAACCTCAATCTCCTGCCCAACCCGAAGGGTTCCATCGATCAGCGTTCCGGTAACCACCGTACCGAAACCGGCTATACTAAACACCCGATCTATCGGAAGGCGGGGCCGGCCGATGTCGCGGCGTGGGGGCGCGGTATCCAGCGAGGCATCGAGGCACCCGAGCAGTTCCGGCAGTCCCTCTCGGGTGGTCGCGGAGACTGCGATAACTGCAGCATCACCCAGCGAGGTGCCCTCGACCGTCTGCCTGACATCCGACTCGACCAACTCAAGCCACTCTGCGTCAACCAGATCCCGTTTGGTAAGCACCACCACGCCGCGCCCGATGCGCAGGAGGTCGATGATGGCCAGGTGCTCGCGGGTTTGGGGCATCACACCCTCATCAGCGGCCACCAACAGCATGGCGAGATCGATGCCTCCGACGCCAGCGAGCATGTTCTTGATGAAGCGCTCGTGACCGGGGACGTCCACAATACTGACCTCCCGTCCCGAGGGCAGTTCCAGCCAGGCGAAACCGAGGTCGATGGTCATCCCCCGAACCTTCTCTTCTTGAAGGCGGTCGGGATCGATCCCGGTCAGTGCGTGGACCAGGGTGGATTTGCCATGGTCGACATGACCTGCGGTGCCGATGACGTGCATGGGGGTCTTCCGGGTAAGTTAGCTGAAGTATAGCACCGTGGTCTGGCGCTGGCCGCTCGGGGGGAATGGTAAGAATTTACTGTTGATGGTGGCCAGGCTCAGGAGTGAGAGTGCAGGAGGGCGGCAGCCCTCTCTAAATAGCCTGGTAGGAGAGGGGCCGGGGTTGAGGTTCGGCGAATAACTACCGTCCCCTCGAATGTGAACTCCTGCGACTGGGAAAGTGGCTTGACGGGATACTGAGGGATGGTGTACCGTGTGGCACACCAACGGTAACCATTGGAGTAATCATGCCATGACCACCATCCAACAGGTAGAAATCTCCTCGTATCTCAGGCAGATTCGGGTTGGCCTAGAGGGGTTGGAACGCCTCTTATCATCCGCTCAGAGGGCGTTGCCGGCAGACCCCTACCAGCGCCGTTATGAACTGCTGGAACGGGTGTACGATGCTGAAGGGGTGGAGCGCCCGCAATTGATGGAGATGCTCCACGAGGCGGGGACCGCCTACCAATGGATCGGGCAACAGGTGAAGAAGGGCTACCTGGCGATTGCCTCGTTGCCCAATGGAAGGATGAGGTACAGTGTGACGCCGAAAGCGGTGCGAGAGCTCGAATTGAACCGGCGGAAGGCGGCCGAGGAGACGGCGGTCTACGCGGCAATGTCCGAGGAGTCCTTCGCCCAGGATTGGGACAGCCCGGAAGATGCCGTCTATGACACCCTCTGAGCGTCCGGCCTACCTCGACGGGTCTCATGGTTTCCGCCGCGGGGACGTAGTGTTGGTCCCTTTTCCCTTTTCAGAGCGGCTGGCTGAAAAGCAGCGGCCGGGGGTGGTGTTGAGTTCGGCCGAATACCACGCCGGGACCGGCGACCTCATCATCGGCCAGATCACAAGCAAGGTGGATGGTATTCCCCGGCCGGGCGATTTCCGCATCGAACGATGGCGGCAGGCTGGTTTACCTTTGCCGTCGCTCTTTCGATTCCGGCTGGCAACGTTGCACCACAGCCGGATCAGGAAGCGGTTGGGAACCCTTGACCCGCGTGACCTGGCTTCCCTCAAACAGATGGCGCAACTCACCTTGGGTCTGTAGACCAGTCGAGATGGCTGGCCGCTCTGCCGATTGCGCTTCCGTCCGGCGTTCGTTCCAGATGCACATCGCAACCTGGTCTCGGTACTCTTGGGAACGCGAAGTCGCTCACCGGACGGCCGTGTCGCGTGCTGCGCTTCGTTGACAACCCCGCACACCGACGTTAACGTTTGGCTTGCATCGTACTAACGCTCCCAGAGGAACATTGCGCCAAACTCCCCTGCCCACCCTTCAGCCCACCTCGAGGCGCGAGAGAATTCTCTGGGTGGCCATCATTGGTCTGGCCTTCGTCTCGGTTGAGTTGAGCCTCGCCAGCGTTCCTAACGCGGCGATCCAGTACTGGTACCTCAACTTCTCGCCGCTGATCCTGGCGGCCTACCGGTTTGGACTGCGAGGAGCACTGATCGGAGCCGTGGTCAGCATGATTGCGGTGATCCTGTTTTACCGGTCGGCGCTTGATTGGGCGGCCTTCGATCTCAACACCTTCGATAACGCGGTCCAAACCGTGGCGGGAACGGCCAGTTCGCCCGCCGAGTTGCGAGATCTGGCCCTCAGGGTAGCGGATATCAGGACCAGGGATCCGAAGGCTGATTTCCTGCGTGCCACCACCGGGAGCGTGCTGCTGGTGGTAAGCAGTCTCCTGGTAGGGGTCATGTCCGACCGGAGCAAGCTGCGGGAGACTGAATATGCTGCCCTTGAACGGCTGCGGCGTTACCTTTCGCCGGGCGTTGCGGACGCGATTATCTCGGGCAAGGAACAGTTGGGTCTGGCCAGCAGCCGCAAAGAGTTGACGGTCCTGTTTGCGGACCTCCGCGGTTTCACCGGCCTTGCCGAGCAGATGGAGCCGGAGGAGCTATCCAGGCTGCTGAACCAGTATCTGTCAGCGATGACTGAGGTCATCTTCAGACATGGCGGCACTTTGGACAAATATATCGGGGATGGGGTCATGGCTTTTTTCGGAGACCCGGTTGCCCTTGACGACCATGAGGAGCGCGCGATCAAAGCTGCGCTGGAGATGAGGGGCCGGTTCTATGAACTGAGGTCGATGTGGTACATGGAGGGGCGGGAGAATGTCGGCCTGGGCATCGGCCTCCACTCGGGCTATGTGACGGTAGGAAGTTTCGGGTCGGGCGGCCGCATGGAGTACACCTGTATCGGGAGCAACGTGAACCTGGCTTCTCGATTTTCCGACATGGCGGAGCCCGGCCAGATATTGTGCTCGCAGCATTCCTTTGGCGCAGCACAGTACCTCATCGAAGCCAGAGCGGTGGGCAGCGTTCAGGTGCCGGGACTCGGACACGCGGTCGAGGTCGTCGAAATTCTCGGATATCGCCTGGTCCCGGGACGCAGGGACGGGACCGAAAACCTGGACAAGAACCCGTTGGAAGAAGTGATGGAGCGCGTGGTCGAGGATCCGACCTACCGCGCTTGGGTGATGCGGACCCACGAGAAGGACCTCACTGACCAGGGGCTGGGCCCGCAGGAAGCAGCCGTGGTAAAACAGCTTGCGGCGTTGAAGGGCTATCCGGTCTTCCGGAACGTGTCAGCCAGAGAAGCCATCCTGTTGATGCGCCTCGCGGCTGTGGAGTCCTTCGATGACGGAGTAGTGGTCACGAAGCAGGGTTCCCAAGAGGCGAAGCTGTACCTCATCTATCAAGGGGAGGCCTTCGTATTCCAGACGGATCGCATGGGCCACGAGCAGCATGTTGCGACGTTGGGCAGAGGAAGCCATTTTGGGGAAATGGCCCTCATTTACAACCAGTCCCGCAACAGCACCATCCGGGCGGCCGGAGAGCTGGTGCTGCTGGGGCTGGACCGCACCAGTTATGAATTGCTGCTGAAGGATTGCCCAGTCCTGGCTGAAAACGTTCGGTCGGAAGCGAATCGGCGACTCGGGGGCGGCTAGGGGTGCGGCCGCAGTGGCCGGGACCGAACCATGCGCATCCTTCATTTCGCTGACCTCCACATCGGGGTTGAGAACTACGGCCGGGTTGACCCGGCCACCGGGCTGTCGACGCGGCTGCAGGACTTCCTAAACGCATTGGATCAATTGGTTGAATACGCCGTCTCCAGTGACATCGACCTCGTTCTTTTCGCCGGAGATGCCTATAAAAGCCGCGATCCCTCCCAGACCCAGCAACGCGAATTCGCACAACGCATCGCCCGCCTGACCGCCGCGGGGGTACCGGTTTTCCTGGTGGTCGGTAACCACGACCTGCCGTACGCGGCAGGGCGGGCCACCGCGCTGGACATCTACCCCACGCTTGGCGTGCCGCTGGTGACGGTGGGGAAGCGTATCGGCACGGAGATGGTCCGGGTCAGAGGCGGCGGGCTGTTGCAGGTGGTGGTGGTGCCCTGGATCAATCGCAGCTGGCTGCTCACCCAAGAGGACTTCAAGAACCTGCCGCTGGATGCCATCAATCAGGTCATGGAAGAAAAATTGAATGGTCTTCTTCGGCTGCAGTTCGAGGCGTTGGACGCCAAGGTTCCGGCGGTCCTAGCCGGGCATCTGGCCCATACGGAGGCCGTGCCGGGTTCGGAACGTCGGATGACGGTGGGCGCCGACCCGGTCTTCCTCCCTAGCACGTTGACCGGGAGCCGGGGCGGCACCGCGGCTGGGGCGGGCGCGCTGGACTACTGCGCGCTGGGGCATATTCACAAGATGCAGGTTTACCAGAACCGGGTGCCGGTGGTGTATAGCGGGTCTGTCCAGCGCATCGATTTCGGCGAGGAGGGCCAGGACAAGGGGTTTTATGTGATCGACATCGACCCCACGCGCCCTCTCGGGGATCGTCTCCGCTCCTTCGACTTCCACCCGGTGCAGGCCCGCACCTTCACCACCATCGAGGTCACTTCCCGGAGCGGCAATCCCACCGAAGACGTGCTGAGGGCGATCCAGCGCAGGGCTTCTGATGTGACCGAAGCGATCGTGCGGGTGCGGGTACGCCTGCCGGCCGGACAGGAGGCGCTGCTCGACGATGCGGCCGTGCGGCGGGCCCTGGCGCCGGCCCATTACCTGGCGGGAATCCTGCGCGAGCCGGAGGGCAGTGTCCGGAGCCGGCTCGGTGATGTTCACATCGAGTCGCTGGCCCCGTTGGGTGCGTTGGAATTGTACCTGCGATCGAAGGAGACGCCGGACGAGCGGGCGCGGCAGCTGCTCGACGTCGGCCGGCAGGTGATCGCCGAGGTGAACGAAGGGCAGTTGGAGACCGAGGTTGGAGCCACTGGAATCTCGGAGCAGCCGGCGCTGGGAAGCGGGGGCGGGTGATGGGGACCACGATCCGCATCGCCCGGATCGCGGGCATCCCGATCCATATTCACATTACCTGGCTGATCGCCCTGTTCCTCGTGACCTGGACGTTGGGGGTTGGCTATTATCCGAATGAATATCCAAATTGGGACGGGTACCTTTACTGGGCAGCGGGGGGCGGTTCGGCACTGCTCCTGTTCTTGTCAGTCCTCGTCCACGAACTGGCTCACTCCCTTGTGGCGTTGGACAAGGGGTTGCCGCTCAGCGGGATAACCCTGTTCATCTTCGGAGGGGTGAGCGCCATCAAGCTGGAGGCGCACACCCCTGGGGACGAGTTCTGGGTTGCGGTGGTCGGTCCGGTCACCAGCCTCGCCCTTGCCGCCGCGTTTGCCCTTGCGGGAGACTTGGTGTCCGGCGCGGCCGTCCTGAGCGCGATCCTGCGGTACCTTGCCTTCATCAACCTGTTCCTGGCGTTGTTCAATCTGGTTCCTGGCTTCCCGCTGGATGGCGGGCGGGTGTTGCGAGCCGCAGCCTGGGCGATCACCGGAAACCTCGCCAAAGCCACCGCTTTGGCGGCCGGCGCCGGGCATGTTGTAGCGTTCCTGCTCATGGCCTGGGGAGTGTTCCAGTTGTTCTCCGGCAACCTGCTGGGCGGAGTGTGGACCGCGTTCATTGGGTGGTTTCTGCACGGAGCAGCGGAGAGCAGCCGCCAGGAAGTGGCGGTGCAGGAGACGTTTCGGGGGATCAAAGTGTCCGCCCTCATGGAGCCGGACCCCGAATATCTTTCTCCGGATACCCCTGTAGGGACCTTCGTCCGGGAACAGGTGTTGCACCGGGGGCGGCGCGCACTTCCCATCTGCGATGGCAACGGGTTGGCCGGCATCATCAGCGTGAGTGACGTGAAAGTCCTCCCCGAAACTCTTTGGGACGCTACAACAGTGTCGGACATCATGACCTGGTCACCCCTGCTGTGTGTCGCGCCAGATGCCGAAGTTACTGAGGCACTGCAACTGCTTTCCGAACATCAGGTCAATCAGTTGATGGTGGTAGACGGCCGCACGTTGGTTGGGCTGATTACGCGGTCGCACATCTTGGACCACCTCCAGTTCCGGCAGGAACTCGGGGCGAGGGGGAACCGGTGAGCGCCGCAGCCGAGGATGGGGCGGTGATACGCCTGCCGTTCAGCCTGCGGCTCGCCTGGGGGTTTGCCATCGTCATCGCGGGCTGTGCCGTCCTGGTATGGGCTGCGATGTTGACAGTTGCCGCCCAAGACGCCCAGGGCAAGGCCGGCGGGATCGGCCTGGCAGTCGTTGCGGTGTGGGTGATGAGCCGGGGCGGCTTACGGCTGTATGATCTCTTGATGTCCCGTTGATGCCTCATCTTTTCCGGCGGCGGCCCGAACGTCCATGGCTGACGTAGCCGGCATCCCGGTGGTGATGTTCGACCCGGATGGGGCGTTGTCGCACGGTGCGGCGGCGCTGGGGTTCGATGGGGACCGATCGAGGGTCGAGCTATTGCGCTCTGACTTGCTGCTGCCAGCGCCCGCAGACCTGGCGAACCTGGTCAAGGGGCCGGAGTGATCCCGCTAAAGCTGCGTCTGCGCAACTTCATGCCCTACCGGGACATGGACCCGCCGTTGGATTTCGAGGGCATCCACGTTGCGTGTCTGTCGGGTCCGAACGGCGCCGGGAAATCGGCGTTGCTGGACGCCATCACCTGGGCCCTGTGGGGACAGGCCCGTGCCCGATCCGATGATGACCTGGTGACCCTGGGCCAGTTTGAAATGGAGGTCGATTTCGAGTTTGCCCTGGGTGACGAGCACTTTCGGATCATCCGCAAACGCACCAGGCCGGGTATCCGAAAAACCGGGCAATCGCTGCTGGAGCTCCAGATCGCTGAACGGGGCGGAGGTACACCCGCGTTCCGGCCTCTGACCGGGAACACGTTGAGAGAGACCCAGCGAAAGATAGAGGCGCTGGTCCACCTGGATTACCAGACCTTCATCAACACCGCACTGCTGCTTCAGGGGCGGGCCGACGAGTTCACGCTGAAAGCGCCGGGCGACCGCAAGCGCGTACTGGGGGAGGTGCTGGGTCTCTCCCGCTACGACGCCTATGAAGAGCGCGCCAAGGATTCGGCGCGGCGCCGTGAGGCCGCTATCGCTGCCCTTGGGGGCGAGATAGCGGCCCTCGAAACCAGGGCGGACGAACTGCCGGGTTTGGAGATCGAACTCCGGGCGTTGGAAACGCTCCGATCAGCATCAGCCGGGGCGGCCGCACGGCAGGATCTGGTGGTGAAGGCCATCGAGG
>SHYD01000078.1 GCA_009692945.1 Dehalococcoidia bacterium | reverse complement strand
TGAACACCCCTTCGGCGCCGAGTTCGGACGTCTGGCCGTCTTTGAGGTTGCGGAGGCGGACTCGGTCCACCACTTTGCCGCCCTCGATGGCCTCGACTGCGGTGTCCCACACGAACCGCATCTTGGGGTGGTGCAACGCCCGCTCCTGCAGGATCTTGCTGGCGCGCAGTTGGTCCCGGCGGTGGATGACCGTGACCTCTGAGGCATAGCGGGTGAGGAACAGACCCTCGTCCAAGGCGCCGTCGCCGCCTCCCACCACCGCGACCGGCGAATCGGCGAAGAACGCGCCGTCGCACACGGCGCAGTTGGACACGCCCTTGCCCATGTACTCCAGTTCGCCTGGAACGCCGAGCCGGTTGTGGTCGGCGCCGCTCGTGATCAGGATCGCACGGGCCGTCACATCACCGTCGTCGGTTTCGACGATGCGCCGATCACCTTCGACCCGCAGGCCGGTGACTTCGGTCGAGCGGCTCTCCACTCCTTCTTTGCGGGCGTGTTCAGCGAACCGCTCGCTGAGGTCAGGTCCCTCAATACCCTCGGGGAAGCCGGGGTAGTTCTCGACGGTGGACGTGGTGGCGATTTGTCCGCCCGGGAGCATGCGTTCGATGAGCAGCGTCTTCAGGCGGGCCCTACCGGTGAACACTCCTGCGGCCATGCCGGTGGGGCCGGAACCGATGATCACCACGTCGTAGTTGTCAGCCATGGACCGTTTCCCTCACTGTCGCGGCGCTCCCGGAGGAGCGCCGCGGTCGAGCGCCCTGCCGGGTACTCGTCGAGTTCGAATGTGGCACCGCCGCCGGCAGCGGTGGCCCCCCGGAACCATCAGACCAGCACGGAGTCCAGGTTGCTCTTCAGGTCCTTTTTGGGGCGCAGGCCGACCAGTTGCTTTACCGGCTGGCCATCCTTGAAGATGATCAGGGTCGGGATGCTGAAGATCTGGTAGCGCTGGGCGATGGCGGGTTGCTCGTCGGTGTTGACCTTGGCGAAGGCCACCTTGCCGTCGTACTCAATGGACAGCTCCTCTACGATGGGGGCGATGTGACGGCACGGGGCGCACCAGGGAGCCCAGAAGTCCACCAGCACCGGGCTGCCCGACTTGAGGACATCCTGATCGAAAGACTGCTCCGTCACGTCGAAAGGCTTGGCCATCGGGGTTCCTCCGTTTGCTAACCCCCACCCAGGGGGTATGGGTTTTGACTTATTCTAGCTGCTTGCCGGTCGTGCTGTCAACGGCCCCACGAGAGCCGGTTCACCAGCTGCTCGGGCAGCTTGGCGGCCTTCATGCGGCGCTGAGTTTCTTTCACGTCGTAGTCTACACGATAGTGGGTCAGCGTCGCCTCCTCCGGGTCGTAGATGGCGTAGGCGGCCCGTTTATCGCCGTCGTGGGGCTGGCCGACGCTGCCTGGGTTGTAGAAAAACCGGCCGGAGCCTTCGAGCGGAGTCCTGGATCCCGGTGTGAGCCGCCGCCGCCGGACCGCTCCTGATGCAGGATTCTGGAAAAAGGCAATGGAGTGATGGGTGTGGCCCACCAGACACGCCTGGGTCTTGAAGAGGGGGAAGTTCTCTGCCGCCGCCCGTGCGTCGGACAGGTATTCCCAGATGGGCTGCCGCGGGCTGGCGTGGACCAGCGCCACCGGTCCAAAGGTCAGGCTGAAGGGCAGGGCTCTCAGAAAGGCAATCTCGCCCGCATCAAGGTGCTCTGCCGTCCAGATGATGGCCTCGAAGGCGGGAAGGTTGAAGGGGCTCGTTGGTGCCAGGTCTGCCACTGCGAGGTCGTGGTTGCCCGCGATGCAGACCGCATTGCGTTGAACCAAGAAGTCGATGCAGGCGCCCGGATCGGGACCGTATCCGACGACGTCGCCGAGGCACCACACCGCATCGATCGGCGCCCTCGCCGCTGAGTCTTGCGCGACGGCCCCAAGCGCCAGGAAGTTGCTATGGATATCGGAAACCACCAATATCGCCAATCGCCCCTCCTGGGCTTCCAGTATAATCGAACCATGCAGCCTCCAGCAGCGGGCGAGTTCGGCCTCATCGAGTCGCTGCGTGCCCTGATCGAACTCCGCCAGACCCCTCCCGCCGTCCCCGGATCGCCCCATTCGCTCTTGGTGGGCATCGGCGATGACTGCGCCGTTTGGCGGTGCGGCGACACGACACAACTGGCCACCACCGACACCATGGTGGAAGGGGTGCACTTCCAGCGTGAGACCACCTCCTGGCGCGACCTCGGTTGGAAGGCGCTGGCGGTCAATTTGAGCGACATCGCCGCCATGGGAGGACTTCCAGACTACGCGCTGGTGACACTGGGGCTGCCGCCGGGAACGAACAGCGAGGGGCTGTTGGAGTTGTACCAAGGGCTCCAGGACTGTGCTTTGGAATTCCGAGTTGAGCTTGCCGGCGGCGATGTGGTGGCAGCGGGCCAACTGTTCATCACGGTCGCCTTGATGGGCCGGGCCGGGAACGATTCGCCCTTTCCCAACAACGTGCTGCTCCGCTCGGCGGCGGCGCCGGGCGATGCCATCGCCGTCACGGGCGCGGTGGGCGCCTCGGCTGCGGGGTTGCGTCTGTTGCAGCAGGATCCCATGGCCTCGGGCCCCACCGCCCTGTTGGATGCGCACCGGCGCCCGCAGCCGCGGCTGGCCCTCGGCCGGTTGGCCCTGAGCGCGGGGGTACGTTGTGGCATGGATGTGAGCGACGGCTTGGCGGGCGACCTGCAGAAGGTCTGCACCGCTAGCGGCCTCTCCGCTGAAGTACACCTCGGCGACCTTCCAGTCGCCGCCATCGTCCGGGAGCAGTTTCCGGAGGGCTGGGCTCAACTCGGGTTGGCGGGGGGGGAAGACTATGAACTGCTGCTGGTCGCGCCGGCCGAAGTGCTGGCTGCAGTAGCCGAGCGTTCCGGCATCCCGTTGACGGTCATCGGCGCAATGGCGGCCGGGTCGCCGGGCCGAGTGACGGTGCGCGACGCCCGCGGCGATCCGCTGGAACTGGAGAGGATGGGATGGGACCATCTCGACGGCGGGCTATGAGCTTCGAGCTGGTCACTGCCGGTCCAGAACAGACCTTCCGGGCGGGGGAGGGGCTGGCGCCCCTGCTGGTAGCGGGGGATGTGGTGTTGCTGGAGGGCCCCCTCGGCGCTGGCAAGACGCGGTTCACCCAAGGGTTGGCGAAGGGCCTGGGCATTGCCCAGCCCCTGACGAGCCCCACCTTTGTGCTCATGAACGAATACCAAGGACGGTTGATGCTGTACCACATCGACCTGTACCGCATCGAAGCCGAGGCTGAGGCGGTGGAACTGGGGCTGGACGACTATTTCTTTGGCGACGGCGTGTGTGTGGTGGAATGGCCGGACCGTGCTCCGAGCGCGATGCCGGCCGGGCATCTGTTGATCCGGCTCGAACATGCGAGTGAATCGTCTCGGTGTCTCACCTTTGCCGCCGCTGGACCGCGCGCGGAGGCGTTATTGCCCGAGTACATGCAGGCGCTGGTCGCCGGCGCGGTTCCGTCGCGAGGCGGCGTCAGCGATGGTTGACGGCCTGCTACTGGCCATCGACACCTCGACTAAGACCGCCAGCGTTGCGTTGGCCGGACCTGCCGGGTTGGTGGCCGAGTATACCTGGCACGCCGGGATGCACCACACCCGCCAACTGATGCCGGCGATCCGGGCGGTGCTGCACGAGAACGGCGCTGCGGCGGTTGACCTGGCTGCCATCGCCATCGCGACCGGCCCGGGCAGTTTCAACGGGTTGAGAGTGGGCATGGCGACCGCCAAGGGCCTGGCCTACGGCCTCGGCATCCCATTGGTAGCGGCCACCACGCTGGAGGTGGCCGCTTACCAGCACGCGACGGCCTCCTTGCCTGTCTGCGCCGTCCAGGATGTGGGCCGGGGTGAAATCGCCTGGGGCGTATTCCAATGGCCGGTGGGAGGGGAGTGGTCGCGGCTGGTCACCGAGCACATCACCACCCCGGAGGCACTGGCGAAGGCGGTCAAACGGCGCACGCTGCTGTGCGGCGAACCCCGGGAATTGTTACTGGCGGTGCTGGAAGCGGCCTCGGGCCCCACCTTTATGGTTTGCGGACCCGCCGCATCGGTCCGGCGGGCGGGGCATCTCGCCGAGTTGGGCCGCCGCCGCCTGCTGGCCGGCGAGACCGAGGACCTCCAAACGCTGCAACCGCTGTACCTGCGGCGCCCTTCAATCACTGAGCGCAAGGTGTCTGCCACCCTGCGCCTGTGATGTCCCGGCTGCGCCGCGCGCCCAAACCGCATGTTACGCTAAACCAACGAACATCAAACCGAGGTGAACTTTGGATAGGACGCTGGTACTACTCAAGCCCGATGCCATACAGCGGGGGCTTGTCGGCAATATCATCGGACGTTTGGAAGCCCGTGGCCTGAAGATTGTGGGGTTGCGCTTCCTGCAGGTGGACCGGCCCCTGGCCGAGCGGCACTATGCGGTGCATCAGGCTCGGCCCTTCTATGCGGGGTTGGTCGATTTCATCACGTCCGGTCCCATCGTGGCGCTGGCGCTGGAGGGGCGGAACGCGGTCGATGCGGTGCGTGCCACCATGGGCGCCACCGACGCCGCCAAAGCCGCTCCGGGAACCATCCGCGGCGACCTCGGCATCGACCTGGGCCACAACCTGATCCACGGCTCAGATTCCGCGGAGACTGCGGTCAACGAACTGAAGCTCTTCTTCCCCGAGGGATTGGTCGATTACGCCCGCGCGCTGGATGGCTGGATCACTGAAGCCTGACCACCGCAGTGGCGCGGCCCCACAACTGTTCGAGCGCGTACAGCTCCCGAGCCTCGGAGCTGAAGAGATGGACCAGCACATCGCCGAAGTCCATCAGGATCCAGCCCGAGTCCGGGGTGCCTTCAGCCCGCAGCATACGGATTCCCTGCCGTTTGCAGGTCACGTCCAGTTCCTCGCGCAACGCTTGGAGATGACGGCTGTTGATGGCAGTGCAGATGACAAAGTAATCGGCAAATGAGGCCAAGCCCCGGATGTCCAACAGGACGATGTCCGAGGCCTGGTGGTCGGACGCAATGTCCACGATCGTGCGGGCGATGTCGGTTTCTGTCAGTGGGGCCCTCCTTGGGTGGCCGTCGGGTCACAAGTCTGCTGTTAGCTTATCACCGTGCGGCCTTAACAGCAGCCAGTTCCGGGCATGCACTGCGGCAGGGTGGACCACCGAACCCCGTTCCAGCAGCTGCCGTAACTGCCAGTCCAGGTAGAACACCACAGCCTGGTCGAGGCCGGCTTGGGCCAGCTGGCCCAGCGGCTCGAGCCCTGGAGGGTAGTAACCGGCCTTGCCGGGGTCCAGCTTGTCTGCGAGAAAGACCACCTGCTCCAAGTGCGACATGCCAGGCCGTGCCGTGGAGTGCCAGGTGATGGCCTGGAACACATCGTCGCCCGCTCCGGTAACGGCGGCGCGGGCGAGCGCCGCCCCCACGGGACCGTGGAGCAGCAGCGGCGTGGCCTGCTCGACCGGATCAATGGGGAGGCCGAGGTCTCGGGCCTGTCGCAGCAACTCATCCGGCCGCTGCGCCCGTGCGATGTCATGGAGGAAGCCCGCCAGTTCTGCGGCCTCTGGGTCGACTCCCCAACGAGTGGCCAGTTCGCCGGAGAGCCGGCTAACTCGCTCAAGATGGTCGATCAGGTCTTGAGGCAGGTGTTCCCAGAGCGGCCGGACCTCGGCCGGTTTGGGGAGTCCAGGCATCGTTAGCCCATTCCCCGCATCGGCCGGCCCGCCAGGACGTGGAGGTGCAGGTGCGCCACCTCGCTCCCCGACTCGGGTCCGGTGTTGGCCACCACCCGGTAGCCCCGTTCCGCCACCCCTTCGATTCTGGCCACCTCGGCCGCCGCCTGCAGCAACCGTCCTCCGATCTCCCGATGCCCCTCGTCCAACGTGGCCAGCGACTCGATGTGCTCGGCGGGAACCACCAGCACGTGCACCGGCGCCCGGGGGGTGATGTCGCGGAATGCCACCACCACCTCATCCCGGTACACAAACGTGCCCGGGATATTCCCGGCAACGATGAGGCAGAAGATGCAGGGGTCGCTCAATGAGGCCTCCAGGTCACCAGCCCTAAGCGAACGATTGCGGTACACTCGCAATTCGAATGGAGGCGAAACAGCGGCAGGTTGGTGATCATCGGCGAGGGTTGCAGGCCGGTGAATGGGACGTCTGGCTGCATAAACATTGGTGAGCCGGGTGGGTTTCGAACCCACGACCCACGGATTAAAAGTCCCCTCTATAGCTTCCGCCGGGCTCCGCCGAGCGCCGGTTTGTTCCTAGTTTGAGCCCGCCAAAGCCCGCCGTCAACCGCCGTCTTTCGCCCCGGTTGGCATCACGGTTGGCATCAAAATCCGTTCGTAAGTTGTTCGTGAGCAGGGTCGCGGGGAGCGGACTGCATGGAAGAAGGCCGGGCTCTGCCACCCCCGTGATTTCACTCCAGCAGCCGGGGAATGTCCACGCCCAGCGCATCCTCGATTGCTCCGAGGATCGAGAGACTCGGGTTGCCCAATTTCCAGGTAGAGTTGCGCAAACAGCCGGCTCTGGGCCGGCGTGCGCCGCTGATACCGGGCAAGATCGCCTCACGATACCTCCCTGTCCACCACCCACGGTGTCACTTCCCCCACTGATAGTTGGGGTCCCGGTACGCTTCGTCCGGCATCAGGGAATTCAGCCCCCGTTTACCCAGTTCTGCCGCGAACCGCTCCCGCACCGATGGGTCTTCGTTGGGGTATTCGATCTGCTGACGGTCCCGGTCTTCGATCCGTTCTGAGTACCCGTGGAACTGTTTGAGCGGATGCAACGCCAGGTAACGGGCCGGGGCGGAGCCGAGGTTGAAGTGTTGGTGGAACCAGTTCTCCGGCGGCGTGAAGAGCGACCCCTCCTGCCAGGGCACCACAATCTTGTCTCGACCCTCTTCCCACAACACCGAATACCCCTCGCCCCCCGGTATGACGATCGCCCTCCCGGGGCCGTGGCGATGGGCTTTCTTGTAGAGGAAGGGGTCGAACACCGACATATGGCAAGACATTTCCGAATCCGGGAACTGGATCTGCACGCTGCGTCCACCCGCCCCGCGGGCGGTCAGCGCCGCCAGTTTGTCCCATGCCTGCATGTCCGGGAAAAAATTCCCGTACCAGTAGTAGGGGTTCCACCCTGGGTCGTCGCCCCGCTGGACCACCTTCGCTTCCGCATACAGTGACGATGTCTCGGCGCCGTCTTGCGTTGGGTCGTAGGGGTTGTTGAAGAAAAACTGGGGGCTGGGCATCGCCGACATCGCGATGGGCAGGTAGTTGTAGTGCATCAGGCGGACCGGGCGGTCCCCCTGGGTGTTGCTGATCTGGTGGGTGAAATTGCGCGGCAGCACGAACAGGCTGTGGGGCTGCCACTCGAAGCTTTTGCGGTCGTCCCCCTCCCCGCGCCACACCGTGGCCAGGCCACGGCCACTGAGCACATAGACGATCTCGTCTACCGCGAGTTTCCATGGCCGCAGCGTCTCACCCGGCGCGATCTCAGTGACCCGCACTTCGCTGATGCCCTCCATCCCCGATAGCTGGATAAAGGCCGCCCGGCAATCCCGCTCTTTCCAATACCCCAGCTCGACGGTGCGCAGATCCTGAATGTAATAGCCCTTGTGCACCGGCACCCCAAGGGCATCGCGCCACTTATCGTAGGTGTAGTTCTTGGCCAGTCGGAGGCTCTCTCGCTTCTCCTCCGCCACGGGGGTACTCTCAGCCATCGCGGCCTCCTGGTGACGTGCAAAATGTAGGTCGGCGGGCCCCGGGGCGTACGCCGCCTCGAACGGCATCATACAACGATACCGCCCGGGTTTCCCGCCAGCCCGGGTTCGGGGCTTCCCTGTACGTTGAACTGTAAGGATTCAGTCTCAGGGCGCACACCCCGAGAAAAAGAAAAGAAGGTTTTGGGTGGTGACACCTCCGGCACCGGCCGGATGGCCCCGACCCCTGCACCCCGTCTTCGTCAACGGAGGAAAGAGCGGGATTCCGAAGGGCGGCAGCCCTTGGCAGGGGGCGTACACAATTGCGTGGTGTCCCCAGGCACCGACAGTGTAGCCTGAACTCAGAGGAAATGTCTTTGACAAACACAGATGGGGTGGCGCAATGGCAATAGGGGAAGGGCGGCCCATGCCTGAGCCGTGCCTAAAGTTCTACCCCAACCCGGCCCACTTTACTACCCCAACGGTGCTACCCCAACGTTTACCCGTTAGCGCTGCCCCAGCGCCTTGTCCATCGAGGTAGCAGCCTCCTGTAACAAGGTGGGGCCAACGTGGGCGTACAAGTCGCTGGTCAGCGCCATCGTGGACGCTGCGGGAGCCATCTCCGTAGCCGTGGTCCCCAAGAACCTGTGGTCCCCACCGGTGCGTAACCCAACCCCCAAGGACAGGGTTTGCCACCTGAGGCGTAGCGATAATCGGGATCGGCTGGCACCGGGCACGGACGGTGATTGGGTGGTACCACACGATTGCGTCATGGTGCACGGCTGATGCAACATGGCGCCGGCTGCGGTCATCTGGTACCGTACCGCTAATGCAATACTATGCCGACATGCCTCCAGTTGCCACAGATGTTGCGGGCGTCATCGCTCCGCCGCCGCTGATTAACGCGGCGGGCTTCTTGGCGGGCGTCGTGCTGGATATGGCGCTCCCACGGCGTTTGACCACCGGAAAAGTTACGGGACTGCTATTGCTGGCCGCCGGGTTCGGCCTGGCTGGTTAGGGCGTCAAGACGATACGAGAACTGGTGGCGCGGCAAGCGTTGGCGCGGCTCCGGACGTTGCCCAGCCCCACAGTCGAGGGTGTTAGTATCGAAGATGGGCAACTCGTTGCGTTTCGGTTTCAGGGGGAATGAGATGAAAACACTGATTTCTCGCCGTTCATTCGTGAGGATCGGGGGATTGGGGCTGCTGGCGGGGGCCTGCACGCCGGTTGTGACGGCCCCTACACCCGGAGATGCCCCAACCAGCGGCGTAGCGGCACCGGCCAGCAATCCCGGATGGGAAGTGGAATGGGACAAACTCGTAACAGCAGCCCTGCAAGAGGGCAAGGTGGTGGTGCAGACCGCCGCTGGCGCCGGTCACCGAAAAGCCTTGGAGGAATTCAACAAGGCCTTCCCTGGGGTCGAGGTAGTCGAACAGACCTTCCCTGACTCCTCGACCTACGTTCCCAAGGTCAAGGCTGAACGCCAGGCCGGAATCTACAGCCTAGACGCCGCGGTCACCGCCCCGGGCTCGATGTTGCAGCAGTTGAAACCCGAAGGTGTGTTCGACCCCTTGCGCCCGGTTCTGATCCGGCCCGATATCCTGGATGACAAAGTCTGGGAAGGCGGGTTCGAGCAGCAGTGGCTGGACTTAGAAAACCGGGTGTGGTGTACAAAAACCGGAACCAGGAGGAGATCTACCCCATCGTCGGCGAGGTCGAACAACATATCGCCGAACTTCTGAAGGCGGCCAACCTGTAGGCTCCGCCCATTGGGCGGCCCGGGATGGGCGGGGAACGCAGGGCAGGCGCCACAGCCGGACTTCAGAAACCTCGGCCTCAGCGGTGAGTGAAGGAGGGACAGGATGGACACCACGGTTTCCAGAAGGTTATTCGTCCGGATCGGGGGGTTGGCCGTGGTCGCGGGGGCCTGCGCCCCCACGGCGAGCGGTCCGGTCCAAACCTCGGGCGCCGGCAGCGGGGCGGCGAAGCAGGGGTGGGAACTGGAGTGGGATCGCCTGGTGGCCGCGGCCCGGCAGGAAGGGAAGCTGCAGGTCCAGACGCCAGCCGGCGCGGGGTACCGCGAGGTGTTGGAGGCGTTCAACACAGCTTACCCCGGCGTGGAGGCCCTGCAGCAAATCTTTGGCGATTCCGCCACCTACGTCCCGAAAGTCCGCGCCGAGCGGCAGGCCGGGGTCTACAGCCTGGATGCGGCGCTCATCACCCCGGGCTCGGCGCTGCAGCAGCTCAAGGGTGAGGGGGTTTACGACCCGTTGCGGCCCATGCTGTTCCGTCCTGACGTGGTGGACGACAAAGTGTGGGACGGCGGGTTCGACGTTCAGTGGTGCGACGTGGAAAAGAAGTTCGCGTTCTTCCTGGATCGAGATGTCAACCGCACAGTTTACATCAACACCGATCTGGTGAAGCCGTCCGAATTCACCAGCGTGGAGGACCTGGCCAACCCGAAGTTCAAGGGAAAACTGCTGTTGCCCGATCCCCGTCAGGGCGCCATGCGCCTCCCCATGAGCACCCTCTGGATCAACGGCAAAAAAGACCTGATCAAGAAGTTGATCATCGATCAGGAACCTCAGATCATCCGTGACCGCCGCCAACACGTCGAAGCCCTTATCCGGGGCCGTTTCCCCGTCTCGATGGGCCTGCTTAAAGCGGTGCTCAACGATTTCAAAAAGGACGGGGTGGCCAAAAACATCGTGGCGCTGGACTTCGCCGAATTGGACTATCAGCCCCATTATGTGGTGTTGGCCTACAACCGCGGGCCCAACCCCAACGCCACCAAGCTGTTTGTGAACTGGGTGTTGACCAAGGAGGGCCAGACCGCCTGGGCCCAACGCGTCCAGTTCAACGCCAACCGTATCGATGTCCCCATCGTCAACCCGGACGATGCCCCCAAACCGGGAGTGGTGTACAAGAACCGCAACCAGGAGGAGATCTACCCGATCTTTGCCGAGGTGGAGAAGCACATCGGCGATCTGCTGAAGGCGGCGGGGGTGGACGCTCCTTTGCCCTCCCGCAACTGACCGGGTGGGGCGCCCGGTCGCCGGTCGCCGGATGCGCAGGCCGGCAAATGGAGTTGCCCCGATTCGACGGACATCCAAGATAGGGTGGGGAAGCCCCACGAAAGGATGTCCAGATGCAAACACCGGAGAATCAACGGCGGCGTGCGTTTACGCCGCAGTACAAGGCCGACGCCGTCGCGTTGTGCCGCACGGGCGGCAAGAGCATTGGGGAAATCGCCCGTGACCTCGGCCTCGTCGAGAGCGTCCTCAGGCGCTGGATACCGAGTACCCCGCACGCCGATATGCGGCACTGCCATTACCGTCGATCAAATACTCATCGACGAATCGAGCCTGGCGGGGAGTGAGCGATTTCATGGTCAACCCCGCCATGGCCCCCGGCGCCGCCCTTACCGCCGATGCTGCCCCCCAGCCGGTTCATGATGGCAGCACGCTCGTCTCGCGCGCCTCACCCTCCGCCTCCATCCTCCGCGCCTCAGCCAGCGCTAACAGCACGTCGCTTCCGTTGATCTGCGTCCCGATTATCGTCGTCCCGCGCCTGCCTACGGTCGGATCAAGGTGGGCGCCGCTCGCGACCCGGGCGAATCTAGCTATGGCGCTCAGGGATTCGGCGGCTACAGGCAGCGCGTCGACCATCGTCGTGCCCCGCTCAGCAGCCCGTCGTTGGG
>SHYD01000077.1 GCA_009692945.1 Dehalococcoidia bacterium | reverse complement strand
ATAAAGAGATGGAGTGTGAGGGTACACCCCTCACACTCCCCGCCAGCGGGAGACCCGCTGGACACCCCTGGAGGAGATGCTGTTCCTGGTGAGCCACCGCCTTTTCATAGGAGTGTCAGGGGTTCGGCGGTATGAGCCGCTCCCCCCACTCCAGGAAAAAAGAGGGGATTCTATGTGGGGGGCACCCCCTTAGGAGTGGGCAGGTTTCTCCTCGGACAACCTCCAAGGCTGTACTTCCCACCCACTTCGTTTGTGTGTGGGGACACCCCACGCCCCGGCAGAAGGGGCTGCGCCCCCTCTGCACACCCCCCTCCCAAAGCCCTCATCCAGGCATGGAGCAAAAAAGGTGCCCACTCCTTTGGGGCACCCCCACTCCCCCGGCCCTTCGGCAGCTCAGGACAAGCAGGAGGGCTTCACCCTCGTGCACTCCCACTCCTTACCCCGATATCCGCTGAATTGTGAACTCCTACCGTTGTGGCACCACCCCACCAATTCATGGAAAAACTGGTACAGTAACACCGTAGCAGCAGCGCGAAAGGGGGTCGAACCATGCTCACCAAAGAGGATAACGAGTTCATCACGCAGACCGGACCCGGTACGCCGATGGGTGAACTGTGGCGGCGGTTCTGGGTGCCCGCCGTGATGGCATGGGAGGTGCCGGAGCCCGACTGCCCGCCGGTGCGGGTGCGCCTATTGAGCGAGGACCTCATCGCCTTCCGGGACACCTCCGGCAAGGTGGGCATGGTGGCCAACAACTGCCCCCACCGCGGCGCCTCGCTGTTCTTCGGGCGCAACGAGGAAGAGGGCCTGCGTTGCGTGTACCACGGCTGGAAATTCGATGCGTCGGGCGCCTGCATCGACATGCCGAACGAACCTGCCGAGAGCAACTTCAAGAGCAAGGTACACATTGCCGCCTATCCCACCGTCGAACGGGGCGGCATCGTTTGGACCTACATGGGGCCCAAGCACCTGGAGCCGGAGATGCCCGACCTCCCTTGGATCGGGCTGCCCGAGGAGAGCCGCTTCGTCCTCAAATTCCACGTGGAGTGCAACTACCTCCAGGCGATGGAAGGGGACATCGATAACAGCCACATCCCCTTCGCCCACGGGAAGCTGGACCCGGACACCAGCCTGCCCTTCCTGGAGCGGGTGCAGCGCACCATCTTCAAGGCTGCGGGACAGCGCGAACAGAGCTATTACACCAAGGACCTGGCCCCTCGGGGCATCATCAAGGAGACCGATTACGGACTCCTGCTCGGCTGGCGCCGCACGGTGAGCGATGACAGCTTCAACTGGCACATTAATCATTGGTTCCTGCCGCACTCGACGGTGATGGGCTCGCCGCCGCCGGACACCATGCTGTCCAACCTGCGGGTGCCGATGGACGACACCAATAGCTGGCAGTTCCGCATCCGCTGGAACCCTTACCGGCCGCTCGACCCCGATGAGGTCGAGGAGTACAGGCACGCCGGGACCTTCTTCCCGGAACTGATTCCCGGCACCTTCAAGTGCGTCGAGAACCAGCACAACGACTACCTCATCGACCGCGAGAAGCAGCGCACGGTGAGCGTCACCGGTATCCAATCTCAGACGCAACAGGACCGGGCGGTCAACGAGCCGTACCCCACCGGGCCGATCTACGACCGCACCAAGGAGCATCTGGGCACCAGCGACACGGTCATCATCGGCATCCGGCGGAAGCTCATCCGGGCGGCCCGGGAACTGATGCTGGGCCACGAACCCTACGCCGCCCACCACGGCGACATTTACAACGTTCGCCCGGTGGACCTCGACCTCAAGCGGGAGGTTCCCTTCGAGGAAGGCGCGCGGGAGTGGGTCGAGGCGGGGCAGCGCAAGTAGCGGTCCAGAGCCCGGCGGCGGTAGCGTACGGAAGAGGGTAGGGGCGGGTTTCAAACCCGCCCCTACGAGCTACGTGGTGACCCTCACTCCACGGGGAGCCACAATCCTCCAGCCCTTCTTCTGGCCTCCTCCCCGAGCTTGCCATCGCATGCTGTTAACAGGGAGGCAATGACATGCAGATTGGATTCATCGGAACCGGCGTGATGGGTGGGGGAATGGCACGCTGCCTCATAGAAGGCGGGTTCGACCTGGTGGTCCACGACGCGTATCGAGAGGCCACCACCAGCCTCCAGGCCATGGGCGCCAAATGGGGCGCCAACCCCCGCGAGGTGGCCGAACAGTGCGACCTCACCATCACCTCGCTGCCCGGCCCCGCCGAGGCGGAGGCGGTGTTCTATCAGCAGCCCAACGGCATCCTGGCCGGACTGAAGCCGGGGCACACCTATCTGGACACCTCCACCAGTTCGCCCGCGCTGGCCCGCCGCATCGCCACCGCCTGCCGGGAGAAGGGCGGCCACTTCCTGGACGCCCCCGTCAGCGGGCGGCCGCCCAAGATGAGCATCATGGTGGGCGGCGAACCGGAGGTGCTGGATCGCTACCGGCCGGCCCTGCAGGCCATGAGCAGGGACATCTTCTACTTCGGCGACAACGGCCAGGGCATGGTGGCCAAGAGCATCAACCAGTTCCTGATGTATGCCAACATCATCCTCGCCTCCGAGGGGTTGCTGCTGGCGGCCAAGGCCGGCCTCGATCCAGAACTGGTGGCGCAGATGCTCTCGGTGAGCGGAGCGTCCCGCTTCTTTCCCAAGGACATCTTCGAAAACATCGTCTTCCCCCGCAATTGGGAACGGGTGCCCGCGGGTCCGGGGCCGCTGGACCGCTGGGTGAAGGACGTGGGCTGCGCCCAGGAGACGGCGCTGGCCATCAACGCCCACACCCCGCTGCTGACCATCGTGCAGGATACCCTCAAACGGGCTCAGGCGCAGGGCTGGGGCGACCTCGTCAACTTCGTGGGCGTGCGGGCCCAGGAGCAGGCGGCCGGGGTGGAATTGCGGGGCAAGGGTGCGCCGGGGGCGTGATGCGCGGGTGACCACCTGAACCCGCCCGCGGGGTTCAGATGATTGGGTGATTCTCAGTGGGCGTTACGCGAAACGGGCCACCGCCATGGTGGCCACTGCGATGACACCCAAGGCAACCTGGATGTTCAGCGCCTTGAGTTGGCGGGCGGCTAGGCCGGGCAGCACCGCACCGGCTTCCGGCCCGGCCTCGCCGGTGCTCATGGACCGCAGCGTGGCCGCGACCTTCCGGGTGACCGGCGCAGTCACCGCCTGCCCGATGACGTAGATCGCGATGGACGCCGCCATCCCGACGCCGATCGACAGTCCCCAGGCCGTTGCGTAGAAGTCGCTCATCTTGGTGATGCGGCCCATCAGGAAGATGTTGATGACGCCGGTCACCAACGTGACTTCTGCGATCCGCAGGAACAGCCGCACCGTCTTGGGCCCCAACTCCATAAGCACCGGGCCTCGTACCGTGGGCGCGGCCGCCGCCAAAGTGGGCAGCACCAGCAGCCGCAGGTAGATGAGCCCGCCAATCCATATCACCCCACCACCGATGTGGAGCAACATCATGATCATGTTTCCGATTGCCATTCTTCCTCCACGCTCTTGATGCGCCGAGCCGCAGTTTTTCCGAAAAGCCATCAACCGTACGAGTTCAGAAAAAAGGGGTTGTAGTGCTTGGGGGCGCCCCCGACAACCCCCCAAGGTGCTTTAGTTGAACCAGGCCTTGGCCAGGTCCTGGGTCTTCACCCACTCGGACTGTAGTTCCTGCCGGTCCATCTCGATGAGATTGCGCTTGGCATCGGGGGCATTGTCGGGCTTGGCCGGGGCAACATCGATGCGGCGGCTGTTGGTCTCGGCGTGTTTGGACCATGCGGCCGAACCGTCTCTGGTCAGCAGCCAGTTGATGAACAGCTTGGCGGCGTTGGGATGAGGAGCACGGTTGAAGTAGTACAGCACGTTGCTGCCGTGGTTCAGGTTGTCGAGTTCATCGATGGGGACGTATTTCAGCTTCCGGCCCACGCCCTGCTGGTTGTACTCCGCCAGCAGGGTCTCCAGAACCGGTCCGCAGCCCAGCCAGTACTGGCCCTTGATGATGAAGTCCATCATCTGGCGCTGTTCCCGGCTGAAGGTGAGTTCCTGGCCCTGATAGAACCTCCGCATGGCGTCCTCACCCCGCCGCAGCCGCAGCGAAGTGGCCGGCCACCAGCCGCCGCCGTGGTTGCGGGGGTCGCCCGAGATGATCTTCCCCTTGTACTTTGGGTTCAGCAGGTCATCGAAGGTGCGGATTTCGCTTTCTTTGATGATGTCCGAATTGACCCATATGGCTCGGAAGACTTCACCAAAGCCGCCGAAAGCCCACTTCTTATCGAGGTCGAGGAATCCCCGCTCGAAGCCGTCCTGCCAGTTCTTGTCGTCCAGCACGTCGGGACGGAAGATGAGCGGACGCACCGGGTCCAGGGCGCCCTGCGGGATCATGGTGAGGGCGACGGTCCCATAGGTCGAGGTGAACACGTCGTAGTTGTAGATGCGCCCCTTGCGCTCCTGGAGCGCCCTTGGGCCAAAGGTGCTGGCTATCATGCTGGTCAGTTCGACCCGCACTCCCGGGAACGCCTTCTCGAATTCATCGGCGCCATTCCTGAAGTAACTGCCGGCGGTGGTCACCAGCGACAGCGTGCCCTCTTTCTTGGCGGCCTCAACCAGGTCGTCCCACTCCTTCTCCCATCCTGACTTGGCGCTGGCCCCCGCGGCCCCGTCGCTGACGGGTGCGGCACTGGGTGCGCACGCCAGCGCCGCGGCCGCCATCCCAGCGACCCCCCCGACCCGCACAAACGCCCTTCGCGTGATCGAATCGGGTAACCCCAAGTGCATCGGTCCTCCATGCATAGCGAAAAAGTCGGTGCACACAACGTCAAATCGAGTCTCGAGTGATGTCTGGCTTCAACGAACGTAGCAGCGCAGAGATGGGAGTGTCAAGGACGAGGGTGACGGGACGAGGGTGACGGGTAAGAATTCACTATTGCGGGGCAGCCGGGCTCAGGAGTGGGGGTGCCCCCACATAGAATGCTCCTCTTTTTTCCTGGGGTGGGGGGAGTGGCTCATATCCCCCGATCCCCTGACACTGAATAGATACGGTGACGGGACAGGGTGGGTTGTGGGAGGCGCCAGTGCCGCGCTCTTTCCCTACCACCACACGGTATCGTCCAGTCCCTCGCGGGAGTCGATGCTCGGGTTGCGCCAGAGGCCGGTGCTGAGATACTTCCAACCGCCATCGGCGAACAGCACCACGATGTTGCCGCGCTCCATCCGCTGCGCCCATTTCAGTGCGCCGTACAGGGCCGCCCCGGAACTGAGGCCACCGAACAACCCCTCGCGTCGCGCCAATTCCCGGGTCCAGAAGAAGGCGTCTTTGGCATACACCAGGATCTTGCCGTCGAGCTGTCCCAGGTCAAGGATGGGTGGGATGAAGCCGTCCTGGAGTGTCTTGAGCCCCTGGAGGTGGTCGCCCAGATGGGGCTCGATGGCGACGAGCTTCACCGCGGGGTTGTGTTCGCGCAGACGGCGGCCGACCCCGGTGATGGTGCCGCCCGTCCCCATGCCGGAGACGAACACGTCCACCTGAGCGAGGCTTTCAAGCACCTCCCGCCCGGTGGTCAGGTAATGGGCCTGCACGTTGGCGGGATTGCTGAACTGGTCCGGCAGGAAGTAGCCCTCCTCGGCCGCGAGCCGTTTCGCCAGGGCGATGGCGCCCCTGGTCCCTTCGCCGGCGGGCCCCCACACCACCTCGGCGCCGTGGGCCTCAAGGAGTTCCCGGATCTCGGGCATCGCATTGTCCGGCACCACCGTCTTGACCCGATAGCCCTTGCGCCGGCCGGCAAAAGCGAGGGCGATGCCGGTGTTCCCGGTGGTGGCTTCGATGATGGTGGCTCCGGGCTTGAGCACACCGCGTTCCTCCGCCTCCTCCACCATGAACCAGGCCACCCGGTCCTTGACGCTGCCGGTGGGGTTGAACCATTCCAGTTTGGCAAAGACCTTGATGCCGGGTTTGGGCGAGCAGTTGGGGAGTTCGACCAGCGGCGTCTGCCCGATGCGAGCCAGCAGCGGGTCGCGAGGGACCGGCGGGGCGATCATGTAAGGCGTTCTGCAACGCCTGCCACGGCGAGGCCCGGCGTCCCTGCGGGTTCCACGCCCTCGGGCACGGTATTTCGGACGCCCATCGGGCCCAGGGGTGGCACCCATGAAGTCGCCCGCATCAGCGTCGCCACCGGCCACGGGACGGCGTCCTGCGCCATAGAGGAGTTGTCCCACAGGTCGTGGTAGAGGGCATACACCGCCGGGATCAGGGTGAGGCGGATGAGTTGCAGGCCGATCCCGGTAGCATGGGGAAGGCTATCCATCCCACCCAGCAGCGTACCGTTGCTGCGGCTGACCGCCGCCGCCAGCAACCCGAGGGGAAGCGCCACCGGTGCGGCGCAGACGATGAAGGTGGCCGCTGCCGTGCGAAAGTAGTCGTGGGAGAGGCGCCAGGAGAACCAGGTGGCCTGGCTGGCCGGGAGGTTGCTGTGAACCGCTAGGAAGGGCGCGAGCAGGGTACGGGTGTGAAAATAGACGGCCGCGCAGCCCACTGCCAGACCCCATCCGGCGTTCAGGAGCCCCTCCTGGTATACCCCGGTATCGGCGGCGCGCTCCACGGCACGGTGGGCGAACAACAGGATGCCCACCGGCACCCAGAAGATTGCGGTGGTATGGGCGTTGGTCCAAACGTAGCGGGGAAGCCATGGCAACCCCTGGCGGATGACCTGGGCCAGATTGAGTCGCTCATTGCGGTAGGTGGAGCCCACCGCCATCATGAAGACCACGGGAGCGACCACCGTGGTGGCGGCATCCATCAGGAAGAGCAGCGGCTCCCACCAACCGTTGCCCGCCGGTAACCAGTGGACCAGGATTGAGGCCGCCAACGCGGGCATTGAGAATGCGATGAGTACCTGGAGAAACAGCCAGGGGGCCCGGCTGATGAGCTCGAACCCGGAGCGGAAATAGCCGAGGCTTTGGCGGAACGAGGCCTCCACCGAGACCTGTGCTGCTGATGGCGAGGTGGTCAACTGCCTGATCCCTGAGCTGTTCCCCGGGCTTGACGCCGGTCGTACCCGGTGAGTTCCACGTAGCCCAGGCCTTCTACCGGGTTCCCTCCGGCGGCGCCTGCCACGCGCACCTCCCCCTCCCAATAGGCCCGGCCGATGGTGTCGAGCGTATCCAATTCCTGGTCCTGCACCACCGGCCGCACCGTCAACTCCAGCCCGCGGTCCGCGACCTCCACCACCCAGCCCATCGGATAGACCGCGCCGGTCTTGGCGCTGGCCCATTGCCCGGTCGCCCGCGCCCGCACCCGACCCTGGCCGAGGTGTTCCGCCTCACCCTGGGTTCCGACCAATGTTCCGTAGGTCAGCACCGGCTCTCCTGCGCCGTTCCGAATCACCGACACCATGAGATCCGTGCCATCGCTCAATTGAACGCCGAGCCAGTCCCAACCGCCCCCGCCATCCAGCGAGAAGTCGCCCCATTGGTGGTCCATCCACACCTCGCCTGTCACCGGCACTGTCCGGCCGTGGTCCATCAGCGTTCCCTCGGTCAGCAGCCGGGTTCGGGAATAGTAGTAGGACATCTCGTTGGCAGCCACGCCGATGTAGCCGTTGCGGCCATGGAGCGCCGGCGGCTTGCCGGGCTTGAGGCTGAGAGCGATGCGGTAATCGGCGGTGGCGCCGCTGAGCACATCGTTCCCAGCTGTGCCGGCGGCGCGTACCGAGGCGGTGCTCACATCGAACCCCTCACCAGGCCCGGTGACGGGTGGAGGGAGGGAGATCTCCTGGCGGTACTGAAACTGGCCGGTCTGGTGGTTGGTGACCGCCACGTGTCCGGCGTAGCCGCTGCGCCCCCCGGGGGCCTGGCGCTTGAACACGACGAGTTGAAACCCGTACCGGCTGCCCGCGCTGTCGTTCAGATGGCCGTTGTAGTACCACCATTCCGTCAACGCTTGATGGGGCCCGTCATCCCTGGGGAATGCGATGGCGCTGGGCTCTGCGCCCAGCGCGGCCGATGGTTCACTGGCCGGGCTGAGGGGCAACGCCCCCACCGTCGCCGGGGCCGCCACGGGGACGGTGGGGGGAGGTTCGGAAACGCCGCAAGCGATGGCCAGCGCCAGCACCAGGCTGGCGACCAAAACCGGGGCCAAAATTGGTCGTAAGGTCATCGGTCCTATTGTATACCGCCCTGCGAACTGTCCCAGCCTCCGGTGTTTCCGTGAGTGAGTTCAGATTCAGGAACGGCCGCCCGAACCACTCCCCCAACCCCGAAAAAAGAGGAAAATTCTCGTGGGGGGCACCCCATAGGAGTGGGCAGGTTTCTCCTCGTACAACCTCCAAGGCTGTACTTCCCACCCACCCACCCATTTCGTCGGGGTGTGGGGACACCCCACACCCCGACAGAAGGAGCTTCGCCCCCTCTGCACACCCCGTCCCAAAGCCCTCATGCAATCCCGCTCACGAGCCCGGCCGCCCCCCCAACTGTGAATCCTTACGTTTCCGTGGCTTCGCTTCCCCGCAGTTTAGAACGGCTTCGGGTTTTCGTCGAAGGCCAACTCTTCCAATGCGGCGCGGGCGGCTTCGCTGACCCGCGGGTCATCCTGCGCGGCCGCCCGTCGCAGCGCCAGTTTCGCGTCATCGCCGCCGATCCGTCCCAGCGCTTCCAACGCGGCCTCCTGGACGATGGTATCGTCTTCTCCGGCCAAGTCTATCAGCGCCGGGACCGCCCGTTCGTCCTCCAGTTCACCACAGGCACGGGCCGCCTCGAAACGGAAGGCTGCGTCCGGATTCCGAAGTTCCCGGAGCAGCGCCGGAAGCCATGCGGGGTCGCAGTGCTGCCCCATCGCGTAGATCGCGGCCAGCTTGAGTTCGGGCTCCTCATCATGGTAAGCGGACCGGATGATGCCGTTAACCTCTCCGTCGGCGCTGGCCCCGAGCGATTCAATGGCCCGGCGGCGGACGGCCGGGGCCTCGTCCAGGTCGTCGATGATCCGCTTGAGCGCCCCCTCCACCTGGTCAACCAGCGCGGGGCGCAGTTCTTCCACGACCCCGAGCAACACGAATTTGCCGAGCCCGCTGGCGGCTGCAGCCCGAACGGGCTCGGCGATGTCGGTTTCTGCCATCTGCATGAGACGGTTCAACAACCACCGGTCTTGGCATTCCCACAGACCTTCTACCGCCTGTACCCTGATTTCCGGGACTTCATCGTCAAGACCTATGCGCAAGATGGCGTCAAAATCGAATTCGGTGTTGTCTTCGGCAACCAGGGCAAGCTGTTCCAACACCTGCGCCCGCCGGCGTTCAGGCGCGGCCAGCCATTCGTGGCGGAAGGTTATCGCCTCCACATCGCTGAGACCGGTCAACTGCTGCAATGTTGAGGGGACGATCGGCTGGGTTTCATCAAACAACTCAGCGAGAAACTGCTCGCTTACCATGGCACTCCTCCCAGTCCGTTATTGAGCAACGCCGGGTGGATCTTATCCGGCGGCCGAGATCGCCACGTTCAAACAGCCGATCGAGGGAAGCAACAGGGAGCCTCCCACCCATCGGGCGTCCTTGCCCACGGAGTGCAATTGACGCAACACCTCATACACATTCCCGGACACCATCGTATCCTTCACCCGGCCTGTGATCCGCCCATGTTGCACGCGGTACCCCAGGAGCACGTTCCCGCTGAAATCGCCGCCGAGGACGTTCCCCTGAGACGACCCCAACATCTCTTCGACCACCAGCCCGTCGTCGATCTCCGCCAGCATTGCCTCGAAGGGGGACTCGCCGGGTTCAACCACCAGCACGTTGAGGTCGGGCGCGGGCAGCGAGGTGAGGCCGCGGCCTGCGTTGCCGGTGGAGGCGACTCCCGCCATTGCCGCCGTCTGGAGATCGTAGACGAATCCCTGCAGGCGTCCCCGGTCTACCAGAACCCTCCTTGCCGATGGAACGCCCTCCCCGTCGAAGGCCTGTGCTCCCGGGCAGTAGTCAATGGAAGGGTCGTCCACCAACGTCAATCGAGGGTCAAAGCAGGTTTCGCCAAGGCGCCCGCCCAGCGGAGAGGAACCCTGGAGCACTGTCTTACCACTGAGTCCCAGCGATAGCGCGCCCGAGAACGCCTGGGCGAAGGCCCGCGGCGTGAAAACGACCGGTGCGCCCGAGGCGGGCGCGGTCGCAGTCTCCCGCGTCCACTCGAGCTGTTGTAATGTGGCTTCGACCAATGGAGTGAGATCGAGGGCGGGGTGGCACGAGGCGAGCATGTCACCCACAAACAACATGTCGGTGCCGCGGATCAGCGTGCCACTCAGCCGGGCGCTGAACACCGAGCGCCGGGCGCTCGCCGCGGCGCCTGCGGAGTTCAGGATAGTGACGTTCACAATGCGGCGGGTCAACCCGGCGTCGCAGATAATACCATCCGCAGCCGCGACAATCCGGTCGATCGCCTGTTTCCCGGCATGAACCATGGCGTCCATCTCCAGCGTTTCGATGGCGGGGTCGTAGCCCTCCACGACCGGGTAGGCAGTGGGGCGAGGCAGGTGGAACTGGGCCTTGGGACCGAATTCAGCGGCCTCGGCCGCGATGTCGACCAGTTGCTGGGGGTCGGTGGGACCCGTTCCGGCGGCGAATCCGATGCGTCCGCCCTTGATGAGCCGTAACGCCACGCCGTGGCTTTGCCTCGAACTCACGCCCTTGAGCCGGTTGGCCTCGAAATTGACGGGCGTCTCCTCGGTGGAGAGAGAATAGACCTCAGCCTCGTCGCCGGCGAGCGTTGCCAACTTGAGGAGCCTTTGTTCAAAGGAAGGCATCAGAGGTCACCCGCGTGGAACCGGCGGCTTGGGAACGTTGCATCATTAAATCTGCATGTCGCGGTGGGAGGGTTTGGAACGGCTTGGTTCCCCCCCCAATGATACCCCACTGCAGACAAACACCGTAGGCACCAACCACGGGCGTAAGAGTTCGCAATTGAGGGTACTATCGGGCCCAGGAGCGGGAGTGCACGAGGGCGGCAGCCCTCTGCCGGGGGCGTGGGGGTGCCCCCCACAGAGAATTCTCCTCTTTTTTCGGGGTGGAGGGAGTGGTTCATGCGGCGCCGCTGTCTGAACTCATGCCCACGGGCCGGTCACCCCGCGCAGGCGCGTCGACGGGGGCAGCGCATGCGCTGCCCCCGTCTCTAAACGCTGATTTCCGAACTCCCACGGGGTAGCCCGCCGACGAGCGGGCCCCCGTGGACGAACCTCTGCGGACTAAGCTTTCGTTTCCTTCGACGCGGCCGTCTCGTCGTCCGACTGCGCCTTCTTGAACTCTTTGACACCCTTGCCCATAGCGCCGAACACCTCGGGCAGCTTGCCGGCGCCGAAGATAACGAACACGATCACCATCACGATGATCAATTCAGGTCCACCAAGATTGAATGGCATCTTCGCCACCTCCCCATGCCGAACTCCCAGCAGATGACCCAACTGTTTCCATTGTAGCGCGGGCGATGGATAAACGCACATCAAGTTGCTGGCAATCAAGTGGCTGGCAACGCGGAATTCCCCGGCTGCCGGGCGCCGCCCACATTCGCCGTGTTCGCGACCTAGAAGTCCGGCCGGAAACCCCTCTTCCCGAGAGGTGGCTTGTTGCGTAGGATGGGAGAGCAGTTCCTGGCCGGAGGTGCGTATGCCCGGTGAGCGGGGCCCCCAACGCGGCTTGTTCGAAGCGGACCACTTATACGGCGACTTCGTGGGACGGGACTCGTTCTACGGGTTTCTTGCCTCCCAGCGGGACGTGCTGTTCCGGGACCAGGACTTTGCCGACCTGTACTGTCTGACGAACGGG
>SHYD01000076.1 GCA_009692945.1 Dehalococcoidia bacterium | reverse complement strand
CCAACACACGCCACCCCACGCCCCGCCCGCCACCGTTCACCCGGCGGTTGCTCACACCCCGGCCCCACCGGTGGCGCCCTACCCACCCCCTTACACCGCCCCGGCCCCGCCACCAGTGGTGTTCGAACCCGCCCCGCCGGCGCCCGCCGTCGCCCAGCCCGCACCGGTGCGCGAAGTTTCGCCTCAAGCCGCTTCGCCCGCCGTCGCCCAGCCCGCACCGGTGCGCGAAGCGCCGCCGCAGGCCGCGCCGCCCGCGGTCGCCCAACCTCCGCCCGTGGTCGCGGCGCCGCCTCAGGTCGCAACGCCGGTTGCTCAGCCCACGCCGGTGGCCGAGGCGCCGCCTCTTGCCGCGCCGCCGGTTGCTGTTCCCACGGGGCCTCCCGAGCCTGCCCCGGTGGCCGAACCGCCGCCAGCGGCGGGCGCTCCCCCCCGGCCCGCCGCTGCACCACCGCTGGCCGGAGCGCCACCGGGCGCACCGGCTGTCGGCGCGCCCCCGGTTGAGCCGGTCACCGCGGCGCCGGCGAGCGAGGCAGCCCCCGCAGTCCCGGATGCGCCACCGTTGCCGGCCGTCGCACGGCCGGCCGCACCGCGGGTATCCTCAACGCCTCCTGCCGCCGCGCCCGTCCCGGCTGCCACGCCGGAGCCGCCACCGCGGCGCACCGCGTCGCCGCCGTCCGGGGCAAGGACCACCGTCACCCAGAAGGACGGGCGGCGTCTGGTCACCGTGTTGTTCGGCGATGTCTCCGGGTTCACCGCCATGTCGGAGAAACTCGAGCCCGAAGACATGAAGATCATCATGGATAACTGCCTCAAGCTGCTGGCAGGAGAGGTGGCGAAGTACGACGGCACCGTCGACAAGTTCGAGGGCGATCTCATCATGGCGGTGTGGGGGGCTCCCACGGCCCACGAGGACGACGCCGAACGGGCGGTGATGGCGGCGATGGGGATGCAGGTGGCGCTCCACGCCTTCTCCGCCCGCCTGGAGTGGCAGCGCGGCTTCACCCTTAAAATGCGCATCGGTCTCAATACCGGCGAGGTGATCTCGGGGGTCGTGGCCTCCGGGCGTTCCAAAGACACGACCGTGATGGGCGACGTGGTGAACACCGCCTCCCGTTTCGAGGCCAACGCCGAGCCCGGCACGGTGATGGTCGGCGCCAGCACCCACGCGCTGACCAAGCATATGTTTGAGTACGAAACCCTGGAGCCCATCAAGGTGAAGGGCAAGGTCGAGGCCCTGGCGGTGTACCGCCCGATTGGCATCCGGTCGGTGCGGGGCCAGCGGCGTGGGGTCGAGGGACTCGCTTCACCGATGATCGGCCGGGGCCATGCCTTCGAGGCGCTGACCGGAGCCTTCGACGAAGCGGCCTCCACCCATGTGCCGCAGTTGGTCACCATCACCGGGATCCCCGGTATCGGCAAGTCCCGTCTGGTGGATGAATTTGAGCGCTACCTGGTGGAACGTGGCACCGGGGCGGGCTGGTGCAAGGGGCGTTGCCTGCCCTGTGGCCAGGACATCGCCTTCCATCCGCTGGCAGAGATGCTGAAGGGGCTGTTCGGCATACCCGACAGCGACGCAAAACAGGCGATGCTGGACCGCCTCCTCGCGGGGGTGCGCGAGGTGATGGAGAACGTCGCCGGTGGTGAGATCGCCTCATCGGAGCTGGACGAAGAGGCCCGGCAGATCTGCCACCGCCTCGGCTATGCCATGGGCGTGGCCTACCCCGACAGCGACCTCTCCGAGATCACCCCGGCCAACGTGAAGGACGAGTTGCTGTGGGCGTGGCGGCGCTTCTTTTATTACTGGGCGGGCGCCGCGCCGGCTGTCATCGTGGTGGAGGACCTCCAGTGGGGCGACCGCATCGTGGTCGACCTGCTGGAGTCGCTGCTCGACGTCCTGAAAGATGTGCCGATCATGATCGTCGCGTGCGCCCGGCCCGAGCTGGTGGAGCAGTCGCTCAGCTTGGTGGAGGGGCTAAACCGCAAGATCATCGAACTCGAGCCCCTCGATGCCGTGGAGTCCCGCGAGCTTCTGGACAACCTGCTTTCGCCCAATCTCCTCTCCCCCTTTTGGAAAGAAAGGGTGGTCACCGCTGCCGGCGGGGTGCCATTCTTCCTGGAGGAGGTGCTGCGGGGCTTGGTGGAAGAAGGACGTATCGTACAGAGTCCTGCCGGCTGGGCCCCGGTGCAGGCGGAAAACCTGCCCGACCTGCCGGTGACAGTTTTCGCCACGCTGTTCGCCCGCATGGACCGGCTGCCCAGCCTGGAGAAGGCGGTGTTGCAACGCGCCTCGGTGGTCGGCAGCCGCTTCTGGGACACCGCACTCAGCTACCCGGCGCTTCAACTGGGACGCGAGGGAACGGCGCTGCTGGGCCTCCAGGCCAAGAACTGGGTGGCGCAGCAGACCCGCTCGTCCTTTGTGGATGACCGCGAGTATCTGTTCACCAACGACCTGGTGCGGGAATCGGCCTATAAGGCGTTGACCAAGATCCAGCGGGTTTCGGAGCACCGGCGCACCGCCGACTGGCTGGAGTCGAAGGTGGGGGACCGCACCGAAGAGTTCACCGAACTGCTGGCGTACCGCTACGGCCAGAGTTCGCTCCAGGCCATCAGGGAGGACTCAGAAAACGAGGACGCGCTGCGGAAAGCCGGGACCTATGGCTGGCGCGCGGCCGAGCGCGCCCGGACCCAGCAGGCCTACTCCGATGCGCTGTCCCGCTACAACGACGCCATGACCCTGTTCCAGCACCTGATCGCCACCAATGAGCAGACCGACCTGCAACTCGATGGGTTGTCGGCCGGGGAACTGCGGCTGGAGATCCAATTGCGGCGGGCCCAGGTTAAGGAACCGCTGGGGCAACTGGATTCGGCGATCGAGGACCTGGACGCCGTGTTGCGGACCGCGTTGCCCGCCAACCAGATCAGGCAGGCAGCCACCGCCTACACGCAGAAGGGCCGCGTGCTTCGGCTCCAGTCCCACGGCGCCGAGGCGATGGAGTGCGCCGAAAAGGCGATCGAGCTTTTCAAACAGGCGGGTGATGCCGGCGGGCAGGCCCAGGCGCTGCTGTCGCTGGGGGAGATGTATTCGGACGTGCCGCGCCTTGCCGGCTTCGAGGCGGCCTGCCGCCAGGCCTACGAACTGGCCCAGTAGTCGGGTGTTCGGTGGCTGGAGGCGCGCGCCCTCACCCTGCTCGGCTCGTCCTGCGTCTATCAGGGGAAGATGGCCGACGGACTGGAGTCGTTGGAGAAGTCGGTGGAGATCAGCCAGGCGTTGTCGGATCGGCGCGGCCTGGCGTCCACCGCGCTGCTCACGGGCCGGGTCCTGCAGGCCAGCAGCCGCTCCCTCGAGGCTATCCAGCGCGGCGAACAGGCCTACGCGATATTCCACGAACTGGGCGAACAACCGATGCGAATCGCCGCGCTGTCGACCCTGGGCCAGCTCCACCTGGAAAAGGGCAACCTGACGGCAGCGCGGGACTATTCCGGCAAGGGGGTCGTGCTGGCCAAAGCCCTGGGCCAATCGGCGCAGCAGGTGCGCTGCCTGCTGCTGCTCGCCCAGGCCGAACTGTCCGAGGGGCACGGCCAGGCTGCGGTGAATGGGCTGCTGGAGGCCAAGGAAATCTGTGAGCAGAGCGACCAGCCCGCCATCCTGCCCGAGGTCTATCGCATGCTGGCCCAGGCCTATGTGTCGGTGGCGCAGCCTGCCGAAGCGGAGCGGTTTGCTCTGTTGGGCCGGCAAGTGGTGGATGATGAGGACCACTATTCTCAGGGCACCACCTGGTTCGCGCTGGCGCTGGTCCACGCCAGCACCGGCCGGGTTGCCGAGGCCGAGGATGCGTTCCATCACGCGATCGAGGACCTGGGCGAGGCGGAAGAGAGTTACGAGATTGGTGAGGCGAACCTGGAGTACGGCCAGTTCCTGCTGACTCAGGGGCGGCGGGAACAGGCCAAGGAGCACCTCCAGAAGGCCCGCGCCGCCTTCTCTGACCTCGAAACGCGGGACCGCCTGCAGCGCATCGATGCGCTCCTGGAGCAACTCGAGTAGCCACGCGTACCCGGCATTGCGCCTTCGCTCCAAGACCGAACCCGGCGGCGATTGCTCTCCGCTCACGGGCCATTCGCTCCGAGTACTCAGGTTCTCGCTCCGCCCGAACAGGGTCGACGGACGCGGTGAACGCGAGGAAAGGGGAACGGGTCGCCCCTCTCCTCGTAGGCCATTCGTTACCATCCATTCGAGTGCCCCCGTTCCGTTGCCCCACTCCCCCGAAAAGAGAGAGAAGTTTCGTTCTTGGGGGACACCCCCAAGCCCCCAGCAGGAGGGATTCGCCCGCCCTGCACTCCCCTCAGTGCAGCAAGCGAGGAGCGGCCAACGCTCCGAAGTCGTCGGGGCCCGTCAGATATGGGTAACGGATTGCCTCATAGGGGGCTGGGGAGAGATTGTCTCCCCAACTGGGAACCCACACCTTTACTCCCGCTCAATTGCCATCCTCGCGCCAACGTACCTATTTCAACGGATCTCGGCCAGACGGCGCAGATTCTCGCTCCGCTCGAACAGTATCGGGCTCCGCGCAAACGGCAGGCACACCCTTCGAGCCCCGCGGGAAGCTTCCTCATGGGGTTCAGCAATGAGATTCCTACCGGGCGTTCCTAGCACCACCCGGCAACAATTTTCCCCAATGGGTGTATCTTGGTGGGGAACCTGCGCCCCTGCCGGGGCCGCCACCCCACTTGGAGACCATGGCCAAACACTTCATCAGCATTCTGGATTGGTCGCCGGACCAGCACCGCGCTGCGCTCAACCGGGCGCGGGTGTTCAAGCAGGGGCGTGAGGACACCCGCCTGCCGGGGACGGCGTTGGCGCTGCTGTTCGAGAAACCCTCGCTGCGCACCCGCGTCAGTTTCGATATGGCCATGTACCAACTGGGGGGCCACTGCATCTATCTGTCGCCCGCCGAAGTCGGGCTCGGCCAGCGCGAAAGCGTCCGGGACACCGCACAGGTTTTGAGCCGCTACGTGAGCGCCATCGCGGCCCGCACCTTCGCCCACCGGACGTTGGATGAATTGGCGCAGTTCGGGTCGGTGCCGGTCATCAATGCGCTTTCCGACCAGGAGCATCCCTGCCAAGCGCTCGCCGACTTCATGACGCTTGAGCAGCGGCGAGGCGACGTGAAAGGGCTCACCCTGGCCTACGTGGGCGACGGCAACAACTGCGCGGTGAGCCTGCTGTATCTTGCCGCCATGCTGGGGACCAACTTCCGGATCGCCTCGCCCAAGGGGTATCAATTAACGCCGGACCAGGTGGCCCGGGCGCAGGAACTCGCCGCCCGGTCCAACGCAACGGTGCTGCTCACCGAGGACCCGGCCGAGGCGGTGAACCACGCCGACGCCGTATACACTGATGTTTGGACCAGCATGGGGCAGGAGGCGGAAAAAGAGGCGCGCACCCGTATCTTCGCGCCGTATCAGGTGAATGAGGCGTTATTGCGCAAGACCAAGCCTGATGCGGTGTTGCTCCATCCCCTGCCCGCGCACCACGGGGAAGAAGTGGCCGAAGGAGTCCTGTATCTTCCACAATCGGCGGTGTTCGACCAGGCTGAGAACCGGCTGCACGCTCAGAAAGCAGTGCTGGCAACGCTGCTGGAGTAGCCTGCACCGAGGGGCCGGACCCGTGCCCAAAGCCGCCCTCGTGGGCGCAGCCCAAAGGAGCGCCCGTGGCTGAAGCGCTGGGAACGCTCATCGGGATCGCCGGCAGCATCGACCTGCGCAGCGTCGTCGATATCCTGTTGGTGGCGCTGGTCCTGTATTCCCTGCTGCTGCTGCTGCGGGGCACCACCGCAATGAGCCTGCTCCGGGCCATCGTGGTGGTGTACGTGGCCGGGTTTGCCTTGAGCTACGTGCTGCAACTCACCATGGTGGGGTGGCTGCTCCGGAACTCGTTCCCCGCGATGCTGGTGGCGATCCCCATCCTGTTCCAGCCTGAGTTGCGGCGGGTTTTGGAGCAGGTGGGCCGCGGCTTCGGCATCAGCCGCCTCACCGGACGCAACGGGCTCGACGGCTCGGCGGCGGTCGATGCAGTGGCCCGTGCCTGCCTCACCCTCGGTCAGCGGCACGTCGGAGCGCTCATCGTACTCGAGCGGGCCACCGGCCTCCAGGAGTACGTGGACCAGGGCTTTCTTATCGACGCGGTGGTTTCGCCTGAGTTGCTGCTGGCCCTGTTCGCCACCTCGTCGCCCTTTCATGATGGCGCAGTGGTGATCCGAAGAGGCCGCATCGTCGCGGCCCGCTGCGTGATGCCGCTCTCGGACAACCCGGGCCCCCACGTGGCGCTGGGTACCCGCCACCGGGCGGCGGCCGGCATCTCGGAGCAGACCGATGCGATCGCCATCGCGGTGTCTGAAGAGCGCGGCTCCACCTCGCTGGCCGTAGGCGGGCGGATGGTGACCTTCCCGCCCGGCGAGAACATCCGCAGCGTCCTCGCCCATCATTTCGCCTCGCGAGAACCAGCTGCCGAAACGCCGGCCCCCGAGGAGGAATTAACCCGTGTTTGAGGCGCCACCGGGCGGCGGCCGGAGGGTGGCGCGGGAAGTCCGCCGCGCATCGCTGGGGTTTCTGGGCCAATTCGGCCAAAACATGAGCCTCGGCGCGCTGGCGCTGGGCCTTTCTATCTTTCTCTGGGTGTTCATCTCCAATGAACAGAACCCCCCCCGGGCGGGCATTCTCCCCGTGCGCATCCCGGTGCAACCGGTCAACGTGCCCCAAGACCTCGACCTGTTGGGGCGCATCGAGCCGGTGGTGGTCCGGGTGAGCGCCCCCACCGACCTGTGGGGCCAAATGAACGAGTCGACCGTGGAAGCGACCGTCGACCTGGATGGGATGAAGGAAGGCGAGGGGGAGGCGCCGGTGAGGGTCCAGTCCCGGGACGCCCGCGTCAAGGTGCTGGAGGTCATCCCCACCAGAGTGCGGGTGGAGTTGGACGTGCTCCGGCGCCAGGTCGTCCCCGTCCAGATCAATTTCCAGCAAGGTCCGCCCCTGGGATTCGCCAGCGAGCAGCCGCGTTTCGACCCCGAGCAGGTGATCGTCCAAGGCCCGGAACGGCTGGTCGCTGCCGTCAGCGCGGCGGTGGCCGACGTCAATCTCAGCACCGCCCGCTCGCTGTTCCGCCAATCGCTGCAGCTCGTGCCGCGGGCTTCCCGAGGGTACGACATCTCGGGGGTGCGCGTCGAGCCCCACACCGTGGTGGTGGAAGTCCCCATCACTCGCCAGATCAACTATGTGTCGGTGGCCGTCGCCCCGGAACTGCGGGGCTCGCCATCCCCCGGGTACTGGGTGGCGGAAGCGAGGGTGAGTCCCTTGACGGTGGCGGTGGTGGGTCCCCAGGACGTGCTCCAGCCTCTGGGCGCCGTGAAGACCCAGCCCATCGATGTCGGCCTGGCCACCGCGAGTTTCAGTCGCATCATCGGGTTGGACCTGCCACTGGGGGTCAACGCCGTCGACCGCAATCAGGTGCAAGTCGACGTGGTTATCCGTCCGGTGTCCGGGACCGCGGTGTTTCAGGTGGCCCCTCAACTGGTGGGGGTGCCGCCCGGCTTTTCGGCCCAACTGGATGTGCCGGCGGTGTCGGTGGTGGTGGCGGGCGAGGGTCCTTCGCTCCGCGAGCTCACGGCTGATAAGATAACAGTGACGGTCAACGCAGGAGGCCGCTCGCCCGGGATCTACGTCCTGGTTCCCCAGGTGGTCCTTCCCCCTAATATCCGCCTGGTCCGCGCCACCCCGGAACAGGTCGGGATCACGATTCGATAAGGCCCATGAGTACCGAAACCATCAATACCGGCCCCCCCACCGCTGTGGGGTCAACCCCCGTCATCGCCATTGTCGGCCGCCCCAACGTCGGCAAGTCGACGCTGTTCAACCGGCTGGTGGGGCGCCGCGAAGCCATCGTCGAGGATGAGCCCGGCACCACGCGCGACCGTCTCTATGCCCACGTCGATCTCGACGGCCGGCCCATCGTCGTGGTCGACACCGGCGGCCTTGAACTGGATTCGTCGAACGACATCCCCCAGCAGATCCGGAACCAGGCCATCGTGGCCATCGCCGAGGCGGACGCCATCGTGCTGCTGGTGGACGCCCTGACCGGGGTCACCCCGGACGACCTCGACGTGGCGCAACTGCTGCGGCAGACCAAGAAGCCAGTGTTGGTGGGGGTGAACAAAGCTGACAACCGTGCCCGGGAACTGGCTGCGGCGGAGTTTTACCGGCTCGGCCTGGGCGACCCCATCGCTTTCAGCGCCCACCACGGGCGCGGGCTCGACGACCTGATGGATGCGGTGGTCGCGCTGCTGCCGCCGCCGCCCGAGGGTCCGGCCGATCCGGTTGGGAGCGGCATCCGCATCGCCATCACGGGGCGGCCCAACGTGGGCAAGTCGATGCTGGTCAATGCGATCCTGGGCGAGGAGCGCGTGCTGGTCTCCCCCATCCCCGGCACCACTCGGGATGCGGTCGACAGCCCCTTCACCTATCGCGGCAGCGAGATGGTGCTGGTGGACACCGCTGGCATCAGGCGTTCCGGTAAGGTGGACCAGGGCATCGAGAAATACAGCGTGTTCCGTTCCATCCGCGCCATCGACCGCTGCGACGTGGCCGTGCTGGTGGTGGATGCCAGCGAGGGGCTGACGGCGCAGGACACCCACGTGGCGGGCTACATCCGGGACGCCCACAAGGGGTTGGTGGTCGCCGTGAACAAATGGGACCTGGCCGAGGAACTCGAACTCGATCGGGACTTGGTGCTCAAGCGGATCGCGTACAGCATCAAGTTCTTCACCAACCCGCCTCTGGAGGTGGTTTCGGCCAAAACCGGGTTCGGCGTGCAGAAGCTGCTGGCTGACGTGCTCAAGGTGCACCTGGTGCGGCAGGTTCGGATCGCCACCGCCGAGGTGAACCAGGTCATCCAGCGGGCGGTGGCGGACCACCCGGCAAGGGAGGTCCAGGGCAAGCGGCTCAAGGTGCTGTACGCCACCCAGGCGGCGGCCTCCCCACCCACCTTCGTCTTCTTCGTCAACGACCCGTCCCTGCTGCATTTCAGCTACCGGCGCTTCCTGGAGAACCGCCTGCGTGACGCTTACGGCTTCGACGGCACCGCCATCCGCATGGTCTTCCGAGGCCGCGAGGCGGAGTAGGTTGGACTACCTGCTCCTGGCGATCGCTTCTTACCTGGTTGGGTCGATCCCCTCGGGGTTCCTCTTCGGCAAGCTGGCCCGGGGTGTCGACATGCGGCGCTACGGCAGCGGCAACATCGGCGCCGCCAACGCGCTGAGAACGCTAGGCGCCCAAGCGTTCATCGCTGTGTTCCTGGCCGACTTCGTCAAGGGTCTGCTGCCGGTGGTCATCGCCGGGCTGATCTGGGGGTCGCCCGTCGCCCAGGTGGTGGCTGGGTTGGCAGCGGTGGCCGGGCACAACTGGTCGGTCTTCCTGCGCGGCGAGGGCGGGCGGGGGGTGAGCACCGGCATCGGCAGCCTGTTCGGCATGTGCTGGCCGGTGGCGGCCATAGTGACCGCGGTGACCGTCTCGGTCATGGTGATGTCCCGCTATATCTCGCTGGGCTCGGTGGTGGGCGCGGCGTTCGCCCTGCCCGCCGTGTCGCTCGCCGCCATCCTCGGTTTCATGAACCCCATCTACCTCTGGTACGCGATCCCTGCGGCCTGCGCCATCATCTTCCAGCACCGCGGCAACATCCAGCGGCTGCGGGCAGGCACCGAGCGGCGCATCGGCGGCCCGGCGATCTTGGGGTAGGGGCGTCAAATCGAGTATATCCTCAGAAGCCCGAACCGCCTTCAAGGTTACGATTACGCCCGGGCTGGCGCCTATTTCGTGACCATTGTGGCGTATGACCGGCTCTGCCTGTTCGGTGCTGTGATCGACGGGGCGATGTTCCTCAATGATGCGGGGCGGGAGGTGGCGAGAACATGGAGCGACCTACCGGCGCATTATGCCCATGTCGAGTTGGATGCCTTTGTCGTTATGCCCAACCACCTCCACGGCGTAATCGTGCTGACCGAGTCTGACGCCGGGCCGAAGGGAGACGGTGGAGGCGATCGGATCGTAGCGGCGGGTTTCAAACCCGCCATGAGCACCGCCGCCCGCCACGGCCTCCCGGAAATAATCCGCGCCCTGAAAACGTTCTCGGGGCGGCGCATCAATGCGGCTCGCGGGATGCCGGGTCGTGCTGTGTGGCAAAGATCCTACTTCGATCACATCAACCGCGATGAGGCGGACTTGGATCGCATTCGAGGATATATAGACGGGAATCCGCGCCGTTGGGATGAGGACGCGGAGAATCCGGGTAGGGTGGCCCCCGAAGGGAGGCATTCCAATCGCTTGGCCGCCTCCGGGTAACGTGGCACTCGGACGGCGGCCGCAGGCGGGTTTGAAACCCGCCGCTACGGGTGGAAACAGGCGCTCTTGGGGTAGAGATTGACGAGGGAACCACGTTGAAGGATCTAATAGCACGCACCAGCGTCAAGTGGGCAGCTAAAATGGTGTCTTTGGAGATGGGTCATGACTCCCATTGAAGAGCGCTTCCATGAGGCGATGGTTGAGATCTACCGGCGGGCCAAGTCGGAGATCGGGTACAACGCCACCCGATTCCTCCAAATCGTGTCGGAATATGGCGGAGTCGGCACAGCGAGGCGGTTACTGGGATCAGCAGATGCCCTGCAATACGGTTTCACCGAATTATGGGAGCATCAACGCCTGGACCTGACGGTCGAACCCCACGTCCTTAAGCCGGAGTTCAGCAGGCTGTTCACCGACGAGGAGAAGGATAGGCCGCGGGCACGACTGGAGGCGCATTGGTACAGGATGCCGGAGTCGTGAGCGATTGAAAGATCCCAAAGCACGAACGAACACAGTGGACCCCACGCAGGTTGGTTCCGAAGAAACAAGTAGGCCCGTCCATCTCCGCTCTGAGGGCAAGCGGGCCACACACCCAGCACTGAAGTTAAACCATGACGAATGAGAATAGCCGCTCTCTCCTGGAAGTGGCCGGCGATGTCCTCCGTGTCCATTTCACGGGAGATGAACTGCCGCAGCATCTCAAGGAGTGGTATGAACACATTACTGGCGGCTTCCCTATGCAATTGTTAGGCAGAAAGGAGCGGACGGAGACCTCAATTGCAGCGCTGGCTCTGGCGTACACCGAGGTTGCCTTCGGATCAGGGGCAGGACGGTGGGTTAACCTCGATATCTTGGATCCGGTCATCGGGTTGGAAATTCTCCGCGCCAAAACGCAATCGGATTACGCGTCGCCAGCCAAATCCTTGTGGCTATTGCCGACAATCCCAGCCCACCATTTGTCTTTGCTGGAGGAGCTACACGATTGCCTCGTGGCATTCCCTAAACTCGTTGGGGAAGTCGCCGCCCTGACGAGCGCTTTAGACGAATTGGCAGTGAGGTTGTTTGAACTGCTCGTCTATACTGAACATGTGCCTGTGTGGTACGTCGGGGAAGATGACCCGGAGTATTTCCCGGATGAATCCTTCACCGATGAATCCACTCCTCTCATTGACGAAGTCGCGGCACGACGCTATCTTGCGCAAGTTGATGCAACTCCGGGACTAGCCAAATTCGGACGGCCGATCTACTTACTGGGTTGCTATGATGCATCGCTCACCGTCCACCAGTATGGAGCCGCCGCTACATGGCTGAAAACATTGCTAGAACGCGATCTCGATGACCGCATGCTCACCAAGTTCCTTGAAATCGCCGGTGTCGAGCAATTGGTTTCCCCTCTTGGGGGGATCGGGGATCTCCCAGGGATGGACATCTTTGTCAACAGAGCAACCGATGACTAC
>SHYD01000075.1 GCA_009692945.1 Dehalococcoidia bacterium | reverse complement strand
TTCTCCAGGTTCTCCCGCAGCAGCCGCCGGTAGAGGATGAGCCCCTTGTCCGACCGCCCCAGCGTCTCGGTCGAGCGGTCGGCGATGCGCCCCTGGGTGTACCACATGGCGATGTCCTGGACCGCGGTGGAATCCAACAGGTCCCAGCGCGGCATGCCGGAGGCGTCCGGCTCGGGAACCGGCACCTCGTACACCGGGATCGGCTCGTCCTTGGGGACGATAGTCCCTTGCGGCGCCGCATAGGTGTAGTACCAGATGTGGAGCGTGTTCTCGTTATCCATCGGTATCCGCCACTGGAAGCCGCCCACCTTCAGCAGGTGCGGAAACACCAGCGGATGCCCGTTCGTCCAGTTCGGGTTCTCCTCGGTATCGCCCTCCAACACCCGGCGCTTGATGATGCCGTACTCGTAGGTGTCGAACCCGATCTTCTTGTGCGGCGGGATACGCTTGGCCTTCTCAGGCTGGCCCACCCGCTCCCACACGTAGTTGGCGAACACGCCGTGCAGCCACTCGGCATGCACCGGGTCCACCGAGTTCTCCATGATCTGTAGCCAGTTGCACGGGATCACGCAGAACCCGATGTCGCGGTACACGTTGTCCCACACCAGCAGATCCCAGCGCGGCAGTTCCGGCGCCGGCTGCGGACCCAGGTAGGCGAAGATCAGGCCGCCGGCCTCCTGCACCGGGTAGGACTGGATGTGGATCTTGTCCTTGAAATTGCTGTTCGGGTCCTCGGCCTGCTCGTAAGGCTGCTCGGTGCACTGCCCGTTCTCATTGAACACCCAGCCGTGGTAGGGGCAGCGCAGCCCCTCCGCCTCAGGGATGCCGTACAACAGGTTGACCTTGCGGTGGGGGCAGCGGTCGCCGATGAGGCCGAGGGTGCCGGAGCGGTCCCTGTACAGCGTGAGGTTTTCGCCCAGCAGTTTGACCGCTTTGGTGGGGTTCTCATCGAGCTGCGAGACCGCGGCGATGGGGTGCCAGTACCGGCGCATCAGTTCGCCCATGGGTGTGCCAGCGTCTATCAGCGTCAGCCGGGCATTCTCTTCCTTTGTGAGCATTCGGACCCTCCTTCAAACTCGGGAATGAACCGCTGTAATCCTAACAACGGGGGTCGCGGCTGTAAAGCTACGGAGGATCGGAGGGGGAAGTCATCCATGGATTCCCATGACCAGGGGACACCAACGGGCCATGAACAGCTGAGGGGCCAACCGACCCATTGCACTCCGGCGTCGGCCCGCCCCTCCCCAGAAAGAGAAAAAAGAGGACGGATGAGGGGAACGCCCCTCACACTCCCCGCCAGCGGGAGACCCGCTGGACACCCCGTTTCATGGATGAGTTGACAGTAGAGGCGCCACCGGTTGGGGGGCGGGAGTGCACGAGGGCGCAGCCCTTTGCCGGGGGCGTGGGGGTGCCCCCATAGGAGTGGTCACCTTTTAAATTCGTGCCTGGGTGTGGTTCCAGGACGGGGGGTGTGCAGAGGGGGCGCAGCCCCTTCTGTCGGGGCGTGGGGTGTCCCCACACACCAACGGAATGGGTGGGTGGGTGGGAAGTACAGGCTTCTAGGTTGTCCGAGGAGAAACCTGCCCACTTCTGTAGGGTGCCCCCCACGATGTGGAACATCACAAACCACGCAGCCGAGCGAACCGCTCCCAGAAGTCCGGGAAGGTCTTGCTCACGCAGCCGGGGTCTTTGATGCGCAGCCCCGGAACGCGCAGCCCGGCAACGGCGAAGCTCATGGCCATGCGGTGGTCGTCGTAGGTCTCGATATCGGCGGGGTGCAGCGCCGCCGGGTGGATGGCCAGGCCGTCCGGCCGCTCGTCGACCGTCGCTCCGAGGCGGCGCAATTCGGTGGCCACCGCCGCCACCCGGTCGGTCTCCTTGGCCCGCACGTGGGCTATGTTGCGGATGTTCACCGGCCCGCTCGCAAAGGGGGCGATAGCCGCCAGCGTCTGGGCGGTGTCGGAGATATCGCCCATGTCGATGTCGACTCCCTTCAGTTCGGTGGGACCGGTCACCTCGGTGTAGCCGGCCGTCTGGCTCACGGTGCAGCCCATCTGCTCCAGCGCTCGCACGAAACCGAGGTCGCCCTGGGCTGAGCCCGATCCGAGGTGGTCCACCCGCACCCGGCCTCCGGTGACCGCGGCAGCGGCGAAGAAGTAGGACGCTCCCGACGCGTCCGGTTCGATGTCGTAAGTCCGAGCCTGGTAGCTTTGTCCGCACGGGATGCTGAAGCGGCGGTAGTCATGATTTTCCATCGTAGCGCCAAAGGCGGCCATGGTGCTGGCGGTCATATCGATATAAGGTTTCGACACGAGTTCGCCCTCGACCTCGAGTTCGACGCCCCGGCGGCTCAGCGGCGCCACCATCAGGAGCGAGCTGAAATACTGACTCGATATATCACCCCGCATTCGCGCCCTGCCGCCCTCGAAGCCGCCGGCCTCGACCACCAGCGGCGGGCAGCCGGTGCCCCGTTCGGAGACGGCCCGGACCCCCAACTGGGTCAGGCCGTCGAGCAGGGGCTGGATGGGGCGTTGCCGCATCCGCTCCACGCCGTCGATGACATAACGTCCGTGGCCCAGCGCCACCAAGCTGGTGAGAAACCGGGCGGCGGTGCCGGCGTTGCCGATGAACAGGGTGGCCGCGCCAATAGCGAGGCGGCCGCCGCTCCCGTTCACCCGGAACTCCTCGGCAATACGGTCTTCGGTTACCCCAATCCCAAGCGTCCTCAACGCCGCCGCCATGTAGTCCGTGTCGTCGCTGAAGAGCGCGTGCCGGAGCACCGACCTCCCCTCAGCCATGGCGGCGATGATCAGCGCGCGATTCGTGTAGCTCTTGGAGCCAGGGAGGGTGACCGTGGCATCGATCGGACCTGTGGCGGGTTCGATGGCGAGAATGTCAGGTCTCAGCGGTGCCTCCTGCGATGATGAGATTCTAGGCCTCAGGTCGGGTGGCTCGGCAGTGAAAAACCAATGACGCAACGCTCCAGAAGACCGACGCCCCACTTTGAGTGATTGTAGCACCGGGACACGGGGCGTCCAGCCGCCCCGTGTCCCGGTGGCCCGAATCAAGTTTCCTGAAATTAGAATTGGACTATGGCGGGCAATTGTCGGGTTGTCATCACGGCGACTCCGAGGCGCCATCTCACATGTTAAACTGGAGTATTACCCCCTCCGACGACACACAGGATAGTCATGACCGTCAAATCAGAACTTGAAACCATCGACGCCCCCGCAGAACCCTCCGCGACACTCGAGGCGGAGGCGCCCGAGGAATCGCCCTTCGTCACCCTGCCGCTGCTGCCGCGCTGGGACACCGTGGTGTTCCCCAACATGGTGGGGCAGATCGTGATCCGGAACGAGCGGTCGCAGCGGGCCTTGGAGCACGCTGCCAATACCGACAGCCACATTCTGGTGGTGGCGCGGCGCAATCCACCGCCTCAGGAAATTTCGTTGGAGAACCTCTACGAGGTCGGGACCGAGGCTGCGGTGGGCCGGATCATCCGGTTACCGGACGGCCTGATGAACGTGTGGGTCCAGGGAATCCGGCGCATCAAGCTGCAAGAGATACTGTCGCATGACGGGGGCTTCTCCCAGGCGCGCGGCCGCGTGCTCGAGGAGCGGCTGGCCCGCGTCACCGCCAAGACCGAAGTCCGCATGCGGGCGATGCTCAACCTGTTCGAGAAGTACGTGCGCCTGTCCGACAAGGTCCCGGAGGAGGCGTACGTCATTGCGATGAACGCCAAGGAGCCGGGCCCCTTCACCGACATCATTGCGGGCGCCCTGACGGTGGATCTCCCCCAGCAGCAGGAGTTGCTGGAGATGCTGGACCAGCGGCGGCGCCTCACCGTGACCGGCCAGATGCTGGCTCAGGAACTGGATGTCCTGGAGTTGCAGCAGCGCATCCGATCCGAGGTCCAGGACGGAATCGACAAATCCCAGAAGGAGTTCTACATCCGGGAGCAGATGCGGGTCCTCCAGAAGGAGTTGGGGCAGATGGACCCCATCCAGCGGGAGGCTGAGGAGTTTAGGGAGAAGCTGGACCAGTCGGGTATGCCCGAAGTGGTGCAGAAACGGGTGGAACAGGAACTCGACCGGCTGGCGGCGATGCCGTCCGCTCACCCCGAAGTGACGATGGTGCGGAACTACCTCGACTGGATGGTCCATCTGCCATGGAAGGTGGATCAGGAGGTCGAGGTGGATATCCGCGAGGCCCAGCGGGTGCTGGACCTGAACCATTACGGCCTCCCCAAGGTCAAAGAGCGCATCATTGAGTACATTGCGGTGCGCAAGCTCGCACAGGACCGGCTGCGGAGCCCGATCCTGTGCTTCGTCGGCCCCCCCGGAGTAGGCAAGACGAGCCTCGGCATGTCCATCGCCCAGGCGCTGGGACGCAAGTTCGTCCGGGTGAGCCTGGGCGGCATCCGGGACGAGGCCGAGGTGCGGGGACACCGCCGCACCTACGTGGGGGCGCTGCCGGGACGCATCATTCAGACCATCCGCACCGCCGGGACCATCAACCCGGTGTTCATGCTGGACGAATTGGACAAGGTCGGCACCGATTTCCGGGGCGACCCCTCCTCGGCCCTGCTGGAGGTCTTGGACCCCGAGCAGAACCACACGTTCAGCGATCACTACCTGGAAGTCCCCTACGATCTCTCTAAGGTCTTCTTTATCGCCACGGCCAACCTGCTGGAGCCCATCATCCCGGCGCTGCGAGACCGGCTGGAGATCATCGAACTCTCCGGGTACACCGAGCGGGAGAAGATCGGCATCGCCCGCCAGTTCCTGGTGGCGAAGCAGTTGAGGGAGAACGGGTTGGCGGACCGGCAGGTGAAATTCTCGACCGGGGCGCTGCGGGCCGTGGTGGAACACTACACCCGGGAGGCTGGCGTCCGGAACCTGGAACGTGAGATCGGGAATATCTGCCGCAAAATCGCCCGCACGGTGGCGGAAGGCGACCGTGCGCCCGACTCGGTTTCGGCGCAGAGCGTGGGTAAGTACCTGGGCCCGCAGCAGTACTTCTTCGGCGCCGCGGAGCTCGAAGACCAGATCGGTGTGGCCACCGGGGTAGCCAAGACCGAGCAGGGAGGCGATGTCCTCCCCATCGAGGTCACCTTGCTCGAGGGAAAGGGCGTCCTCATCCTCACCGGCCAGTTGGGCGAAGTGATGCGGGAATCGGCCCAGGCGGCGGTGAGCTACGCCCGCTCACGCTCCTCGGTGCTCGGCTACGACGCCGGGCTGTTCGAGAAGACCGACATCCACATCCATGTCCCGGCCGGCGGCGTGCCCAAGGACGGCCCGTCGGCCGGCATCACCCTAGCCACGGCCCTGATCTCGGCCTTGACGCAGCGTCCGGTGAGCCGGGACGTGGCCATGACGGGCGAGATCACGCTGCGGGGCCGGGTGCTCCCCATCGGCGGGCTCAAGGACAAGGTGCTGGCGGCGCACCGAGCCGGCATCCGCACCTTTGTGGCGCCGGACCGCAACCGCAAAGACCTGGAGGACCTGCCCGCCGACGTGCGCCGCGAGGTCCGCTTCGTGTGGGCCCAGCAGATGGACGAGGTGCTGTCCGTCGCCCTCACGCCCTCCATCCCGGCCCTGGTCTCGGTGGGGTAGCTGTGCTATGCCGAGCAGGTGTGCAGGGAGGCAGCCCATTACCGGGGGCCTTGGCTCACCCCAAGCCCCGACACCAAAACAAACTGGGCGGGGGGGCGCTGTCCTCAGCCTGTCGAAGGGTGGGGAGCATCCCGCGCCGCCTTTAGCCGATTTTCCGGCGGGCGCCGCCCGCACCCGCTACCCCACGATGACGTCTATCGCCCGTTCCAACTCGCCGGCCGCGCCGGCCAACGCCTGCCGTCGCCCCTCCACCCAACTCACGTCCACCGCCAGCGTGCGGCGCAGCTCGCCGATCTGGCGTGCGGTCTCCTGCGGCGCCGGGCCGCCGACCCCGGTGCGCCGCCTCAGGAACCGGGCTGCATCCAGCCCCTCCCGGATCTGTTCCTGCGAGAGGACCATCGGCTTCCCGAAGTACTCCACCGCCGCCTCGTCCACCAGCTCCGGCGTCAACTGGCTGGGCTTGATCCCCCGCTCCGAGCAGTGCCGGAACAGGATGCCGCAGATCTGGTGCGCCGTCCTCCACGGCATGCCCCGCTCGGCGACCAACAGGCTCGCCAGGTCGGTGGCGGCCGTAAACTGTCCGTCCACCGACGCGCGAGCCCGTTCGGCGTTGACCGTCAAGGCCCCCAGTGCGTGCGGCAGCAGGTCCAGGATGGCCGTCACGTCCTGGAAGGCGGCATTGAACGGCTCGTCCGCATACCGCCGGTCCAGCGACCCCATCCCGGTCGCCGTTTTCGTCGCCAGGTAGCCGCTCACCATCCCGCCGGCCACGCCCGCCACCAGCCCCTTCATCTGGCTCCAGACGATGGGCGTTTTCATCTGCATCAGGATGCTGCTGCTGGCTGCGAAACGGTCCGCAACGTCAATCAGGCCGAAGTCGGTGCCGCTCCAAACCGCCAGGTCTTCGCCGAAACGGGAGAGATGTGCCGCCAGCATTCCCAGCACCGCGAAACACTCGTGCAGGTGGTCCTGGTCCAACGCGGCGTCCAGCGTGTTGACGTGCACAGCGTCAAACCCGAGCAATTGTGCGGTGCGGGCGCGGTTCAGCGGCAACGCCGACCCGGTCATCACCACCGAGCCCGCCGGGCTGCGGTTCACCCTGCCGTAACACTCCCGGCCCCGCTCGAAGTCCAGTTCCAGCCCTGAGGCGAGCGCCACCAGGTAGTGCCCCAGGCTGATGGGCTGGGCATTTCATGCCGCCCCCCGACTCGGGTTCTCCCAACTTCGCACCTTGACCGTATGACTTTGAACTTCCCGCTCACCCATGGGCGCGGCCGAACTCGATGAGGCGGCTCAGCACCAGCTCCGGCGTCTGGTCCGGCGGCATGACCGGCCAGAACTCCGGCTGCGGCAACATCTCCCGCAGATAGTAAGCGGCCGAGGCGGCGTGGTTGGGGTCGTCGCCCGACATCACCAACGCCGGGCACTTCATCCCCATGATCTCCTCCGGCTCGGCGCCGGGCGGCGTGTCACGGTCGAACAGGGCCCGGCCGCTGGCAGCGGCCCAGCCGAGGTAGGTGTCGAGCTGCTGGCGGATGAAGCCCGCGGCAAACTCGGGGTCGGTGGCGAGCACCGAGGCCCAGGGGCCCGCTTCGGGGTCGCCCCAGAACGAGCCGGCCCCGGTGCGCGAGCGCTCCACCACCCCCGCCAGGCCGTGCTCCCGGGCGAAGGCGGCGTGGCGGCGGAAGCGGTCGCCGCCGTTGATCTTCCAGCGGTAGCCGCCCACCGGCCAGTGGAGAATGAGGGCTTTGGTGGCCTTGGGGAAGGTGGCGGCGAAGGCCAGCGCCACCGAACAGCCCATGCACCCGCCGAATACCACCGCTTTCGGGATGCCCAGGTGGTCCAGCAGCGCCTTCCCCTGTTCGGCGAACAGCGCCCAGGAGAGCCGCTCCACCCTACCTTGAGAGAGGCCGGACTCCCGGCGGTCGTAGGCGATGACGGTGTAGTCGTTGACCAGGGACTCCAGCGGGCGGGCGATCTTCCAGGCGCCGGTGGTCTCCCACTTGTCCATGGAGGCGTCGAAGCCGCCGGGCGCCAGCATCAGCAGCGGGGGGCCGGACCCCTTGACCACGTAGTTCACCTTGAGGCCGTCGATGGTTGCGATGGGCATGGCGGGTCTCCTGTTTCGGTCGTTGATTCGATGGACAGAGCCGGGCCGCCGTGAGCGGGCCGGACGATGCGACCACAAGGTCGCGCAACTCGCCGGATCGTGCAAGCGGGTTTCACCCTCTCCCTACCCTCTCTCATCGAGGGAGAGGTCCGAACGAGCTTCCTCGCCCCTGGTGGGAGAGGATTTGAGGAGAGGGGGTACCCATGGGCCCGGCTCCGCCACGAGTTCTGAGACGAGCTGCAGGGACGCCCCATAGGAGTGGGCAGGTTCTCCTCGGACAACCTCCAAGGCAGTACTTCCCACCCAGCCACCCATCTTGTTTGTGTGTGGGGACACCCCACACCCCGGCAGAAGGGGCTCCCGCCCCCTCTGCACACCCCCGGCCTGAGGCCTCCATCCAGGCATGAGTTCAAAAGGTGCCCACTCCTATGGGGACACCCCCAAGCCCCCGGCAGGAGGGCTTCGCCCCCCTGCACTCCCTTGTTACTAACCATTGGGGAGAGGCTCTCTACGCCGGTGCTACAATGGTGCCGCCTATCACCGGCTAGGACGGAGCCCCTGTGAATGACCCTTCCCCTTCCGTAAAAACCACCTGCCTGTACGACGAACACCTGGCGCTGAACGCCCGCATGGTAGATTTCGCGGGCTGGAGCATGCCGATCCAGTACGGCAGCATTCTCGAGGAGCACCGTGCCGTCCGCAATGCCGCCGGGATGTTCGACGTGTCGCATATGGGGCGGGTCGAATTCTCCGGGCGGGACTGCGTCCCCTATCTGCAACGGCTGTTCACCTGCGACGTGGCCAAGTTGGAGCCGGGGCAGGCCCGCTACACTCTGCTGTGCGCCGAGGATGGCGGGATCCTGGACGACACCATCCTCTACTGCCGATCATCCGTCGCGTTCACGCTGGTGTGCAACGCCGGCAACACCCCGGCGGTGCTGGCCTGGCTGGAGCACTGGCGAGAACCCTTCGATATCACCCTCACCGACCGCACCGCCGCCACCGGCATGATCGCGCTCCAAGGCCCCGGTGCGGCCGCCCACCTCGCTGCGCTGGCCGGCCCCGCAGTGCCGGGTAACCTCCCCTACTTCCGGTGGGTCGAAACCACGGTGGCCGGGATCGACGCCTTCGTGGCCCGCACCGGGTACACGGGAGAGGACGGTTTCGAGTTCATCGTGCCGGCCGAGACGGCGCCCGGACTGTGGCGCACTTTGCGGGACCGCGGTGTGACGCCCATCGCCCTGGGGGCGAGGGACACGCTGCGGCTGGAGGCGGCACTCCCCCTCCACGGCAACGACATCTCGCTGAAGACCAACCCGGTGCAGGCCGGGCTCATGTGGGCGGTGGCGATGGATAAAGGCCCGTTCCTCGGGAAGGAGGCCATCGAGCGCTCCAAGGCGTCCGGCCCGTCAGTTCGCCTGGTGGGGTTCGGGGTGACCGGGAGGGGCATCCCCCGCGCCCATTGCCCGCTGCTGTTGCCGGATGGAACGGTTGCCGGCGAAGCCACCAGCGGCGGCTTCAGCCCCACCCTGCAGAAGGGAATCGGCATGGGGTACATCGCTGCGGCCCACGGCGCTATCGGGACCGAGATTGCCGTCGACATTCGAGGCGCGATCACCCCCGCCCGCGTGGTGCGGCGGCCGTTCTACCGGCGCCCGCAAGGCTGAGCCCACTTCCGACGGTTTGCTGGGGACTGAGTCCCGAACCGCGAAACTTTCGGTGAGCGGGGCCGGTACACCCCAATGAAAGGGTTATGCATTCCCGGCGAGCCGGACCATCGGGCGGCCCACCGGCTCGGTTTGCTAAAGCTAAACCTTCCAGCGTCCGGCCACGTTCTCATTGATGCTACGCCGCCGGACATCGTGCATCGAATCCGGAGGTCTTGCGGATCATGTTTATGAGGAGTCAAATGACGACCATCAATTGGCGGGAACGGCTTTTACCGGTCGCCATAGCCTTGACATTGGGGATGACAGGGCTCTTGGCGCTGGCCTTCCCGGTGGGCTCGTCGGCCCAGGTGACGGAGCCACCCCGGCTGGTCCAGCCTGAGGACCGGGCGACCCTGCCCGATTTCGGCCCCACGCTGAATTGGGCCAACCCGGCCGGGACCACGCAATATCAGTTGCAGGTAACCCCCGCCCAGAACGACGGACCGGGGATCAATCTGATCATTGAGGGCAACGGGCAGTCCTTCTCCGTCCCGCCGCCGCCCCGCTGGTACGGGTTGATGCCGGCCATGAACTACAGTTGGCGGGCCAGGGCCTCGGACTCAGCCGCGGCCATAGATGAGGGTGATGCCAGTTGGGGACCGTGGTCCGACCCGAGGACGTTCCGCACGCCGGCGGTGTCGGCCAGCAGCGTCACGCTCGCCAACCCCAGCAACGGGGTGGCCGTCACCTCGGTGACCCCGACCCTGAGTTGGACGGAAGCTAACGGCAGCATCTTCTAGTACGAGGTCCAGGTAAGCCGGGACCCAGGGTTCGGGACGGGGGCCTTCCTTTACTGGGCCCTGCTGCACGGCGGCGTCACCACGCCCGCCAACAGCTACGCCGTACCCGCAGCCTTCCCGCTCGAACGGGCCACTACCTACCACTGGCGGGTGCGCCCCCGGGTCCAGGGCGATGGGACTCCTGTCGACTGGCCGCTCGCCAGTTCCTTCCGGACCCCGGCGACCACGCCACCGCCACCCGGCGCCACCGCGCTGTTCCTCCAGGTGACCGCACCGGCGGAAAACGCCACCGGTCACCATTCCGGCGCTCACGGTGACCGGCCGGACGGCGCCCGGCGCGTTGGTCACGGTGGACGCGACCCTGGCCACGGTGCGGGCCGATGGCGGCTTCTCAGCAGCGATCACCCTGGAGGATGGTCCGAACCTCATCGACATCATAGCCAGCAATGCGGCCCGCGACGTCCAGGTGGTGACGCTCACGGTCCACTACGTTCCTTAGGAGGAATCATGTCTCTCGCCCGATACGCCCTCATTTTCAGTGCCGTGTTCAGCTTGGTGGCCAACGGACCGCTCGCCGTGATGGCCGCGGCACACACCGATCCCGCTGCCGCCCTGATGGAGGCAGGTGACGAGCTCACCGGCCAGGACCGGGGCGGCCGGCCCCATGGCGGGCCCAGGGCCGCCGACGACCAGGACGGCAAGAAGGATGCTGACGAAAAAGAGGGCAGGGGCGACGGCCCAGGCCGCAGCAGGGAGGACGACGAGGACGGCCCCGGCCGGGGCCGGCGGGGCTCCCAGCGAGCGATCTCAGGGTTGGTCTCTGCCGTAGCGACCGATACCTTCACCGTCGACTCCGTTGTCATCAAAGTTGATGGAAACACCCGTTACCAGCGCCCTGGACAGGGCCGCGACAAGCCTGACTTCGGCGACGTCACGTCGGGGGTCAAGGTCCATGTGCTCGCCGTTCGGATCGTTCCCGCGTCGGCGTCCGGCCCTCAATGGCTGGCGCGCAAGGTCCAGCTTCCCCGCACCCGGCTGAAGTTCGCCCACTGGATCGGGACCATCAACACGATTACTAATCTCGGTTCCATCAAAATCATTGACCGGGACGGCGCCGAGCACGAGGCGGTGATCGACGCCCAGAGCAGGCAGCTTCCCACCGGCGCCACCTTTGCCGCGGGGGACCGGGTGCTGATCCACGCGATGCGGGGCGATGACGGCAAGTGGGTGGCGTTGTTGCTGGTGAAACTGGGCCCGCCCAACCCCGGCGGCACCCCGACCCCGGCTCCGGCGCCCGATGCCAGCGTACCGACGGTGACGGGCGTAGACTCCCCCACGGCGAACGGTAGCTACGGCGCCGGCGGGTCGATCCGGGTGGCGGTAGCCTTCAGTGAGGCAGTGACCGTCATCGGCGCCCCTCAGATCACCCTGGAGACCGGCGGCAGTGATGCCGGCGCGAACTACTTCAGCGGCTCCGGCACCAACACCCTGACCTTTGTTTATAACGTGGCCGCGGGGCAGGCCAGCAACGATCTGGACTATGCGTCCACGTCGGCCCTGACCCTGCCCGCGGGGGCCGCCATCAGGGACGCGGCCGGCAACAACGCGGTGCTGACGCTGCCCGTGATGGGTCAGCCCGGGTCGCTGGGGGCCAACAAGGCCATCGTGATCAATACCTCGACCGATGCCACAAGCCCCAGCGTGGTGAGCGTGTCGTCCA
>SHYD01000074.1 GCA_009692945.1 Dehalococcoidia bacterium | reverse complement strand
TCTGGCTGAAAGAGCAGCAGGAAGTGACCCTGAAGAAGATCTACTACGAAGGGGACCGGGTGCGGCTGCAGCCCGCCAACGTCACGATGGAGCCGATCTACACCACCCCTGAGAACGTCGAGGTGCAGGGGAGAGTGGTCGGGGTTATCCGTCAGGTCTGAGCCTCAACGGCCAGGCAGCCAGCCCGGCTATCAACCAGAATAGGGCGATGGTCTGTGGGAAGCCGTAGTTGAAAAAGTAGTGGTCGAACAGCCCGATGGCGAGGGCGCCACACAACGCAGCGGCCGCACCGGCTCGGATGGCTGCCGTATCCTTGGGCTGCCCACGGCGGATTTGTTGCGCTGACGCCCAGAGGATTAACGACGGCGCCGCCAGAAAGGCGATCAGCCCCACCAGCCCAGATTGCTCGGCGACGAGCAGGTAAGTGCTGCTGACCCGCAGCAGCGGGTCCATTCCTGGGGGAGTCCCGAAGCCGATTCCCAGCACCGGGTTTTGCGCCACCCGGGCCATGGCTTCGCGGTACTCCTCGATGCGCATCAGGGATGCGCGGTCCGACCACAGCACCCCGGATTGCAGGCGCTGCCATATATTCTCCCGCCACGGACCGGCGGCTGCGGCGACCACCGCCACCGGAATGCCCCACCAGATGCGGCGGTATCCCACGAAGCCCAGGACGATCATCGAGACGAAAGCACCGATCCAGGCGGCCCGGCTGAAGGTGAGCAGCAAGGCTATCGCGATGGTTCCGGCGCTCATCAAAAAGAGAATCCGCTGTAACCCCGGCCGGAGCCCAAACCCTTGTGACAGGGCCAAGGGCAAACTCAACGCCAACAACCCGCCCAGTAGGTTGGGGTCGATGGCGGCGCCGGTGGCGCGACGGACGCCGGTGTCCGCCACGAAACGCACCACGCTGTCTCCCACTGGGTAGCCTACCCACCCGAGCCCTTCCAAGAACCTGTGGTTGGCCTCCGATGGCAGCAGGTAAAGAGCGATGGCTAGGCAGGCCGCCAGCCAGGAACCGGCCACGGTCATGACCACCGCCTCTTGAAGTGCGCGCCTCGTCTGCAGCCCATGGCTAACGCTGAAAAAGAATAGGACGCCTAGGACCAGACGGCCGAAAGCCAGCTGTTGTTCTGGAACGGTCGATCCGAGGCCCTGCACGAATGCGACCATGAGTAATCCGAGGAATGCCACAACCGCTACGCCGCCGGCGGTTGGGTTCCACCGGGTGCGGCCGCGCAATGCACTCCAGACCCAACTCGCGGTCGCAACCGCGAGCCCAACGTCCAGCAGGGTGAGTTGGGGCAGGCCTTTAATTGAGGGGAAGGCGGCTGCGGGCAGCACGCAGATGACCCCGATCACGCTCACGACGGCGCGGTGAGGCGAGGGGAATGCCCACCGTGCCCAGAGCACCGCGGCAACCGCGCCCACGACCGGGGCCAGCCATGGAATTACCTCAGTCACCGGAAGGGCTTCCCCGAACTCATAGCACTAGGGGCCCTTGGGCAGCAAGCCGGTGCACGTGATCCGGTCCGTTCCCCGGGCGCAGTTTGGATCGCGAGAGGACTACGGCTGGACCTGCAAGGCGAGCGCGCGCTGCGCCCGCGCCAGGGTCCGCTCGTAATGGGACACAGTCAGGCCTGCAATCGTCTCCCAGTCGAAATGGGCCGCCCACCGCCGTGCGCCCTCGGCGAGCCGGAGGCGGATCGTCTCATCGGTGAGCACAATGGTGATGGCCAATGCCAACTGCCCTGGATCTGCGGCATCGACTTGGAGACAGTGTTCCCCGTCACGCAGCGAGGGGATCGGCCCTTCGATTGGCGCCTGCCGGGGCCTCGTCGTTACAGTGGCGGCGCCGTGGGCGAGGGCGGTGAGCAGGGTCCCGCGTCGCGGCGAGGCTCCGTCGACGAATGGGAAAACGCAACAGTCCAACGCATGCAGCCACCGGCTGACCGTTTCTGGTGGTTGGTAACCGCTCCAAGTGACGTGGGCCTCCAGTCCGGCCGCCGTGATCTGGGTGCGGGCAGCGGAAATGGTGCGCTCGCTGGTTCGGTCTGCGGGGCCGCCAGGCGCGCCGAAAAAGACGAGGTGGGCGTCCGATCCGGCGGACCTGAGGATGTGGAACGCCCGGATGAGGGTTTCGATCCCCTTGGATGGGTTCAAGAACCCATAGAACCCTATGATCGCGGTGTCGCTGGTAATCCCCAGTTGCTGCAGTGCCCACGCGCGTTCGGTCCCGTCCTGTTTCGTCGGGCCAATGTTTGATCCGATGGGAATGAGGTCAACGTTGGATGCCCTGGTGGAGGACCGGGCGCCCGCGGACCATGCTTCGAGGGTGGCGGCGTCGGCCGCATTGGTCGCCGCCATGCCGTCACTCGATCGGGCCATGGATGATGTCACCCAGCGGCGCAGGGGGCCTGCCTTTGGGAAAAGATAGGGCTGCAGTACGTCGTGGAAGGTCGTGACCACGGGAGTGCGGTTGCCCCGCCAGCGCAGCCAGCGCGGCAACATGCAGATTGCCGGATGCATTCCGTAGGCCTGGGTCTGATACTGGATGTGGACCACGTCCGGGTTCGCAGCGGCGAGTTCCGCCTCGATCCTGCCCAGGCTACGCCAACCCCACGAGGGAGTCGCCGCAACTACGCGGACCCGCGCCTCCGGTCCGGCAGGCGCTTGGCCGTCACCGCCGGTACCGTGCATGCCGGTTAAGACCGTCACCCGGTGGCCGAGATGGATCAATGCGCCGGTAAGGCGCCGTGTGTAGTCGCCCACGCCGCCCACCAGCGGGGGGTATTCGGCTGAGATGAAGCAGACCTTCACCCGCGGCACCCCCATTTCAGCACGGCGCCCAGTTGGGCGATCCGTTCTCGCCGCATCGCCGCCTTATGGCCGAGCGCGAGCTTTGCGGCGTCTTCGGCGATGCGGAGCGCTACGTCCACCATCTGGAATGCCCGGACGGCAGCTCCCATCCACCGGCCAAAGTGTTTCGTGTAATAGCGGCCCTTGCTGTCCGCGAAGCTGATGCGACGGCAGACCGGCGCCTGATCGGCGCTGCCGCCCCCTTGATGGCGCACCATGGCGGCGGGAACATAGGCAGCGGTCCACCCCAACGCTGAGGCCCGCTTGAACCAATCGGTTTCTTCGAAGTAAAGGAAAAAGCCTTCGTCGAGCCCTGTGGTCTGATCCCACGCTTTTCGCCGGATGAGGAGGCATGCGCCCACCAACCAATCCACGGTCCGGGGTTCGTCGTCGGGAACGTCGGCGCAGTAGTAACTCCTGACGGCGCTGTTGGATGGGAAGCATTGTTGGAGAAAGGTGCTCTCCCAGAAGGCGGTGGGCACGGTGGGGAACCTGCGGCGGGACGATTGGGTTGTACCGTCCGGGTTGAGGAGCCGGGGGCCCGTGGCCCCCGCTTGCGGGTGGTCCGCCAAGACACGAGCCAATTCATCGATGGCTCCCGGTAGCAGTTCTGCGTCTGGGTTGAGCAACAGGATCGCATCGGCGGGGGCCGCGGCGGCTACGCCCTGGTTGCATGCCGTAGCGAATCCCAAATTTTGTTGGTTCGCTATAAGGTTGGCCCATGGCGCCGCCTGCCGGACGCGGGCTGCGGTGCCATCCGCCGAGGCGTTATCGACGACCCAGACATCGATGTGATGGCTCGATGATGTCTGCTGCAGCTGAATCGACGCGAGGCACCGTTCCAGGAGGTCCCGGACGTTCCAACCAACGATGACGGCGGCGATGCGCATGGCGGTCCGGGGTCAGTGTTTGCGGGCAACGGCCGGTAGCGCGTAGGCTACGGGGACGGCCTCGCCCCAGGGTGCGTCAACTGTCACCTCGGAAACGCGGTAACCACCCAGGTCGTCATCCAGGTGTTGCTGCGAGCGCCCGGCCAGATAAGCATCGAGGTGATGCCGGGCGTCCTTTCCCACGAAATGCAGGTTGCCGCAACAGCAATGCTCGTGTTCCACCGAATCGCTGCCCCGGAGGTATTCAACGTTCGGTTTACAGCCGCAGGCGCAATCGTAGCGGACGAGGATGGTGTCGGGGCGCCAGGCCAGTTGGCGGACGATAAATTCCATGGCGGTGAACCCCTCTGCATGCAGCGCGGTGGCCGGTGTCAGCCCGATTATACCATTCGTCCGTTCGTTGACAGGGCTTCGCGGGCGTACCTACAATCAGGAACGCGACAGGACGTGAAGGCCACTCATAGTACGTGATTTGGGGTTTAGGTTAGATGACCGGTGACCAACTTCGGGAAGCATTCCTCAGGTTTTTTGAGCAGCGATCGCATCAGCGGGTGGTGAGTTCCTCCCTGATACCACGCGCCGATCCCACATTGCTGTTCGTCAATGCGGGCATGGTGCAGTTCAAAGACGTTTTCCTCGGGGCGGATGCCCGTGGCTACAGCCGGGCAACCACGGCCCAAAAATGCGTGCGCGCCGGCGGGAAACACAACGATCTTGACAGCGTGGGCAGGACTGCCCGGCACCACACCTTCTTTGAAATGTTGGGCAATTTCTCCTTCGGCGACTATTTCAAGCGGGATGCCATTGACTACGCGTGGTCCTTCGTGACCCAGGAGTTGGGCCTGCCTCGGGACCGGCTCTGGATCACGATCTTCGAGCGTGACGACGAGGCCAAGGAGTTGTGGCAGGAGGTGGCTGGGGTCGCGCCGGAGCGCATTCTGAGGCTTGGTGAGCACGACAACTTTTGGGCTATGGGCGAAACCGGCCCCTGCGGCCCCTGCAGTGAGATCCATTACGACCGCGGCGCCGCGGCCCGGTGCAGTGCGCCGGTGTGCGCCATCGGCGTCTGCGACTGCGACCGTTGGCTGGAGATATGGAATCTGGTATTCATGCAGTTCAACCGTGACACAACCGGGACGCTGACCCCGCTGCCGAGGCCCAGCATCGATACCGGCATGGGGCTGGAGCGGGTCGCGTCGATCCTGCAGAACGTGAACACCAACTACGAGACGGACCTGCTGAGGCCGGTGGTCGACGCCGTGGTGAACATCTCCGGGGTCCCCTACGATGCAGGTGAGCCGGGGTTTCCGCACCGGGTGATTGCCGACCATGCCAGGGCGTGCACCTTCCTGATTAGCGACGGGGTGCTGCCGGGCAACGAGGGCCGGGGCTATGTGCTGCGCCGGATCCTGCGAAGGGCCATCCGGTTCGGCCGCAAACTGGGCCTCGATCGTCCGTTCATGGGGACGATGTCCGGCGCCGTCGTCGCTAGAATGCAAGCCGCATACCCTGAGCTAAATGACAAACAATCCCTGGTCGAGCGGGTGCTGACCCTTGAGGAAGAGCGGTTCGGCCAGACACTCACGACTGGAATGGCGCTGCTGGAAGGGCTGCTCACCGAGGTCGATTCCTTGGGCTGTCTCGCGGGAAGAGATGCCTTCCGCCTGTATGACACCTACGGTTTTCCCTACGAACTGACCGAGGAGATCGCCAGGGAACAAGGGCTTACCGTGGACCGTGCCGGCTTCGAAGCCGAGATGGAACAGCAGCGGACCCGCGCCAGGACCGCGCGCCGGGCTGGTCGGGAAGCTGGGGGATCGGGCCTCGACTACGACGCCCTCCCCCTCCCCGCGACCGTGTTCCTCGGTTATGCGTCAACGACCGGTGATGCTCGGGTGGTTAGCATAGCCAGCGGAGGGGCCGCCACGGAAGAGGCGACCGAAGGCCAGAAAGTCGAGGTGGTGCTCGACCACACGCCGTTTTACGGGGAGGGAGGCGGTCAGGTGGGCGATCAGGGTGAACTGCTCAGCGGCTCCGGAGCAGTGCGGGTGATCGATACCTTCCATGCGGGCCGCGGCCTGCTGGTGCATCGTGGCGTTGTCAGCCACGGCGGGATCATGGTGAACGAGGTGGTGACCGCCAAGGTCGATGCGAACCGGCGGGCGGATATCGCCCGCAACCACACGGCCACGCATCTCCTGCATGCGGCACTCCGGATCGTGCTGGGGCCGCACGTTCAACAGGCGGGATCGCTGGTGGCCCCCGAACGGCTCCGTTTCGATTTCGCCCACATTGCACCGCTGACCCGTGACGAGGTGGGACAGGTGGAGCGGCTCGTCAACGAGAAGATCCGGGAAGACTGGGGTGTCAGTCACCGGGAGATGGGTTTCCAAGAGGCGGTTCAGGAAGGGGCGCTGGCGTTCTTCGATGAGAAATACGGGAACCTGGTCCGGGTCATCGCGATTGGAGCGCCAGACGTGGTCCGGCCTCACTTTCACCCCGAGGCAGGGACGACGTTCAGCAAGGAACTATGCGGCGGAACCCACTGTTTTCAGACCGGGGAAGTGGGGTTGTTCCACGTGGTTTCCGAGGGCAGCGTCGGAGCGGGAATACGGCGCATTGAAGCGGTGACCGGCCGCGCTGCGGAGGAGTTGTTCCAGCAGCGTCTGGCCGGGATGGAGGATATCGCCCGGCAGTTGGGGTCGACCCCGCAGGATGCGCCGGCCCGCGTCGCCACACTGGTGCAGGCGCTGGATGTGGAGCGGCGCCGGACCCAGGAGTTGCAGCGAACGCTCAGCAGGCTGCAGGTTGATGATCTGTTATCCCGTAGTACTGAGGTCGAAGGGGTGCAGGTGCTGGCCGCCCGGGTCCAGGCCCAGAACTTCGAGCAGATGAGGGAATTATCCGACCTGTTGCGAGAAAAGATGGCGAGTGGGGTGGCCGTGCTGGGCGCGATTTTTGACGACCGGCCGAATTTCTTGGTCGCGGCAACCAAGGATGCGGTGGCCCGCGGGGTCAACGCAGGAAATTTGGTTCGAGAGGCGGCATCGGTCGCCGGAGGCGGTGGCGGCGGGCGCGCGGACATGGCTCAGGCAGGGGGAAAAGACCGTTCGAAGTTGGACGAGGCCTTAAGCCGCGCCGTGGCTGCGCTTCGGCTCCAGGTCCGGCCATGACCGGGCCGCAGGTCTGGGTTCGCCCTGCCTTGGCCCTGCGGCCAAAGTAGCGGCATCCCTGGGCGCGACGGCAAGGCGGCACGATGCCTCAGACCATTGGACTTGATCCGGACGACAGCATTCCTTCGATTCGAGCGAAGCTCGAAGCCGCGGGCGGGGAGCCCTTGGAGTTGGTGGTGCCCGACGGACTGGACGTGCTGCGCTCTCCCGTCGCCATGCGGCTGCTGGCCCGCCACCTGCGCCGCTCCGGTCTGACAGCGTCGATCCGCACCCACGACGACGTTGTCAGGGGATTGGCTCGCTCGGAAGGAATAGCGCTCGGTTCGCGCGGCGGGTCGGTTTCAGGGAAGCGGACTCCGCAGCGGAAACCGAGCGGCGCCGGACCTCCCTCCTGGTTCGCCCTGCGCCGGATGTCGGCCCCACGGCCGGCGCCGGCCGTGGCTTGGCTGGCCGGTACGGCACTGGCGGTGGTGATGTTCGGAGCTGCTGGGTTGTTGTTCCTCCCATCCGCCACGATCACGTTCCGGCCCGTTCCCCAGGTTACCGACGAAATCCTCACGGTGACGGCGTCCTCGTTGGCTGGGGTCGCCGATCCCAGGAAGCTGGTGATTCCCGGCAGATCCCTCCAGACCGACATCGCGGTGACCCAAAAGGTCACCGTCAGGACGACGCAGAAGGTGCCCGATGCTAAGGCGACCGGGCGGGTCACCTTCACCAACCTTACGGGAACCGCTCTGGAGCTTCCCGCTCGTTCAAGGGTGGGCACACCCGAGGGGTTCGCATTCGAGACCGGGGCTGCGGCGACCCTGAGCGCGGGAGAAAAGCGGGCGGTCTCTGTGACCGCGGTGGAGGGTGGGGAGGAAGGCAATCTCGACGCTCGCGCCGTTTCCGTGGTGCGGGAACCGAGTTTGGCAGGGCGGGTGACGGTGGAAAACGAAACGCCGCTGAACGGCGGGACGACGGTGGAAAGGCTGGTGGTCCGGGACGAAGATGTGGCGCAACAACGGCAAAACGCAGTGGACACCGCTCGGCGGGAGGCCGCAGACCGGATCCGCAAGAGTCTGCCACCCGACGTTTCGTTTTACGATGAATCCGTACGCTTAGTCATCCAACACGATGGGATACAGCGGGACGTGGGCTCGGATTCCATCGACCTCACGGTCTCAGTGCAGGGGGTGGCAATGGTGCTGGGATTCGTTGGGCGCGACCTCAACCAGATGATCGCCCGTCATTTGGCCGACAGGGGTCAGGGGCTCGAACCGGATGGTCACGGCATTCAGCTACGGGTGCTGGGTCTTGCCGACAGCAGCAACGACTCCATCGCGTTTCACACTCAAGTAGCCGCCGGGTTTCGCCCCAAGATGGCGCCGGATGAGGTCCGGGCGGCGGTCAAGGGCAAGACCCCTGGTGAGGCAGTGGCAGCTTTGACGGCGCGCTATCCGCTGGCCGGCGCCCCGGAAATCGAAACCTGGCCCTTTTGGGTGGCGGCGGTTCCGGGGGCGTCGTGGCGGATCGACGTTCGGTGATTCCCGTCTTCGAGGTGATAGCAGTGCGGGCTCTGGCCTTGGACGTGGGCGAAAAGCGGATTGGGATCGCCGTGAGCGATCCCCTTGGGGTCATCGCAACCAGCAAGATGGCGCTTGTGAGGACAAACAAGGCCAAGGACCTGGTAACCTTGGTGGCACTGATAGAGCGATCGGCCGTTGGCCTCGTGCTCGTCGGGATGCCGTTTTCCCTGTCCGGGGGCGAGGGGCCCCAGGCGCTGCGGGTTCGTCAGTTCGCCGAAGCGTTGGAGACGGAGATCACGGTGCCCATCAGATTTTGGGACGAGCGTTATACGACAGTGGAAGCGGAGCGGCTGCTGCGAGAGCGGGGTGTTAGGGCCAAGAAGCTGCGGGCCCAGGTCGATTCATTTGCGGCAGCGCTCCTGTTGCAGGAATACCTGGATGCGCAGCGCCGCCTTGAGGTGACGGTGTGAGGCGAGCGTTGCGGTTGGCCGGCGTTGTGGCGGGTTTGGTGCTGTTGGTCGTGGCCGCCACGGCAGGTGTGCTGGCGGCCTCGCCGGCCGTGAGGGATGCCGCCTTCGATGCGGCGATTCGTTGGGTCGAACCGGTCGCTCCGGCAACGGAGTTCACGCCGCTGGTCATCCCCGAGGGTTCCTCGGGTGCTGCCATCGCCGATCGGCTGGTGGCGGCCCGGTTGGTCCGCAGCCCAACGGTGCTCCGCCTTGTCCTGCTCTACTATGGCGCCGAGCGGGACCTTAAGTCCGGCCGCTACGCCATTCCACCCGGCGCCGGGCTCAGGGCTATCGTCGACCAACTCCGCGCCGGCGCGGCGGAAGAGACGGTGAGCGTGACGATCCCCGAGGGCCTGCGCTCCGAGGAAATAGCCGCGTTGCTGGAGGCCAACGGCGTGGCGCTTGCTGCGGACTTTCTTCGGCTGGTACGGGCTGGAACCAGCAGCCGGTCCGGATTTGCCTGGACGGCGGCGGGAACGCCGTTGGAGGGGTTCCTGTTCCCGGACACCTATCATGTTCCCCCCGCGTATGGCGCCGGTCCCTTTCTGGAGTTGGTGCTCGGGAACTTTGACCGTAACTTGGCTCGTGAGATGCGAGAGAAACCGGGCGGGCAAAGCCGGCCGGTTCGAGAGCTCGTGACCCTCGCTTCGATCGTCGAACGGGAGACGCCGCATCAGGCCGAACGCCCGGTGGTTGCCGGTGTCTTCTTGAACCGGCTGGATATCGATATGCCATTGGGGGCGGACCCGACGGTGCAGTTCGCGCTCACCACCGTAGCAGGATCGGGTGGGGAGTATTGGAAACGGGACCTGACCCTGGAGGACCTCAAAGTGGGGTCACCGTACAACACCTATACCAACGTGGGCCTGCCGCCCGGGCCCATCTGCAATCCGGGTGCAGCGTCCCTCGCCGCGGTCCTGGCTCCTGCGAAGTCGAGCTACCTGTTTTTCGTCGCCAAGCCCGACGGAACCCACGCATTTTCGACGACGTTTGGGGAACACCAGTTCAACGTTGCCCGGTTTCAGCCCTGACCTCATTGGGGGATTCTGCCCCTTGGACGGTGGGTGGGCTGACGGCGGTGTCGCGTCCGGCCTGCTGGGCCGCGAGGCCGGATGCGGTCATCGCTGGGAATCGGAGAGCGGCAATGCACGCGGCCGCGCCAAACAGCGCCGCGCCGGTGAACACCGGCCCCAGCGCTCCGCTCAATGCGTCCTGGAGCAGCAGCAGGGTCTCCGGTGGCAGGGCAGACCGCAGTGATGGCTCAAGAATGGCATTGGCGAGACTCAGCGGGGTTTCCCCGGGTCCGGAGACATCGATTCTTGTTTCGATGATCCGTTGCGTGAGCCCGCTGGTGAGAAGGGTACCCAGCAGGGTCACGCCGATGCCCCCACCAACGGTTCGCGCAAACAGATTGGTGCTCGTGGCAACCCCCCGCTGTTCCCACCCCACGGAGTTTTGGGTGGCAACCGTGCTGGCCAGTGAGGTGAACCCCAGCCCAATTCCGACCAGGGCGCCGAGCCCACCCACCAGCCATAGCGGCCAGTCCGGGTTGATGGCCGGCAAAGGCGCGCATCCGGCGAGAATGCATCCCACACCGGCGAGCAGGCACGGCCGGAACCCGAAACGCATGATGACCTTCCCGCCCGTAAAACTGCCGATGGACCAGCACACGGATAGGGGCATCAGCAACAGACCTGCGGTGGTCGGCGATCCGCCCTGGACCCCCTGATGCCAGAGCGGGATGAACGACGTGAGGCCGAACAAGACTGCGCTGGTGAGCAGCGCCACGGTGGCCCCGACGGTGATCGCTGGGATCCTGAAGATACCCAGCGGCAGCATCGGGTCTTGCGCCCGGCGTTCCACCGCCACGAAAGCGGTGAGTACCACTGCGGAGGGAAGCGCCAGCAGCAGAAACATCGTGGGGTCGATGCCGGTGCCTGCCCGCCCTGGGGCCAGGGCCAGCAGCATCCCCGTGAGTCCGACGGTGAGCAGTACGGCCCCTTTCACATCGATGCTGCGGGTCCGGTGGGCCGCCCGTTCTGGGTAGTACCGGGCGAGCAGGAGGCAGGCGGCGATCCCAATGGGGATATTGACATAAAAGATAAAACGCCAAGAAACCGCTTCGGTCAGGGTGCCTCCTATGAAGGGGCCGATGACGCTGGAGAAGCCCCATACGGTGCCAAACAGGGCGGTGAAGCGGGCGCGCTGCTGGATGCTGAAGAGGTCGCCGAGCATGGTGACGACCAGCGGCTGAACGGCTCCCGCGCCGAGGCCCTGAATGGCCCGGAACGCCACGAGTTGCTCCATGCTTTGTGCCAAGCCACAGAGGGCGGAACCAACCAGAAATATAGCCACGCCAGTGAAAAACACCGGGAGCCGGCCGTAGAGGTCAGCCAGCTTGCCGTAGATCGGCACCGTGACGGTGGAGGTGAGGAGGTAGGCGGTGAACACCCAGGTGTACAGCGAGAGGCCGCCCAATTGCCCGATAACGGTCGGCATGGCCGTGCCGACCACCATGATGTCCAGCGCGGTCAGGAAGGTGGCGGTCATGAGCGCCACCATGACCAGTATCGTCTGGCTGCGGTCCATTCCGGCTCCTTGTCGCGCAACCGTGTGAGTATCGCGCCCCATCGCAGCCGGGGCAATGACGGCTGAGGGGTGCCTACGGGCTGGCCGTAGGGCTGCCAATGCCGAACGCCAGAACACGCCCAATCCTGTGGGCGCAGCTCTCTACCTCTAGTTCTAGTGGCTCGGAGGAGTTGACAATTCAGGGGATATCGGGCTCAGGAGCGAGAGTGCATGAAGGCGGCAGCCCTCTGCCGGGGGAGTGGGGGCGCCCCCCGCATAGAATCTCCTCTTTTTTCCTTGGGGTGGGGGGAGTGGCTCATATCCCCCGAACCCCTGACACCTATGAAAATACGATTAAACGTATCCCGGCGGGATGAACGGAACAACTTATTTTCATCCTCGGTGGCGGACCGACGGCCCATGGATCACTGCTGTGAAAAGGCGGTGGCTTACCAGGAACAGCATCTCCTCCAGGAGTGTCTAGCGGGTCTCCCGCTGGCGGG
>SHYD01000008.1 GCA_009692945.1 Dehalococcoidia bacterium | reverse complement strand
ACAGGGCGGCTAGTTGGTCTTGAGTCAGGACCTCGGGCGGTTGCTCCGCCACCTTGGGCGGGTGCATCTTCTGCATAGGATGGTCAGGGCGGTCGCCCTCGTCCACCACCCACCGGAAATACTGCTGGATGCCGCGGTACCGGTTTGCGGCCGTGTAGGGCTTCCAGCGGTGCTCAGGGAGGACGCAGGCCGGTTCGTCGCACTTGTGACAGGCATTCAGCATCCACGAGATGAATTCCTCGCAATGCTCGCGGGTGATGGCAGTGGGGTCGAGCGGCATCCCCTTCGTCTCAAGGAACGCCATGAACAACTCCACCCCGGCGGCATAGTCCACCACCGTGGCGGCCGCTTTATTCTCGGCCCGCAGGTGCCGCTTGAAAGAATCTAGGCGAAACGCCTTGCTGACTTCAGGTGCAGGATGGGTGATCGTGGCCGTGGGCATCGAAAACGCCTCCCTTTCAGACGATAACTGGACAGCTTCCGGTTCCGGAAAACTCGTTCAGTTATCATCTTAAACTGCGCTGTAGCACAACGCAAGGAGGCAGTCTGTTCAGTTATCGTCTGAAACTAGGTTTGTGGTGGGCGATACAGGGCTCGAACCTGTGACCTTCTGCGTGTAAAACAGACGCTCTAACCAGCTGAGCTAATCGCCCCCCGTGGCTTCCACCCCAGTCTAGGCGGGTCCGGAACGGAGCGTCAACTGGGCCTCACGGGCGTATCTATTCAGACGCCCATGACACAGGGGACACCACCGGGTCATGAAACGGTTAGGACGGCGACCTCCCCCAAGATCACTCATGGCGGACGGGGCACGCCCCTTGACCCGTCCCCGCCGGAGGAGAAATAAAGAGATGGAGTGTGAGGGGTCGTCCCCTCACACTCCCCGCCAGCGGCAGACCCGCTGGACACCCCTGGAGGGGATGCGGTTCCTGGTGAGCCACCGCCTGTTCACAGCAATGTCAGGGGTTCGGGGGTTATGAGCCACTCCCCCGGCAGAGGCTGCCGCCCTCGTGCACCTGGTATCCCCCGCCGCCGGGCGTCCTTGTGGTTCGCCGCCGGGCGACCACGGGGGGCCGTCGCTACAGCTGACGCGGCGCCTAGCGGCAGTCTTCCTGCCACCAAGCGGGCCGCCCGTGCCCCTCGCGGCCTCCGCCACAACCGCCGGCCCCCGCACCGTCAGTTGCTGAGGCCCAGCAGCGCCGTCAGGAAGTTCAACGTCTCCGTCTGCTTGGCGTACTCGCTCTCGTGTTTGGCGAAGTAGTACTTCGCTCCTGGCGTGGCGATGCCGTCCTTGTTGAACGGCGGCACGTCGGTGCGGGCGCTGTTCATGGGGAGCTCCTTGCAAAAGGCGATCTGGCCCTCCTTGCTGAGGAACCAGTTGATGAACAGCTTGGCGGCGTTGGGGTGGGGCGCTTTGTTGTACACCAGCACCGCGTAGGTGGTGGCGTAGTCGATCTCGGGGCGGTCCAGGAACTCCACGTGATTGGCCACCCCTGCGTCCCGGAACTCCTGGAGCGGTGGCAACAGGATCCCGATGCCGATGGCGGAACGCTTCCGCACCACTGCCTCGGCCTTGGCCCGGTCCTCCCGGATGTAGGTGGGTTCTTGGTCGATGAACAGCTTCTTGATCAGGTCGTCGGCCCCCGGCGCCGTGGCCCGGACCGATCGCATCGCGATCCAGATCGACCCATGGCGGACGTCGCTGATCATGATCCGGCCCTTCCACTTGGGGTCGGTCAGGTCGCGCATGCCCCTGATTTCGTCAGGGCGCACCGTGGTGTTGTCGATAGCGACGGTATGCGCCACGTCGAAGCTGTAGCCGAAGGCGTACTGCTTGTCGAGGTCGATGAACTGCTTCTCGAAGCCCTCCCGCCACATCTTGTCGTCCAGCACGTCGGGCCGGAAGATGAGGGGTCGAATGGGGTCCCAGGCGCCCTTGGGTTTCAGGCGAATCAGGGCGCTGTTGGGCGGCACCACGACGGCGTCGTAGCTGTAGATGCCGGCCTCGCGCTTCTTCTCCATCTTGGGCACCCAGATGCTGGCCGTGCTTTCGCTGCTGTGGTCGACCGTGATGCCGAACGCGGTCTGGAAGGCCTCGGCCGCCTTGCGATAGCCGGTGCCGGCCAAAGTGAAGAGCGAGAGCTTCCCCCTCCTGTTTGGCGGCCGTCACCAAGCGGTCCCATTCGGCTTCCCAGGCCGCTCTCTGCGCGGGGGCGGTTTGCGCCGCCGGCGGCGCGGCAGCGGGCGGCATGGCGGCGGGTGCGCAGGCGGCGGCGGCAGCAGCAGTACCGATGAAGGCGCGGCGGTTCACTCTCGACCCCAGTGCCATGGTATCCCCCTTTTGACGTTCTCTATGCGCTGTCCCTATCCCTAACTCGAATACCTACCACGAAGGCCAACCGCGGTCAAACCGGCTCCATGGGGGTAAGAGTTCAGACTTCGGGTGACAAGTTGTCACTAACATAGGCAGTCACCACTTCTTTTGCCCCACCCCGCCGAAAAAGAGGGGTTTTGTACTTTTTGGGGGGCACCCCCAAAATCCCCCGCCAAAGGGCTGCTGCCCTCTGGACTCCTGCTCCCAAGGTTGCTGACCGATGAACTCTGAGTGGTACCCCCACTTCGCGCCCTGTTTCGGATCATCCAGTGGAACGCAGGTTGGGAACGGGGGTGCAGGGGGCGAAGTCATCCTGCCGGGGGTCTTGGGGTGTTCCCCCAGGAACAAAATCCTCTCTTTTTCCTGGGGGTGGGGGCAAACGGCCGAGCAGCAGCCCCTGATGCCTGAATAGATACCCATGGGGGTAAGAGTTCACAATTGAGTGCACGCAAGCAAGGATGCCAAGACGGACGGCGAAAGCTATGGAAACTTCTCGCGGAGCGCGAAGAGTGTTTCCTGCGATCGCGCGGCGGCTCATTTTCGTTCGAGCGAAGCGAGAAACTGCGTCGCCCGACTGAGATCGAGGCGAATGTTACCTCTTACGCATGGGTAGGAATTCAGCGTCGAGGGGCGTACCCTCATGGTCGTCTTAACTCCTAACCACGGGCCGGACCCCCGACCGGAACGCCGCCAGTTTGCTATACTGTTCCAAAGACCGCATCAGCAAGAGCCTGTCTGTTCTCGTGCAGTTGGAGCGCCCAATGGATCCCAAACGGCTGCGAAACGGCTTCATCTACCTCCTTGCCGGTGTTGCGTTGCTGGCGGTGTTCTACACCCTCTTCCTGCCGGCGCAGCCGGGGCGCGATGTCGACGTCACCGAGATGCTGGCGAAGGCGCGCAACAACGAGGTGCAGCGGATCGAGGTCCAGGGCGACACCCTGACCGTCCACCTGAACAGCGGCGATAAGGTGCGCACCCGCAAGGAGACCGGCGCCAACGTGTTGGATGTGCTCCGGCTGGGCGGCGTCGACCTGAGCAAGACCAACATTCAGGTGGTGGTGAAGGAACCGAACCAGTTCGGGGTGGTCCTGAGTTTGTTCGCCAACATTTTCCCGGTGATCCTCATCGCCGGCCTGCTGCTGTTCATGATGCGCCAGACCCAGGGCACCAACAACCAAGCGCTGAGCTTCGGCAAGAGCCGGGCCCGCATGTTCTCCGGCAACCGGCCTACGGTCACGTTCTCCGACGTGGCCGGAGTCGATGAGGCGAAGCAGGAGCTCCAAGAGGTGGTGGAGTTCCTCAAGTACCCCGAAAAGTTCTCGGCCCTGGGCGCCCGCATCCCGAGGGGTGTGCTGCTGGTCGGCCCGCCGGGCACTGGCAAGACCCTGCTCAGCCGCGCCGTAGCGGGAGAGGCGGGCGTGCCCTTCTTCTCCATCAGCGGCAGCGAGTTCGTCGAGATGTTCGTCGGCGTGGGCGCCTCCCGGGTCCGGGATCTGTTCGAGCAGGCCAAGAAGAATTCACCCTGTATTGTGTTCGTCGACGAGATCGACGCGGTCGGCCGCCAACGGGGGAGCGGCCTCGGCGGCAGCCACGACGAGCGGGAGCAAACCCTGAACCAGATCCTGGTGGAGATGGACGGGTTCGATACCAACACCAACGTCATCGTCATCGCGGCCACCAACCGGCCGGACGTGTTGGACCCGGCGCTGCTGCGTCCCGGCCGGTTCGACCGCCAGGTGGTGCTGGACCGGCCCGATATTGTCGGCCGCACCAACATCCTCCAGGTGCATACCAAGGGCAAACCGCTGGACGCCGATATTGAGCTCGGCGTGCTGGCCAAGCAGACCCCCGGCTTCACCGGGGCTGACCTGGCCAACATGGTGAACGAGGCGGCCATCCTCGCGGCGCGGCGCAACAAGACGGCCATCGGATCGTCGGAGCTTGAAGAGGCGGTGGACCGGGTGGTGGCGGGACCGGAACGCAAGAGCCGCATCATCTCCCCGTGGGAGAAAGAACTCACCGCCTATCACGAAGGAGGTCATGCCCTGGTGGGGCGAATGCTTCCCCACGCCGATCCGGTGCACAAGATCAGCATCGTCGCCCGCGGCATGATGGGTGGCTACACCCGCTTCCTGCCGGAGGAAGACCGCTACACCTGGACCAAGACCCAGTTCCGGGATCAGTTGGCCACCCTGATGGGGGGCCTGGTGGCGGAGAAGCTGGTGTTCGGCGAGTCGACCACCGGCCCTGGCAACGATATCGAACGGGCCACCAATATCGCCCGGACCATGGTCACCCGGTACGGTATGAGCGAAAAGCTTGGCCCCCGCACCTTCGGCCGCAAGGAGGAACTGGTGTTCCTGGGCCGGGAGATCTCGGAGCAGCGCAACTACAGCGAGAAGATCGCCGAGGATATCGACACCGAGGTGCAGGATTTCCTCGCTGACGCCTATCAGCGTGCCGAGGAGATCCTCACCATTCACCGCGGCAAACTCGACCGGCTGGCCGAACGGCTGATCGCCCAGGAGACGCTGGAAGGCCAGGAGTTGGAGCAGATCTTCCGTGACCTGCCGGCCGTTGGCAAACCCAGGGTCCCTCAGCTTGGAGCCGCAGCGGCGGCAGCGGCCACGGCCACGGCGGAGCAGCCCGTGGCCGGGTGAACCACCGAAGCAGCCCCAAAACGGGCGCCGAATGGCGCCCGTTTTTGATCATATCAACTCCTCACCCCCCTCCCACCAGGCTATTCGTTACCCATATCTTTCTGGCGTTGGCGGGAGCGGCTGCACCGCGAACGCCAGAGGTCAGTGGAAACTTATCGCAGGGCTCGAAGGGTATCCCTGCGGACGGCGCGGCGGCTGTTACTGTTCGAGCGGAGCGAGAATCTGCGCCGTCTTACCGAGATCCACTGAGTTGTGGGTAACGAATGCCTAACGAGGAGGGGGAGTCAGTAACCGTTCGGGGCATGGCCTCCGAACGGTTACTGGAGGCTGATTCGGTCCCCAGGGGTGTGCCCTCGCACGCAAACTCGGGGGGACGAGTGCGAAACGCTGCCGATGTCGGAGCACGCCCGGCGGCGATAGCTAATCGTCGATCGCCTGGGCCACCATCTCCACCAGGTCCTGTACTTTGAGTTTCTCCTCGGCGTTCCGGCCCCGGATCCCGTCCTCGAACATGATGACGCAGAAGGGGCAGGCGGTCCCCACCGTGGTGGCGCCGGCATCCAGCGCCATCTCGGTGCGGGTCCAGTTGATGCGCTTGGCGGTCTTCTCCTCCATCCACATGTGCCCGCCGCCGGCGCCGCAGCAGAAGCTGTTCTCCCGGTTGCGGCTCATCTCGACCACGTTGGCGCCGGGGAGCGCGTTGGCGATCTCGCGCGGAGCGTCGTAGACGCCGTTGTGGCGTCCGAGATAGCAGGAGTCGTGGTAGGTGATGGTCTCGCCCTCGAAGGTGTTCTTCAGCTTCAGCCGTCCCTCCCGCAGCAGCCCTGCGATCAGTTCGGTGTGGTGGACCACCTCGTATTTGCCGCCGAACTGGGGATATTCGTTTTTGATGGTGTTGAAGCAGTGGGGGCACTGGGTGATGACCTTGCGCACCTTGCGGGTGTTGAACAGGTCGATATTCTGCTGGGCCATCGTCTGGTAGAGATACTCGTTCCCCAGCCGCCGGGCCGGGTCGCCGGTGCACGACTCCAGCGGTCCCAGCACGCCGAAGTTCACCTTGGCGGCCTTTAGGATCTTGATCATAGCCGCGGTAACGTTGCGGTTACGGTCCTCCAGTGCGCCCGAGCAGCCCACCCAGTACAGGTACTCCACCTGGTCGCCGTCGTCGAACTCCTTGAGGTCGAGCCCGTTCATCCAATCGACCCTGTTGTGCTGGGTGCCGCGCCAGGGGTGGCCCCGACGCTCCATGCTAACCAACGCGGCCTCCGCCGCTTCGGGCATCTTGCTCTGCTCCATCACCAGGAAGCGGCGCATGTCGATGATGGTCGGGACGTGCTCAATGAACACCGGGCACGCCTCCATGCAGGCGCCGCAGGTGACGCAGGCCCACAGCGTCTCTTCGTGGACGATCCCGGCCACCAACGGAATGTTGCCATCCAACGCCGCAAACTCGACCCGTCCGTGCAGCGCCTCGCGCTGGTGCATCGGTGGCTCACCGTGGGCGAAAGCCTTCATGTCCAGGATCAGGTCCCGGGGCGAGAGCGGCTTGTCAGTGGCGTAAGCCGGGCAGGCTTCGGTGCAGCGGCCGCACTCGGTGCAGGTGTCGAAGTCGAGCACCTGTTTCCAACTCAGGTCCTCCAGCCGACCCGCGCCGAAGTGCTCCTGCTGCTCGATGTCGCGGATGGGCTGGAGCGCCCCCCTCGGCTCCAGGTTCTGGAACAGGATGTTGAAAGGCGCCGCCAGCAGGTGCAGGTGCTTGGAGTACGGGATGTACATCAGGAAGCCGAGGAAGATCGAGACGTGGAACAGCCACAGCCCGCCAAACACGTTGTTGGCGGTGTCGTGCGACACCCCGCTCGCCGTTACCCATCCGCTGAGCCAAAGCGACACCGGTGCGTAGAACGCATCGGTGATCCCCTCGCCGGACAGCCGGAACGCCTCGGACAGGAAGTAGGTCAGCATGAGGCCGCCGATCATCGCCAGGATGAGGTAGGCGTCCCGGGCGGTGTGCAGGAAGGCCGGCCGCAACACCGCCCGGCGGTACAACGCCATGCCCACCCCGATCAGCACGCCCACCGTGGCCAGTTCAGCTACAAAGATGTACGCCTTCCAGATGGGGCCCAGCAGGGTGTTAAGAGTGAAGGTTTCGCTCAAACCCTCCAGCACCAGGTTGAGGGTGAAGGGCTGCCAGATGATGAAGCCCCAGAAAATGAGGGCGTGCAGCACCCCGGAGTAGGAGTTCTCAAAAACTTTGCGCTGGGCGATGACGTACACCAGGAAGCGCCCGATCCGCTCCGGCCAGCGGTCGAAGCGGTAGAGCGGGCGGCCGCGCCGGACGGGGGCGATGACTTTGATCCAGATCGCCCGGACGAACACGACGATGGAGAACAGCACGGCCGCCGCCAGCAGCAGCGACCCCGGTATCACGTTGAACAGCGTTCCTTGGGTGGGGAACATCGAGCACTCCTGGCCTGAAGATAGCGGGCAGCCCGGCCCCGGAACGGCTCGCCGCCCGCCGCGTCACCCGCACAGTTTACTGAATCCGGTGGGGGCTGGCTAGGGTTCGTTCCGGGCGCGAAAGCTGTGGAGCGTGCGCCAGCGCTCCCTCCCTGCTACCCCGTTGCCACCTCCAGTGGATACCGGTAAGACGACGCAGATTCTCGCTCCGCTCGAACAGTAACGGCCGCCGCGCCATCGGCAGATGATACCCTTCGAGCCCCGCGAGAAGTTTCCACAGCGTTCGATGTTCGTCGTTTCACCGCTTCATGCCACGGCGGGAAGATGTGGGTGATGAATACCCGCCCCTCATGCACTTCCCGTTGCCCGCATCCGGGAGCAACAAGCGGTCCGGTCGAGCGACCGGGCCGCCGTTGAAAACCGCCGGTTGGTTACTTCTTGGCGGCCAACTCAGCCTGGTGCGCCAGCAGCCTCGTTTTGACGTTCTCGCCGATGGACCGGTCGATGCCCTTGGGCCACGACCGCTTGAGAGGGTCGGTGATGTCGAAGGTGATGCGGCCGATCTTGGTGATCTCCATCTCCACGTGGTCGCCGTCTTGCAGGGCGCCGAGGCCCTGATGGTTGGTGCCGAGGGAGAAGACGTCGCCCGGATTCAGCATGGTGCGGGCGCTGAAGTAGGCGATGCACTCCGGGATCTTGTGGCCCATATCGTCGTTGCCGAAGTCCTGGCGCAATTCGCCGTTGACCCACAGTTGGATCTTGAGGGCGTAGGGGTCCGGAACTTCGTCCTTGGTCAGGATGCAGGGGCCCAGGGGATGGAACCCCATGTAGGACTTGCCCAGCAGCGTGTTGGCCAGGTCCGGGAAGTAGCGGGCCGACACATCGACGCAGCAGGTGTAGCCGAAGATGTGGTCGAAGGCGTTGGCCTCGCTGATGCGATGGCCCTTCTTGCCGACCACCACGCCGAACTCGGCCTCGTGATGGCAGATGACGAAGTTGTCGGGCGGCAGTTCGATGGTGCCGCCGGTGTCCAATATCGCCTCGGGCGACTTCAGGAACCCGAAGATGGGGAAGGGCGCGCCGCCGGTGAACTCCAGGTAGTTGGTGCCCATCATCATGATCTTGCCCGGCCGCGGCAATGGCGAGCGGAGTTTCACCTGGGAGAGTGGGGTGGCCTTGCCGCTGTCCAACTGGGCCTGGAGCGCGGGGCGCAGGCTCTCGAAGTTGGAGATGATCCCCTCCATCGTCTCCTGGCCGTTGCGGCCTGCCACGCCCTTGACGGTGTCGGAGATGTCCACCACGGCATCGCCCTTGAGCAGACCGGGGCGGTGGTCGTTATACAGTGCCAGCTTCATGTTCGTGTCCTCCTGATTGGCGTTGGGTGCCCCAGTTATAGTCCGGGGCCGCCGCCGCCGTCAAGCGTTCGGATCAGAATGTCATCCACAGGTTTTACAGATTTCCGCAGATTCGGATGTTGTTGTAGCGGCGGGTTTCAAACCCGCCCTCGGACGCACCCCTGCCTTGCACGGCTACGACAGTGAGGCGCGAGGGGAATCGCCTCATGGTAGAATTGGGCAGCCTTCAACCTGGAACCGCTACGGAGCCCCACCCAATGACTATCGACAGCAAGTTGAAAGACCTCGGGATCACGCTGCCGGAGCCCCCCCGTCCGGTGGCCACTTACGACCCCGCGGCCCGCAGCGGCAACCTGCTGTTCATCAGCGGACAACTGCCTCTGGTCGAAGGGCGCCTGCAGAAGGTCGGGAAACTGGGGTCCCAGTTCACCCTCGAGGAGGGCGTTGAGGCGGCCCGCCGGGCCACCTTGAACGCCCTCAGCGTGGCCAAGCAGCAACTGGGAAGCCTGGACAAGGTGAGCCGCGTCGTCCGCCTGGGCGTGCACGTGGCGTCGGCCTCCGGGTTCACCGATCAGTCCCGGGTGGCCAACGGCGCCTCGGAGTTGCTCATCAGCGTGTTCGGCGATTCGGGACGGCATGCCCGGCTGGCGTTGGGGGCGGCGGAGCTACCCCTGGGCGCGCCGGTTGAGATCGAGTTGATCCTGGAGGTGGAGTAGAGGGGTGGTGCCGGGGGAGTTTGCGGTACCCTTCGGGTAATTGAGAATGGGGGGACACCCCCAAACCCCCTGCCAGAGAGGGCGTAGCCCTCTCTGGACTCCGCCAATCCGGCCACCGAGTTGGAAATGCGCCGCCGGCTGGAGCAGACCATGACCTCTTCCTCCCTTCGCACGCTAAAGATCGCTGTTGGGGATTACGGCCACACCCGCCCGTTGCGGACCGGCCGCTTCGCCCCGGAGGGGACACGCTGGGAACTGGTGGAGGTGAACCCCATCAGCCAGGCGTTCTTCAAGATGGTGCCGTCCATCGACCTCGACGTGGCGGAGATGGTGCTCTCGATGTACCTCTGCGCCCGGCCTTTCTACCAGGGGTTCACCGCGATCCCGGTGTTCCCGGTGCGGCAGTTCCACCACGGCACAGTCACCTACAACGTGAAGTCGGGCATCCAGCGGCCCCAGGACCTCGAAGGCAAGCGGGTCGGCGTCCGCACCTACACCGTCAGCCGGGGGGTGTGGTCGCGGGCGGTGCTCGCCAGCGTGTATGGCGTCGACCTTGCCAAGGTGACCTGGGTGGTGGAGGACGACGACCATATGCCGGAGTACCGGCTGCCCGGCAACGTGGAAGTGGTGAAGGGGCTGGATGTGGCGCAGATGCTGGCTGCCGGTCACATCGACGCAGCGATCGGTGTCCCCGCCTCCACTTCGCCCGACCTGCGGCCCCTCATCACCGACACCGCCCCCGCCGAGGCGCAGTGGTTCCGGTCGACCGGCATCTACCCTATGAACCACACGGTGGTGGTCCGGAATTCGCTGTTGCAGGAGCGGCCCGACTTCGCCCGGTCGATTTTCGCCTCATTCCGGGCGGCCAAGGAGGAATATCTTGCCCAGTTGCGGGCCGCCGCCGAACCCTCGGCGCAGGACAAGGCGATGCTGACGCTGGCGGGGATTGTCGGTCCCGATACGCTGCCCTACGGTGTTGCCCAGAACCGACCTGCGCTGGAGTTCGTCATTCAGAGCGCGTTCGAGCAGGGGATCATCGCGTCCAAGCCGGCGGTGGAGGAGATATTCCTGCCGGACACGCTGGACCTGGCGTAGACTCGAAGCGGCGCATCGGCGCGCAGACCACGCGGGTCTTAACATCCGCGGCCAGGACAGTGACTGCAAAGCCCAAGCGCCGGAGTTGAACCGGCGTTCACGGAACGGGGTGAGGAGAGCAAGAGGATGAAGCTCGTGACCGATGCCTTCAGGAACGTCCTGGTGCTGTTGGGCGTCGTCGCTGCATTCGTGGTGTCCAGCGGCAGGGGAGAAACCCATGGCAAGTACAACCACTCAGATCCCGCGTCCGGCTCGACGCTTTCCACCACCCCGGCGCAGGTCAAGGTATGGTTCACCGAAGTGTTAATGCCCGCCGGTAGTTCGCTGAGCGTCTGGGACAGCGCCGGCCATCAGGTGGACACGAAGGATAGCAAGGTTTACCGGATGACCTGGCCCCTTGAACAAGGTGATGCGATCGAAGAAACGTTCATGACGGTTTCCCTGAACAAGGGCTTGGGAAACGGGGCCTACACCGTCAAATGGGTAAGCGTCTCAGCTGAGGACGGCGACAAAGCAGATGGAGACTTCCTGTTTACCGTCGGCACTCAACCAGCCACGGTGCTCACCTCGCCCGCGCAGGCAAGCACACTGGCAGGTTTGACGGTCACACTGGACTGGACGTCGGCTTCGGGCGCTACCCAGTACGAGGTGCAGGTGGCGCCGTTTGAAAACGATGGCCCCGCTGTCGATCAGATTCAGAGCGCAGCCAGGTCACTAACCATCCCGGCCCCGCCCACCGTGTACCTGCTGTTGCCGGCCATGACCTACACCTGGCGAGTGCGCTCCACCAACAAGGCGACCGCGGCCACCATAGACGACCCTTCTTGGGGGGCCTTGGTCAGGGACCCGGATCTTCACCACGCCAACAACCACCAGCGCTGGATTGACGGCGGTAGCGCCGAAGAATGGGACTACGCTAGCGGGGAGTGGTCTGACAACGCTGCAGTGGTCCAACACCGACCCTGCCATCTTCTACTGGGAGGTTCAAGTCAGCCCGGACTCACAGTTCACCGCTGATGCGAGATCCGCCACAAGCTTCTTGTGGTGGAATGTGGTGCATGGAGGCCTGACAAACCCCGCCAACTCCTGGAAGACCCCTGCCCTTGAGGCTGGTAAGACCCATTACTGGCGGGTGCGGCCACGGGTTCAGGGCAACGGGACGCCGGTGAGTTGGTCCGAGACCTGGTCGTTCAAAACACCGTAGGGCGGTGAACCAGTTCCTGCGGCTCCTGCGGACCCCGGCGTTGGGACCGGTAGTTTTGGACAACAGGTCCGGTGCGGCCGGCTCGGGGTAAGGTTTGCTTCCGCTATTTGCCGCGGCGGACGCTCGGGATTTCGGCCAGCACCGGGAGGCCGGTGAGCCGCTCGATCTCTTCCTTGGCGTACACCGCCGGATCCAGGTAGTGCAGCAGGAAGGTGAGACCGATCCCGGCGGCAAGGCCGACCAAGGTGCGGAGGGCGATATTGAGGTAGTTGCGTCCCGCCGCTGAGGGCGGGACCACCACCGGCGGATCGATGATGCGGGCCGAGAGCGCCCGCGGTCCCAACTGCACGAAATAGTCGCCCGAACGGGTGGTGAGCACCAGCACCGCGGCGTCGGCAGCGCGACGGGTGAGATCGGCGTCCTCCGCCGTCACCGACACGGTGAGGATGCGGGGCGCCCGCTCGGTTCGAGGCTGGCTGGTGATCGAAAGGGCCGTGGCGGGTGGCTCGTTCAGTTCCTTGAGCACGTCCTCGCGGAACGATCGGCTCCGCACCACCTCGATGAAGTCGTCGGTGAGATATTCGGTGCTGAGCAGGCTGTAGTACTTGTCGTAGGTGAAATAATTGCCGCGCGGCGGTTCGGAGGGCACGCTCAGCAGCACTCGCATGGTGGCGGTGTAATCCCGCTGGGTCAGGGGGCTCGCCCAAAAGCTGACGATGGCCGCAGCCGCGGTGGCCAGCGCAGGCAGCCACCAACGCCGCAGCACGATCACCCAGTACGCCCGCAACTCCATCGCTCCTCCTACTTCAGGTACTCCACCAGCACGCCACCGCCCCAACTCTCCGGCAACACCCGGTCCGTTATCTCCATCAAGGCCGCAGCCGCCACGTTGCTGGCCGCTTCCAGCGGCTTCACGAAGGTCAGGGCACGGGTCAAGGCCACCAGCCCCCGCAACGGCAGTGAGCGCTCGGCGTATTCGTTGTCATACATCTGGGGCACCCGTCCTGGGTACATCAGCAGACGGTAGGCCGACGTTTCCACCACCGGACGGAACCCGGCGTCACGGAACCGCTGGAAGGTGGCACGTGGCGATTCGATCCCTTCGTGGCCCTCCGGCCCAATGATGCGCTGCCGGTAGAGGTCGGGGTCGCTCTTGGCGAAAGTCGTCAGCGGATCGGCGCCCTCGGCCTCGATGAAATGCAGCGTGCGGCCGCCGGGCTTCAACACCCGGTGGATCTCCCGCACCACCTGCGACTTCTGGTCGAGCGGGACATGCCCCAGCACATCGGAACTGACCACGGTATCGAAGGCGCCTTCCCGGAAGGGCAGCGTGGCGAGGTCGGCCATGGCAGCGCCGTCGTAGATGCGAGCCGCCGCCCAGAGGGAAGACCGGGAGTAGTCGATGCCGGTGACCCGCCCGGCGCGGGTGAACACCTTCCAGCCGCCGCCGCAACCCAGGTCGAGCACCCTGGTCTGGGTCCGCCGCGGCAGGCGCTGCAGGAAGAAGCGCTGCTTGCGCACCAGCCAGTTCCGCAGCGAGCCATTCGAGAGGTCGGGCTCGGCCCATTTCCCCTCGTAGAAAGCCGGGCGGGGCGCATCGAAGACCGTGGCGGGCGGGGTGGGGTCCATCGCCCAAAGTGTAGCACAGTGCAGACTCGGGATTCGGGCACGGGGGGGCAGGGGGCAAAGCCATCATGCCGGGGGACTGGGGGTGTTCCCCCAGAAACAACACCCTCTCTTTTCTCGGGGGGTGGGGGGAGCGGACGAGCAGCAGCCCCTGATTTCTGATCAAATACCCGTCCATGTCCTACCGCCCATACACCTCGTCGTGCGGCCCAATATCGAGCAGGACGATCTCCCCAGCGTCCAACCGCAGTGTAAGAGCGATCCGATAGTCAAACGCAACACGTGCTGCCTGGAGACCAGACAAATCGCCGCCGAGGCGATGGAGCCGCAGAGATGGCAGGAAGGGATCCTCTTCCAGCGCGCGGAAAGTCTGGGCTAACCGGAGTCGGAGTTCGGAGTGGATGCGAATGAAACGGGCCAGCCTCCGGTCGAAGTGGCTGGTGCGGACCAGGACGAACACTAGCCTTCCAGCCCGAACTCCGTGATGATGGCCTGCGCCGTGGACCGGGTGACCCGTCCTGCCTGCGCATCAGTCAGCGCTTCCCGCAGGCGTGATCGGTGCGCTTCTTCCTGGGATTCGAGGAGCTCCTGGTACTGGGCCTCTTTGAGAATGACGTAAGCCGGATCATCATTGCGGATGACATGGACCGGACCCAATTCGAGCGCAGCATCGACTGCGCTGATGCCCCGCCGCTTCAACTCACGTGCTGGAATCGTTTGCATTCATGGTCCTCCTGCAAGTGCTGGTACAAGTACTATACCTGATACTCGGACGGTCGGACAAATCTCACGATGCAGGCGCTTGCGCCTCCAACCGCTCGCGGAAACCCTGCTCGCCGAGACCATCCACGGTGAGCAGCCAGGCGTCTTCATGGTTATCGGGGTAGTAGCCCCGGCGCACGCCGAGCTTGCGGAACCCAAATTTCGCGTACAGCGCCTGTGCGGCGACGTTCGAAGCGCGCACCTCCAGCGTCATCATGGTGGCGTGGCGGTCGATGGCGACCAGCAGCGCCGCCAGCACCAGGGCGCTGGCGACCCCTTGGCGGCGTGCTTCGGGCCACACTGCCACCGAGATGATGTGCGCCTCGTCGACGATGAACCAGACGCCGAGGTAGCCCAGGATTGGCTCCGGCGAGTCCAAGACGAGGCCATCGGCACTGCCAGGGCATGCCACGAGGTAGAGGGCGAGGGGGTTCTCCAGTTCCCGTTCCATCGTGACCATGGTGATGGGCTCGTCCAGGATGGCGCGCTCCATCTCCAGCACGGCAGGCAGGTCGGGCCGGGTCAGGGGCCGTAGGTAGAATTCGCTCACGGGAGTACCACCGGGGTTGCGGAACGCGAAGCCGCACCAGGGCCATCGGCGTCCCGGCGGCGCCGCATCAGCCACTTGCGCCCTTCTTCGATGAGCAGCACCGAGGGGCCAGGGATCAGCAGAAAGGCCCAGGCTGATCCGGTGAAGGGCCGCATGCCGAAGCCCTCCTGCAGGCCGGGCAGGTAGATGAGTCCGGCGGCGATCGCCAACTCCACCGCGATGCCTGCCAGTAGCAGGGGGTTCGACCCGATGCTGAGGCGGAACGCCGAGACCCGCTCACTGCGGCACGCAAACAGGCAGCCGATCTGCCCCGACACGATGGCGGCGAAGGTCATGGTGGTGGCCTGTTCGTAGACCGGTCCGGCGGCCGGCAGCTGGTCTCCCATCCGCCAGCCCGCCAGCCAGATTTCAGCGATGCAGGGGGAACATTGATCCTGACATCGCCATCGCCTTCCTCTTTTATGTTGATCTGATCGTCGGGATGGACCTCCGATCCGTATCGGTGCGATCCGGGAGGGATGATGTTTGCAACGATAGCTGTTGGCAGCCACCCGGGCATCGCAAGGTCGGAAAACAGGGGCTGGTCCATGTCATTGGTGTTTAGTTCGGACCAAGGATATCCGAAGCGCAAGTACCTGGCGATTTTGTGGCAACGTTCTTCTTCGTGCCTTCGCTGGATACCGAGGTCGCCGATTCGGGGGCCAGATGCCTTCCTGCGCGAAATCCCTGACAGGCGACGCAGGACCACTGCCGGTGCGTTGAACACGAAGAAATGGTTATCTGGGCGCATTCTCATATCTTCCGATGAAAAACGCACCTTGCCCCAATTGGTCAACCACTGTTTGACCCGAAGTGCCCGCCATTTGCTGTCCATGATGGATGCCTCGTGCGCAGTCTTGATACTTGTTCTTGGTTGAGGTTGCTATTCCAGCCGGACGTTCTTCGAGTAGTCGTAGTCCACTGAGGATTCCGACTCGAACTGCCAGCGGACCCGGTCGCTGGGGTAGCCGCCGGAGAAGACCCGTTCCAGGAAGCGGATGATGAGCGCCCACGCCTCGTCCGCCTCGCGCTGGCGGTAGCGGCCGGGCATGGTGTCGTTGAGCCAGCCGTGGGGCATGCCGGCGAACAGCCGGATCTGGTAGCTCTTGCGGTTCCGCTCCAGCGCATCCCGGAACCCCTGCACCGCGCCGATGGGGATGGTGTGGTCGCCCTCGCCGAACACGCCCAGCGTCGGCGCCGTCAGTCTGCCGATGATCTCGTCGCTGACCTCGGCGCCGCCGTAGAACACGATGTTGGCGGCGACGTCGGGCCGCGCGGCGTTGAGGATGTGGGGATAGCCGCCGCTGGCGCAAACCCCCATCGCGGCGATGCGCCCGGGGTCGACCTCGGGCCGCGCCGCCAGATAGTCCATGCTCAGCGACATGTAGGTGCGGACCTGGTCCGGCGTGAGGGTCAGCCGGAGCTCGCCCCGGTTCAGCGCCCCCTTATCGCCGTCCCAGTGGGAGGCCATATCGGGCGCGATGGCGACGTAGCCGAAAGCGGCGAACTTCGCCACCAGGTCCAGGGTGTGCTGCACCAGTCCGTAGCGCTCGTGACCCAGCACCACCGCGCCGTAGGGCGGGGTGAATCGCTCCGGGAGCGCCAGGAAGGCGCGGGTTCCCTCGCCGAACTCCACCCAGGACGTATCGGCGCCGAGATAGCGTGGGTCGGGCATGGTGTTGGTCCTCCTACCGCGGTCTCAGATACTTCGCGATAACTTCCTCCAGCGGCAGCACCTCGCCGTCCAGCACCTTGCGGATGATGCTCAGGGCGATGGTCTGATGGGCCGGAACTTCCCCCTCCCGGTGCACCATGGTGCAGTCCTCGGGGATAATCACCCGGTACCGGTTCTGGAAAGCGTCGGCCGAGGTCCACAGCACCGTGTTGTCGGTCGAGGCGCCGCAGATGATGGTGGCGTCGCAGCCCATGGTGCGCAGGGTGTAGTCGAGGTCGTTGTGGGAGAAGCCGCTGAGATAGCGCTTGTAGATGATGGTGTCGTCATCGATGGGCAGCAGTTCGGGGATCACGTCGAGGTTATCGGTCCCCACCAGCATGCGGGGGTTGGGAACGTGGTCGGAGGGACGGCGCAGGCTGTGGACGTGGATCACCGGGACGCCGGCGGCGTGGGACGCGTCCTTGAGCCGCCGGACCCGGGCGACCATATCGTAGCCGAGGCCGCCGGGCTCCCAGCCGTAGCCCCTGGCCATGTCGAGGATGATGACCACCGGATTGCGGGGCGGGGCGTGTTCCATAAGGCGTGCTCCTGTGGTCGATGGATTGCCAGCCGGGGCAGCGGGCTCAAGGGGTGTGCCGGTCCAGGAACTCCCCCGCCTTGGCGCGGGCCGCCTGTAGCGCAGCGCCCTGCTTCCATTCGGGAACGAACTCCGCGTTGGGCGCCAGTTCCGCCAGCTGGCGGGCGATCTCGAAGGGGTGGGCCTGGTCGTTTCCGGCCATGATCAGCAGCGGGGTGGCGCAGGTGGGCACGAACTCGCGGGTCACGGTGTAGACGAAATCGGCGGTGTACATATTGGCGTGCATGCTCTCCAGCGCGGCTTCCGTCATCTCTGGGTGGCCCGTCAGCGTTTCCACCCACTGGTTGAAGCTGGGCCGCCGCCCCGGCAGCGGGCCGAACCGGCCGCTGGGCTGCAGCAGCACCGCGGCCACCACCCGCTGGGGGGCGGTCTTGAGGAAGTTCATGATCAGCGGCCCGCCGATGCACTGGCCCATGAGATGCGCCCGTTCGACCCCCAGGTGGTCCAACAGGCCGACTTGGTCGGCGGTGTAGGTGTCCCAGTTGTCCTCTGGGCCGATGGGCGCCCAAGACTGCCCGGCATTGCGCTGATCCATCGCGATGACCCGGAAGCGGTCCCCCAGGTCCGCCATCGGGTTCATCGGAGTGCCCTCCCGGCGCCACCATTCGATGGACGAGTTCAGCGAACCGGGCGCCAGCAGCAACACCGGAAAGCCCGACCCGGGGCCGTGCTCCTCGTAGTAGATCGAGGCAGGGCCACGGCGAAAAAAGGGCATTGGGGTCTCCTGAGAACGCTCAGTCTTCGATATCAGCCAACAGCTCGGGCGGCACCGCAATAGTGACGCCGGAGCGTTCCTCCTGCAACTGCATGGGGGAGCGGGAGTCCCGCCCGCCCCAGCCGCGGTTGAGGGCCTCGGTCAGTTCCTCCCGTGCCAGGTTGGAAAGGCGCATCGGCACATTGTTTTCCCGGCCCAGCGCCGTGGCCAGCGTGATGTCCTTATGGGCCAGCCGCAACGCGAAGGCGGGCTGGTCGAACTTACCGGGGAGGAACTGGTCCAGCAGTCCGTCGAAGGTGCGGCGACGGCCCAGGGAGCCGTTGCGGACCGCTTTGAACAGCGCCAGCGGATCCACCCCCGCTTTCACCCCCATGGTGAAGACCTCGGCCAGCGCGGTTTGGATGGCGTAGCCCGCGCAGTTGTGCACCAGCTTGGCCACCGTGCCCGCCCCGATGGGCCCGACGTAATAGGGCTTGTCGCCGATCCCCTCCAGCACGGGCCGGTAGCGTTCGAACAACGCCTCGTCGCCGCCGACCCACACGGCGAGCTTGCCGGTGCGAGCGCCCTTTGGCCCGCCGCTGACCGGCGCATCGAGCATCGCGATCCCCTGCTGAGCGAACACGTCGTGGATGTGCCGGACCAGCGTGGGGGAGTTGGTGCTGAGATCGAAGTAGACTTTGCCGGGGCTCAGCCCCTTGAGCAGCCCCGCCTCGCCCAGCGCCACCGCCTCGACCTCGGGTGGACCCGGCAGCGAGGTGAAGACGACGTCTGTCTGCTCGGCCACTTCGGCGGGGGTTTCGGCCCAGGTGGCGCCGCTTGCCAGGTGCCGGGCCGCCGCCTCCCGGCGCAGGTCATGCACCACCAGCGTGTGGCCCGCCGCCATGAGGTTCGCTGCCATGTGGTGGCCCATGGTGCCCAGTCCGATAAACCCGATTTTCATGGCGTGTTCTCCTCGATTGACCCGTGCGGTCGTTTTCCCAACTCCGCCCAGTTCGGCCGCGGCCGCTCACTCTTTAGGTGACTTGGTGTCACTCGCGACGCGGTTGCAACCTTGTTCTGTTGCCCCACCCCCAGAAAAAAGAAGGGTTGTTGTTGTTCGTGGGGGACACCCCCCACGCCCCCGGCAGAGGGCTGCCGCCCGCGTGCACTCCCGCGCGTGATCCCGATGGTACCCTCAATTGTAGAACTCTTACTCCCAACCAGTTACTCCAAACCAGTTATGGTTGTAGGGCCCTACCTGACCTTGGTACAATGAGGCGATTTCCCACGGGTCGCGTGGGCACACTTCCCCATTGGCCGGGCTCCACCCCACTATCAGGCTGCCCGGCCCCGCATGCAGGAAAGGAGCTCCATAAAGCTTGGGCGCCATTAACGTAGCTATCATCGGCGTGGGCAACTGCGCATCCGCCTTGGTCCAAGGGGTCCACTACTACCGCGACGCCCGGAAGGACGACATCATCCCCGGGCTCATGCACGTCGATCTCGGCGGCTACCACATCAGAGACATCAACGTTGTGGCCGCCTTCGACATCGACAAGAACAAAGTGGGGAAGGACCTGTCCGAGGCGATTTTCACCACGCCCAACAACACCCACAAGTTCACCGATGTCCCCCTGACCGGGGTTCGAGTGGAACGTGGGATGACCCACGACGGACTGGGCAAATACCTGTCCGAGATCATCACCAAAGCGCCCGGCGCCACCGCCGACATCGTGGGGATCCTCAAAGAGACCAAGACCGACGTGGTCATCAACTACCTGCCCGTGGGAAGTGAAGAAGCCACCAAATGGTATGTGGAGCAGGTGCTGGCCGCCGGTTGCGCCCTGGTCAACTGCATCCCGGTGTTCATCGCCAAAGACCGGGCTTATTGGGGCAAGCGATTCGAGGAACGCGGGCTCCCCATCATTGGCGACGACATCAAGTCGCAGGTGGGCGCCACCATCGTGCACCGGGTGCTGACCAGGCTCTTCCAGGACCGCGGCGTGAAGTTGGAGCGGACGTATCAGCTCAACTTCGGCGGCAACACCGACTTCCTCAACATGCTCGAACGGGAGCGGCTCGAATCCAAGAAGATATCGAAGACCAACGCCGTCACCTCTCAACTGGACTACGAACTGCCCAGCGGCAACGTCCATGTGGGTCCCAGCGACCATGTGCCCTGGCTCGACGACCGCAAGTGGTGCTACATCCGGATGGAGGGACGCAGCTTCGGCGATGTCCCGTTGAACCTGGAACTCAAGCTCGAGGTCTGGGACAGCCCCAACTCGGCGGGCGTGGTCATCGATGCCGTCCGGTGCGCCAAACTTGCCCTCGATCGCGGCGAGAAGGGGGCGTTGCTCGGCCCGTCCGCCTACTTCATGAAGTCGCCCCCAGTGCAGTACACCGACGACACAGCCCACCAGATGGTGGAGGCGTACATCAGGGCCGATCCCGCCACTCCGTGATCCTCTATGCCGTGGTGCGGCTGATGGGGCTGCTGCTCCACAGCCTCCCGCTCACCGCGGGCTACTTCATCGCGGATAGGATCGCAGACACCACCTTCGTCTGCTGGCGCCGTGGCCGGGCCAATATGGTCGACAACATGGCCCACGTGCTGGGGGCCGGCGCCCCGCGATCCGCCGCCACAAACCTGGCCCGGCGAGCCCTCCGCAACTACCTGCGCTACCTGGTCGACTTCCTGCGTTCTCCCTGGTTGACGGTCGAAGAACTCGAGCGGCGCATGGAATTCAACCGCTGGGATCCCTTCGATCAGGCACGGGCAGACGAAAGGGGCACCATTTTCGTCGGCATGCACATGGGCAACTGGGATTTCGGTGCGGCGCTCATTACACTGCGGGGCTACCATATCAACGTCGTCGCAGACAGCTTCTCCAACCGGCGCCTGAACGAATTCGTCGTGGGCAACCGCCACCGGCTCGGGCTGAGCCCGATCCCGCGGGAGCAGGCCGCCCGCAAGGTGCTGGCCGTGCTGCGCCGCAACGAGGGCATCGGTATCCTCATGGACCGCCCGGTGCCGGCCGCAGAGGGGGTGACCATCAACTTCTTCGGCAGCCCCACCGCGGTCCCTGCAGGAGCCGCGGTCCTGGCGCTGAAGACCGGAGCGCGCATCGTACCGGCCGGCATGATCCGCATCGAGGGGCACCGGTTTCGAGGCATCGCTGGTGACTGCATCGAATATCAGCCTACCGGTGACCAACAGACCGACGTCCGGCTGCTCACGCAGCACCTGATGGACGTGCTCGGCGGGTGGGTGCGAGAATACCCAGACCAATGGTTCATGTTCCGGCGAATGTGGCCCGAGCCACTACCCTCCCCCAAAAGTCCAGTCACATGAAGCTCCATCATCCGGCAGTGGGGCCTTGCGATCAGGTTCGGAACCCCATTATCCCGTCAGTTTTCGCACCGTCCTCGGGCCGGTGAGTTTTGGCAGGTGACGAGTCGGGGCGGCCAAGCGAATGCTGAAGTATGTCCTGTTCCGGATCGCTGCCTGGGTCGTTCCCGCCCTTCCCCTCCGGATCGCCTATTGGCTGGCCACCGCCGGCGCCACGGTCAGCTATCGACTCGCCACGGGGTCTCGCCGCAACGTGCTGTCCAACATGCGGCATGTGCTGGGTCCCGACGCCACTCCAGACACGGTGGAACGAATGGCACGCGGCGCTTTCCACACCAACGCCTGCAACTACATCGACTTTTTCCGTATCCCCTCGACGTCGATCGCCGCGCTCCGCTCCCGGTCCGAGGTGATCAACGCCAGCGCAATTCTCGAAGCATACGGGCGCGGCAAGGGAGTGGTGTTTACCTCAGCCCATTTCGGCAACATGGACCAGTCGATTCAGATCGCCCTGGACTACAATCTCAAGGTGTGGGTGCTGTCCGAACACATTCAACCGGAGGCGTTGTTCCGGTTCGTCGCCCGCCAGCGGGAGAGCCACGGCGTTCGGTTCATCCCCGTCGGCCCGCGGGCCCTGCGGCAGGCGCTCCAGGCGATGAAGCGGGGCGAGGCGGTGATGGCAGTGGCCGACCGTGACCTCCAGGGACACGGGATGAAAGTGCCCTTCTTCGGCGAACCGGCCAGCATACCCACCGGGGTGATCGACCTGGCGGTCCATACCGGCGCCCCACTGATCCCGGGATTCTGTTATCGTCTGGCAAGCGGCCGGTTTCGGATCGAGTTCGGGGACGAGATCATTCTCGACCGCTCCGGCCGGGACGAAATCACGGTCGAACGAAACCTCAGGAGAGTGGTCGCCGTGATGGAGCACTACATCCGGAAAGCGCCGGACCAGTGGTGGGTGATGGAATCCATCTGGGGCCACACACCAGCCAGGGGTAAGGACCACAGTCCACCACAATGACCAGTAACTATTCAGTCTTCGGGGGTCTGCGGTTTGGCCCGACGGGCACGTCCTCAGGCGATGCCCCCACCCCCCCCCAACAAAGAGAAGTTTTTGTTGGGGGGGGAACACCCCCAGGCCCCCGGCAGGGGGCCGCGCCCCCTGCACCCCCGTGTCCGAATCTGAGGCGGAGCGAGGGATGGAGCGGGATCCCAAAGGGCGGCAGCCCTTGGGCAGGGGGCATGGGGGATGTGCCCCCACAAACAATTCCTCTTCATTTTCTCGGGTGGGGTGGAGACGGCCGGAGCCGAGGTGATGGCCGGGTGGCAACTCGTCCTCCGAACAGTGAACTGTTACCATGACCAACTCCGAAGGCGCCACCGGCAAGGCGGACCTCCACACCCACACCAACTTCACCGACGGCATGATGGACGTGAGGTCGCTGCTCGATCACTTTCAGGAGCGCACCGATGTGGATGTGGTCGCCATCACCGATCACGACGACATCACAGCCGGGCTGGCGGCGCGTGACCTGGCCGAACGCCACCGATACCGGTTCCAGGTCATCGTCGGGTGCGAAGTGACCACCCTCTCCGGCCACCTCATTGGGCTGTTCCTGGAATCACCACTGCCCCGGCTCCGGTCCATGGAAAAGACCCTCCAGGCGATCCACCGGCAGGGCGGGCTGGCGATTGCGCCCCACCCCCTGAGCTGGCTGACCTTCAGTCTTGGCGAGCGCGCGCTGCGGCGTGCCGGGCAGTCTCAGGAAACCGGCGTCTACTTCGACGGTATCGAAACGGCCAACCCGTCGCTGGCCGCCCAGGTGGTGCGGGAGCGGGTGGTGCGCCTCAATCGCGAAACGCTGGGACTGGCCGAGATCGGGGCCAGCGATGCCCACTTCCTGGCCGCCGCGGGCAGCGGCATCACCCATTTTTTGGGCCGTACCCCGGAGGACCTGCGGCGGGCCATCCTCGACCGTCAGACGGCAGCCGAGAGTTTCCACGTGCCGCTGTCGCACATCGGCTACGGGGCGTTGGTCAGACAGCAGGTGCGCAGCCTGGTCATGCTGCCCGCCCGGAGCGCCATAAAGCCGCTTCGGCGCCTGTTCGGCGGCGGACGAGTCACGCCAGCGCCAAGAAGCGACGCCTCGACGCCTTCAGCCGAAGCGAGCGGCGGCCGACCATGAAGATTGCGCTGGTCTCCCCCTACGATTACGCCTACCCTGGCGGCGTGACCAGCCATATCACGCAACTGCACCGCCGCTACGTGGAGGCGGGACACCAGGTGCGCATCATCGCCCCCTCATCGGTGCCCCAGGAACATTTCGACAACCCCGATCTCATCGTCTGCGGCACACCAACCTCGGTGCCAGCCAGCGGTTCGGTCGCCCGCATCACGATCTCCCTCCGGCTTTCCTCCAGGGTCAAGGGCATCCTCGAACGGGAGCGGTTCGACGTGGTGCACCTGCACGAGCCGCTGATGCCGATGCTGCCGCTCACCTTCCTGCGCTTCTCCAATGCGGTGAACGTGGGCACGTTCCACGCCCACCGCGACCGCAGTCTGGCGTATTTCTATGCCCGGCGTCTCCTGAAGCGTTGGTTCCGGCGGCTCGACGGCAAAATCGCAGTGTCCCCCCCGGCGATGGACTTCGTGGGGCGTTATTTTCCCGGGTATTACAACGTTATTCCCAACGGCATCGACCTCGACCACTTCAACCCCAACGTGGCGCCAATGCCGGGTTTCGATGATGGCAAATTCAACATCCTGTTCGTGGGCCGGTTCGAAAAACGCAAAGGGCTGCGTTACCTGGTCCGGGCCTTCGCCTATATCAAGTCCCAACTGCCCAACACCCGGCTGATCATCGTGGGCCCCGACGGCGGCCTGCGCGCCGGTTATGAACGATCAATCCAGCGAGCCGGCCTGCAGGACGTGGTGTTCGCCGGGTTCGTCTCCTACGACGAACTGCCGCGCTATTACCGTTCGGCCCACGTCTTCTGTTCTCCGGCCACCGGCCAGGAGAGCCAGGGGATCGTGCTGTTGGAGGCGCTCGCCTGCGGCACCCCGGTGGTGGCGTCCAATATCGAAGGCTTTGCCAGCGTGATCACCGACGGTGAAGAAGGGTTGCTCCCGCCGCCGAAGAACGACCGCAAACTGGCAGAGGCGCTGCTCCAGTTGGCGCGTAACCCCGAGGAACGATCTGAAATGAGCCGGAGGGCACTGATCACCGCAGAGTTCTACTCCTGGCGCCGGGTGGCGCACCAGGTGCTCTCGTACTATGAGCGGCTGTTGCTGTCGCGCCCCGGCATCACTGCGGCGGCTCCGGTGCCGCCACGGGAAGAGGAACCCGGCCGCTGGCGGCGGCTCCTCACCAGCCTGTCGGGGCGGCGATCCCGGGCCCCTCGGGTCCGCTGAAGATGTCCCAGGACCTGCGCCGCGCCTTCCCCCGGCACCGGCTGGACCCCATCGTCCAACTGCTGGCCCGCACCGGGATCACGCCCAACGCCATCACCTGGACCGGTTGCGTCCTCAGCGGGGTGGCCGGAGGCCTGGTGGCGATGGATGCGGTGGCCCTGGGGGGCTGGGTGTCCCTACTCGCCGGCGGCCTCGACATGTTCGATGGGGCGCTTGCCCGCGCCACCAACCGGGCCACCCGCTTCGGCGCCCTGCTCGACTCGACCCTCGACCGCTACAGCGAAGCCCTGATCCTGGGCGGCGTGCTGCTGTACGCAACCGCGCGCCAAGACCTGACGTTGACCGGATTGGTTTTCCTGGCCATCCTCGGGTCGCTGATGGTCAGCTATGTGAAAGCGCGAGCGGAGGGGCTCGGCCTGACCTGCGATGTCGGACTGTTCACCCGGCCTGAACGGGTGGTGGTGCTGGGGCTGGGACTGGTCACCGGGTGGCTGCTGCCGGCGATGATCGTGATGGCGGTATTCACCAACATCACAGCGGCCCAGCGCGTCCTCCACGTCCAGCGGCAGCTGGCCCAGGCGGGTGAGGGGGGGTGAACATGGGTACGAGTTCAGCATTGAGGTTCCGAAGCGGGGGTGCAGGGGGCGAAGCCATCCTGCCGGGGGCCTGGGGGTGTTCCTGGGTGTTCCCCATAGGAGTGGGCATCTTTTCAATGTGTGTCTGGAAGGGGCCGCTCGGGCCGGGGAGGGCACGAGGGGCGGGAGCCCCTATGCCGGGGTGTGGAGTGTCCCCACACACAAACGAAATGGGTGGGCGGGTGGGAAGTACAGCCTTCGAGGTTGTTCGAGGAGAAACCTGCCCACTCCTATGGGGTGTCCCCCAGAAACACTACCTTTTGTTTTTCTCGGGGGTGGGGCAAACGATTGAGAAGCCACCACTAAGTGTGAGCAGATACGAACATGGCGTCGATTGAATCGGAGAAGGTGACTGCTCAGACGTCGAAGAGGCTAGGACGGCGACCTGCCTCCAATGTCACTGATGGCAACTGGCCGACCCCTTCCCCCTCCCCGCCAGAAGGGATCAAAAGTGTTGTGTTGTATTGTGAGGGTACGCCCCTCACACTCCCCGCCAGCGGGAGACCCGCTGGACACCCCTGAGGAGATACTGTTCCGCTTATCGCCCCGTTGGGTCAACCAGCCTCAGCGGATGGTGACTTCCCCCCCGGCTTTGATGAACGCGTCGCGAACCACCCCCACCGCAGCCTCAGCCTGCGCCAGGTCGTCGGACACCGGGAACAGGATAAGGCCGTCCACCCCCAGCCCCTGGTAGGCCACCATCGCCTCACCGATCATCTCGGCCGGTCCAGCCAGGTCGAACTCCGCCGGATCGGGCGGGGTCCCGCTCTGGCGCTGCCGGGCGCCGTAGTAATGCGCCTGATAGGCCATGATCCGTTCCTGCGCCCGCTCGGATGAGGGGTCGACGCAGTAATAGCCGCCGGCGTACAGGATGGGGCGTTCCGACCGCCCCGCCGCCGTCCAAGCCGCCTTGAACTTCTCGAACATCGCGGCCTGTCGCGCGAAGCCCCGTGGGATGCACATGTGGCCGGCGCCCAGCCGGGCGCCGCGCGCCAGCGCCGCATCGCTGGACCCGCCAAAAAGGATGGGGATGGTGGGCTGCACCGGGCGGGGCCCCGCCGGCCCGAACCCATCCACCACTGCCTCCCCGGCCCAGACCCGGCGCATGGTGGCCACGTCCTGCTCCATGCGCCGCCCGCGGGTGTGGAAGTCCCGCCCGGCGGCGGTGTAGTCCTCCGCCCGGCTACCCACGCCGACGCCCAACAGCATCCGTCCGTTGGACAGCGTATCGATGGTGGCCACTTGAGCCGCCAGTTGCACCGGCTCCCGGGTGGTGCTGATGAGGACATCGGTGCCCAGTTTGACCCGGGTGGTGACGGCCCCCGCCGCGGCCAGCGTGACCAGCGCCTCGGCGGTGGGGAACACCAACCGGTCGATGCTCCAGACCGAGTCCAGCCCCCCCTGGTCGGCGATGCGGGCGAACTCCAGGAGCCGGTCGCCCCGGGGATTGGGGGTCGAGGTGGGCAGCGCGAGTCCGATTTCCATGAGTTCCTCGTCAATGAGAGTTTTGGTGCGACGGCAGCGACGCGGCTGGCGCAGTCACGATGGTACATCAAAGGGCGCGGGCAAGCCACGCGTTCACGGCTGCGGGTATGAGTTCACATTCGAGGGGATCACGCTGGGCCGACGCAGATTCTCGCTTCGCTCGAACGGTAACGGAGGCCTTCGCGCGCACTCAATACTCTTCGAGCTCTGCGAGAAGTTTCCACAGCCTTCGGTGCTCGTCGTGCCAACTTGGTACGCGTTCACCCAAATGTGAACTCTTACGGCTGCGGAACAGCCGGTGGAGCCAGCGCCTCGATCAGGAAAGCCGGCTAAGCAGCCGGCCCCCCTTCAAGTTCCGCTCCGAAACGTGAGCTATGGAATCATTGTGCGATGAGCGTGTGCTTCGCCCAGACGCCACCGCCCAGTGCCGTAACGTTGGCGGCCGGGCCCAGGAGTTTTGTCGGGCGTGACTGTTGGTTGGTGGTGCCGTCGCCCAACTGGCCCAGCCAGTTGCCACCCCAGACCCAGAGTTCGCTTCCCGTCGTCGCCAGGCTGTGGTACCCGCCCGCCGCAACGGACACGATGCCAGTGAGTCGGGAAACCGGGACGGCGCGGGTCTGGTCCAACTTGGTAGCGTTATCTCCTAACTGGCCGGATTGGTCGTAGCCCCAGGACCAGACGGTTCCGGACTTCAGCGCCAGGTTGTGGAGCGCGCCAGCACTGATGGCGGTCACGCCGGTCAGCGGCTTGCTGCCGCCGGTCTGCTGAACCTGGACCGGCTTGAGCGATTCGTTGCCGTTCCGGCCCAACTGCCCCTTGCCGTTGGAGCCCCAGGCCCAGACGGTACCATCGGTCTTCAGTGCGATGCTGTGCTTTTCCCCACCGCTCACCGCGGCAACACCGCTGATGTTGACTGCAGTCGGAATGAGCCGGTCAGTCCTGGTGCCCTCGCCCAGTTGTCCGTGATAATTCGAACCCCAAGCCCACACGGTGCCAACGTTCTTGACCGCCAGGCTGTGGTAGGCGCCCGCGCTGATGGCGGCAACCCACTCGGTAACCCCTCCAGTGATGACCTGTACCGGCGCGGAGCGTTTGTCGGTGCTATTGTCGCCGAGTTGCCCGGCGGCGTTCATGCCCCAGGCCCAGACGTTGCCGGTATCATCGAGGGCCAGGCTGTGGCTGGCGCCGGCAGCGATCTGGGTCATGCCGTCCAAGCCTGGAACTAGGGCCGGGGCGCTGTGGCCGACTGGCGCCGAGCCGTCCCCCAGTTGCCCCTGGTCGTTGCGGCCCCAAGCGTAAACCTTGCCGTCCTTGAGGGCCAGGCTGTGCTCACCGCCGGCAGCCAGCGCGGTGACGCCGCTGATGTTGACGGTAGTCGGAATGAGCCGGTCGGTATTGGTCCCGTCGCCCACTTGACCGTATTTGGTTCCAACCCCAGGCCGAAACCGCCCCGGTGGTCAGCGCCGAAACCTCCGGCATCACGGAACCCGCCGAGACTGCGCCGGCCAGCACCACCGCAACCCCACTTCGAACAATGGCTGTGAACATTGTTGCACCTCCCGCTGAAAAAAGATGAATCCCTCGCCGCCGGTGAGCCCGGCCGCCCGTGATGGGCCCGGTGACACCCCGAACACCGTCACGCAATCAGTTTAGTGCGCTGCATCACAGAAGTCTGTGATCTGGATCACACTTCTGGACCAACGTCCAATGCCTCTTCATCGATGATTCTTGCCCGTTCCTGTTTTCCTTGTCAATCGTGAAGAGCTGTCGATATACTAACTGCATCGTCCAAACGGGGGGGCACTGCGGTTGAAAGTCGGGATTGTCAACGTCACCGGTTACTCGGGGATGGAGTTGGCGCGGTTGCTGTACCGCCATCCGGAGGTGGAACTGACCAGCGTCACCGGCCGCAGCGCGGCCGGGCAGAAGCTCGGTGATTCTCTCCCCCACCTGGACGACATCGACCTGACCATCACCGAGGAACTCACCGAGGCGGTCGATTTCGTCTTCTCGGCCCTCCCCCAGGTGGCCAGCGCCCAGGCGGTGGCCCCGCTGGTGCGCCAAGGGCTGAAGGTGGTGGACATCAGCGCGGATTTCCGGCTGAAGGACCCCGAGAACTACAAAGCGTGGTACAAGGCCGATCACCCGGCGCCGGAACTTCTAGCGGAAGCCGTGTACGGACTGACCGAGTGGTACCGGGAGGCCATCGCCTGCTGCCGGCTGGTGGCCAACCCCGGGTGCTTCCCCACCAGCGCCCTGCTGGCGCTGGGGCCGGCGGTCCGGGCCGGCCTGATCACGGAAGACATCATCATCGATAGCAAGTCGGGCGTTTCCGGCGCGGGCCGGGGGCTCGGCCTGATGTACCATTATGCCGAGGCGAACGAGAACCTCGCCGCGTATGGCCTCGAGGGCCACCGGCACCTGCCGGAAATGACCCAGGAGTTCGCCGCCTATCACCCGCCGTTCAAACCCCGCATCACCTTCGTGCCGCATTTGGTCCCGATGACCCGTGGCATTCTCAGCACCTGCTACGCCAACCTGATCGATGGCAAGCTGGCGCCCGGCAAAGCAGGCGAAGCCCAGTTGATGGAGCTGTACCAGGAGCACTACCGCAACGAGCCCTTCGTGCGGGTGGTCTCGAAACCACCGCAGACCAAGCACACGCTGTCCAACAACTACTGCCTCGTTCACCCCGTCGTCGACCAACGGACCAACCGGCTGGTGGTGGTCAGCGTGCTGGACAACCTGGTGAAGGGCGCGGCGGGACAGGCGATTCAGAACATGAACCTGATGGCCGGCTTTCCGGAGACGCTGGGGATCGATGCCCTCGCGGCGTACCCCTAGCTAGCCAATCGCACCCCATCCCGGCAGGGCGCCGTTCGGACCCCGCGCGGTTCGCCCGCGGCGCCACCCCTGATGGCTCCGAGCAGCCATTGAGGAAACGGGACCCATTCTTGCTTCCGGCGAGGTGACTGAATGCAGACAATTCCAGACGGCTCCATTACCAGCCCGCAAGGGTTCATGGCCGGGGCTGCTTATGCGGCGATAAAGACCGCGGGAGAAGGGCAACGAGACGTCGGCCTGCTGGTCTCCGAACGGCCCTGCGCGGTGGCCGGAGTGTTTACGCAAAACAAGTTCCGGGCGGCGCCGGTGCATTGGTGTCAGGAGCGGGTGGCAAGCCGGCGGGCCCAGGCAATCGTGGTAAACTCGGGCAATGCCAACGCCGGCACCGGCGACCAGGGGTACCAGGACACGGCGCAGATGGCGGTGGTTGCGGCGGAGCACCTGGGCCTCGATCGCCATGACATCCTGGTGGCCAGCACCGGCGTGATCGGCGTCCCGATGCCGATGGAGAAGGTCCGGCAGGGGATTGTCTCGGCCCACCCAACGCGGGACGGCGCGGGCCAGTTCGTGCGCGCCATGATGACCACCGACACCTTCCCAAAAACCGTGGCGGCGCCGGTGATGCTACGCAGCGGCCACGGAGTGATCGGCGGCGCCGCAAAAGGGGCTGGCATGATCCACCCCAACATGGCCACCCTGTTATCATTCATCACAACCGACCTCGCTGTTGAACCTCACCTGCTCCAGCACGCACTGAAAGAGGCGGCAGACGCAGCGTTCAACATGATCACCATCGACGGCGACACCAGCACCAACGACACCCTGCTTTTGCTGGCGAACGGCGCGGCCGGCAACCCCGAAATCCGGGAGGGAACCCCGGACGCCCACACCTTCCAGGAGTCACTGAACGCTGTGTGCATCCACCTGGCCAAGATGGTGGCACGGGACGGGGAGGGCGCCACCAAGCTCATCGAAGTACGCGCCGAGGGGGCCCAAACATTGGCTGATGCGCGGGCGGCAGCCAGGACGGTCGCCGCCTCATCCCTGTTCAAAGCCGCGGTGTACGGGCGGGACCCGAACTGGGGGCGCATTCTGGCCGCAGCGGGACGCAGCGGGGCGGAACTCGACCCTGCCAAGGCCGATGTGTTCGTGGGCGATATCTGCCTGATGCGCTCCGGCCAGCCCCAGCCCTTCGATCACGCCGCCGCCCGTGCGGCCATGAGCGGCGATGAGGTCAGCTTCCGGATCGACCTCAACCTGGGGCAGTTCCAGGCGACGGCATGGGGCTGCGACCTGACGGAAGAGTACGTCCGGATCAACGCCGAGTACACCACCTAACGCCACCAGTGTCTTCCTCCCCACCAATTTCCACCACCCATCCCATCGTCGTCAAGATCGGCGGCAGCACGCTCGGCGCCCACGACACCACGTTGGAAGACTTGGCCACCCTGCAACGCCAAGGGACCGTTGCCGTGGTGGTGCACGGCGGCGGCGCCACCATTTCCCAGTGGCTCAAAGTCCACGACCTCCCCAGCACCTTCGTACGGGGCCTGCGCGTCACCGACGCCGCCGGGCTCGAAGTCGTGACGGCCGTTTTGGCGGGGGTGGTCAACAAGACCCTGGTGGCGGGCCTGCTGGCCCTGGGTGGCCGCGCGGTGGGCCTGAGCGGGGTCGACGGCGGAACGGTCGAAGGGCGGGCACAGGATGCGGCGCTGGGCTATGTGGGCGAGGCCACTCGCATTCAACTGGGTGCAATCACGGCACTGTTGGACGCCGGGTTCATGCCGGTGCTTTCGACAGTCGGCTACAACCCCTCGGCAACTTGCGCACCGCGGCTCTTGAACTTCAACGCCGACACGGTGGCGGGCGAGATCGCGCGCGCTATCGGCGCTTCCCGGCTCATATTTCTGACCGACGTGCCAGGTGTTCTGGACCAGGAAAAGCGCCTGATGCCCCATCTTAGCGCCGAAACGGCTGCGGCGCTGATCGAGGATGGAACTGCGGCAGGCGGGATGATCCCCAAGCTGGAGGCCTGCCTGACGGCGCGCAGCCGGGGGACGGAATCGTGGATCATCGACGGCCGTGCGCCGCACTCCTTGTTGGCGGCGGTTACCGGCAGCCCCAATGGGACCAGGATATGGTGAAAGGAAACATTCGTGTCCAACTACTCTGACGACCGCCAGAACCTGGGACCGCCACCGCCACCCTTCTTGCCGAGGGAGCCTAAACCGCAGGGAAATCGCGGCTGGATCGTGCTGTCGGCAGCGTTCCTGCTGCTGGTGGTGGTGGGCGGCGCCATGCGCGGCCTCTACACCGACTGGTTATGGTTCCAGAGCGTCGGCTACACCCAGGTCTTTCTGACCGGCCTGTCCACGCGGATCGCCCTCTTCGCCGGAGGCGCCGCGGTGTTCTTCGTGTTTTTCTTAGCGAATATCGCTGTGGCCCGGAAAATCGCGCCGCAGCCCCATCTGCTCGCCGCCGGCAGCGATGAGAGCTGGCTCGCATCACGGCTCACTGGAACCGTCCTGCTCGGCATCAGCCTGCTGCTCTCCTTTGTCGCCGGTTCGGTGGTTTCGGGAGAATGGAGCCGGGTGCTGGCATTCCAACACCCGGTTTCGTTCGGTGTCACCGACCCGGTGTTCCAGGAAGACCTGAGCTTCTTCATCTTTTCCCTGCCGGTAATCAGGTTCGCCCAGATATGGGTCACGGGCGCCGCCACGGTCACTTTGGTGGGAGTGGCCTTGCTCTACGGCGTCTCGCTGTCCCTCAACGCAGCGCAGGCCTTTGGGCGGGCGCCATCCACCAGTGCCAGCTCCATCCGGAGTCACATCTCCCTGCTCGGCGTCGTGATCTTCCTGGGTCTGGCCTGCGGCTACTGGATCGATCGCTTCGACCTGATGTTCAGCGATGCCGGCGCCGTTTTCGGGCCGGGCCACACCGACATCAACGCACGGCTCCCTGCCCTGACCGTGTTGTCCGTGGTGGCTGCCGCAGGTGCGGTCGCGCTGGTCGTCAACATCTTTCTGCGGGGCATCTTGGTTCCGGCAATCGTGGTCGCCGCGTGGATCGTCATCGGAGTGGTGGGGGGACGGCTCTACCCGGAGTTCGTGCAGCGGTTCCAAGTAGAGCCGAACGAACTGGCCAAGGAGCGCAGCTACATCGAGGAGAACATCAAATTCACCCGCCAGGCCTTCGGCCTGGACCGGATCGAAGAGGTCCCCTACCCAGGAGAGGACCAGCCAAGCACTGCTGATATCCTGGCCAACCTGGACACTATCAACAACATCAGGCTGTGGGACCATGAACCACTCCTGGCGACCTACGAACAGATCCAGGCCATACGCCGCTATTACCAGTTCCACGACGTCGATATCGACCGCTACACCATCCAGGGTGAGTACCGTCAGGTGATGCTGGCAGCCCGGGAACTGGCGCCAGACAAACTGGCCCTGTCCGGGGAAGCGCCCACTTGGGTCAACCAGCGGCTCAAGTTTACCCACGGCTACGGTGTCGCGCTCAGCCCGGTCAACGAAATCAGCCCTGATGGACTCCCCAATCTTTATGTCAAGGACCTCCCTCCTTCGAGCGCGCCTTCGATACGCGACTTTCCGGTCACCCGGCCGGAGATCTACTTTGGGGAGAAGACCGCTAGCTGGGTGATCGTGAACTCCGAGGAGCCGGAGTTGGACTTCGCGTCTGAGAAGGAGATCAAGTACACGCGGTACGAGGGCAAAGGGGGTGTGCAGCTCGATTCCCTGCTGACCCGCGCAATGTTCGCCTGGCAGATGGGGGACCCCAACATCCTGCTGACCGCCCTCAACCCGGAGAGCCGCATCCTCTACGACCGCACCGTGAAACAGCGGGTCCAGAAGATCGCTCCGTTCCTGCTGCTCGACCGGGACCCCTACGTGGTCATCAACGAAGGCCGCTTGGTCTACATCCAGGACGGCTACACCACCTCCAACCGCTACCCTTATTCCGAGCGCTTTCAGCGGCGGTTCAACTACATTCGCAATAGCGTCAAAGCCGTGGTGGACGCCTACGACGGGAGCGTCAATTTGTACGTCACCGATACTTCCGATCCGTTGATCCACTCCTTTGGGCTGGTCTATCCCGGGCTGCTGAAACCCATGTCTGAACTGCCGCCAAACATTCGCGTCCACATGCGCTATCCAGAGGACCTGTTCAACGTCCAGAGCGAAATGTATCTGAACTACCATATGCAGGACCCCCAGGTGTTCTATAACAAGGAGGATGCCTTCGACCGGCCACTGGAGATCTACCTGGACAAAGAACGCCCCATGGAACCGTACTATGCGATCATGCGGCTCCCCAAACAGACCAAGTCAGAATTCATGCTGATCCTCCCCTTCACTCCGGTCAAGAAGAGCAATGCCAATGCATGGCTGGCGGGCCGCTCCGACGGCGATAACTACGGCAAGTTGCTCTCGTTCATCTTCCCCAAGGAACGTCTCATCTACGGCCCGCGCCAGATCGAAGCGCGCATCGATCAGAACCCTGTCATCTCTCAGCAGTTCGCGCTCTGGAACCAGAGCGGGGCCAAAGTGCTGCGGGGCAACCTGTTGTTCGTCCCCATCGGCGAGTCCTACCTGTATGTCGAGCCAATCTACCTGCAGTCGCGCGAGAGCCAACTGCCCGAACTCGCCAAGGTGGTGGTGGCGGCAGGCAACCGCATCGCGATGGAATCGACGCTGGAGGAGGCGCTGAACAAGGTCTACGGGTCCACGGTGTTGCGTCCCACGCCGTCCCGGGCCGGGCTGGCAACGCGGCAGCCCGGCGGGGACGGCCAACCCCCACCGCCGGCCGCCGCCGCGCCCGCTGCGCCGGGGACAACTCCCGGCCAACCACCCCGCCCGGTCGCCCCCACCGGCGATGTCGCCACCCTTGCGAAGGAGGCGAACGATCGGTTCACCCGCGCCCAGGAACGCCTCAAGGCGGGCGATTGGGCTGCCTACGGCGAGGAAATCAGCCGCTTGGAGACGGTGTTGAAACGCATGGTAGAATTGGGCCAACCCCGGCCGTAGGGCCGCGCTACCACCTCACGGAGCAATCTCATGAGCACCTGGATCGAGCGGGAGAGCAAGGTTTACATGACCGCAGGCGGCCGCCGCCTCAAGGCGACCATGGTGCGTGGGTCCGGCGCCCGCCTGTGGGACGACACCGGCAAGGAGTATCTGGACTTCATGGCGGGCTGGGCAGTGACCAACCTGGGCCACTGCCACCCCGCCATCACCGAAGCTATCATCAAACAGGCCCAGACGCTGCTCATCACGTCGAACGACCTCTACACCGTGCCCCAGGTGGAACTGGCCGAGGCCCTGGTGGAGAACTCCTGCATCGACCGGGTGTTCTTCCAGAACAGCGGTGCGGAGGCAAACGAGGCGGCAGTCAAACTGGCCCGGAAGTGGGGCAAGGGCAACCGCAACGGAGCCTACGAGATCATCACAACCCTCCATTCGTTCCACGGGCGCACCTTGTCCATGGTGTCTGCCACCGGCAAACCGGAGGGCCGCGTCCCCTACGAGCCGGTTCCCGCCGGGTTCGTGAACGTAGAATTCGACGACATCGCCGCCGTTCGTAACGCCACCAATGTCAACACGGTGGCTGTCATGGTCGAACCGGTGCAGGGTGAAGGCGGCGTGAACGTGCCCAGCCCCGGCTACCTGCAGTCGCTGCGGGAGTGGTGCGACGCCAACAACCTGCTGCTGATCTTCGATGAGGTGCAGACCGGCTTCGGACGGCTGGGCAGCCTGTGGGGCTACCAACAGTCCGGGGTGGAACCGGACGTGATAACCCTTGCCAAAGGGCTCGGTGGGGGAGTGCCCATCGGCGCTGTCACTGCAAAGACGCGTGCCGACGCTTTCACTCCGGGAGATCACGGCACCACCTTCGGAGGCAACCCGCTGGTGTGCGCTGCCGCATTGGCGTCGTTCCGTTACATCCTCGACAATCGGGTGTGGGAGAACGCGGCGAGGGTGGGGGCCTACTTCATGGACAAGCTCTTGGGCCTCCGGGACATCCACGGATCCCTGATAAAAGAGGTGCGTGGCAGCGGCCTGCTGATCGCGCTGGAGTTCAACCAGAACTGCGCCATGGAGGTGGTGACCAACTGCCTCGGCAACGGCCTGGTGCTGAACCCGGTTTCGGATAACGCGATACGGTTCATGCCTCCCCTCATCATTACCGAGTCCGACGCGGACGAGGCGGTGAAGATCGTCAGCGGGGTGCTGGCCGAAAAACGGGCGGCGGCTCCCGCCTAGCCGCCCGCGCCAGCCCGGCTCACCGGGCAAACGACCCGTCCCAGAATTTGCGGAGGACACCCGATGCCCGACGTATTCCGTGACCGGTTGTTGGGCCAACGCCCAGCCGGGCCCCCACCGCCGCCGGTTGCTGGCCCCAGCCGGTTTCAACCCCGGCGCATTCGGTCCATCGAATACACCGGGGTCACCGAGGCCTTTCTCAGCGAACTGGTGCTCAAAGCGCTTTACCTGCGCGGGCAGGCCACCGCGTACGACCTGGTCGAAACGATCAAGCTCCCCTTCTATGGCGTGGTCGAGGACCTGCTGCGCGATCTGACCAACCAGGAACTCTGCTTTATCAGCCGCGGCGACAGCATGAGCCCCCTTTCGTATTCCTACAGCATCACCGCCAACGGTCAGACGCGGGCGACGGAAGTAGCGAACCGCAACGCCTACGTCGGCCCGGCGCCGGTTCCCCTGGAGGAGTATTGCCAGGCGGTCGCCGTTCAGGCTCTCGAGTCGGTCCATGTGTCTGAGGATGACATGAAGGCCGCGTTCCGGAACATGGCCATCGACCAGGAGATATTCGGACAACTGGGCCCGGCCATCAACTCGGCCCGGTCGATGTTCCTGTTCGGACCTCCGGGGAATGGGAAGACCGCCATCGCCGAGACCCTGGTCCGGATGCAGGGCGGCGCAGTCTATGTTCCTCACGCCGTGGCGGTGGGTAGCGAGGTGGTGCGCGTCTACGATCCCGTGCACCACCTGCCGGTTTCCCGTGAACTCTCCGGCGACCACGACGACCCCCGGTGGATCCTCACCAAACGGCCGGTGGTCACCGTTGGCGGCGAATTGACGCTGCCGATGCTCGATCTCATCTACAACGACCACGCCAAGTTCTACGAAGCGCCGTTTCAATTCAAGGCAAACAACGGCGCCTTCTTCATCGACGACTTCGGAAGGCAGCAGGTCTCCCCCCACGACCTGCTGAACCGCTGGATCGTCCCCCTCGAAAAACGGATCGACTTCCTGACCCTTCGGACCGGCCAAAAGATAGAGGTGCCCTTCGACACGCTGGTGATGTTTTCCACCAACCTGGAGCCACGCGATCTGGTGGACGAAGCCTTCCTGCGGCGCATCCGCTACAAGATCGAGATCAAGAGCCCTACTCCTGCCCAGTTCAAGGAGATATTCCAGCGTGTGTGCGCCGCCAAGGGCATCAAGTACGATGATGCGGTCGTGGACTACCTCCCCAATGAGAAGTACTCGGCACTCGACGTGCACCCGAGGGCGGTCCACCCCCGGGACCTGCTGGAACAGGTGGTCGACTATTCCTCCTACCGGCAAATCGAACCGATGCTCACCCGGGAGACGATGGACATCTCCTGTCACAACTACTTCGTCCACCTGTGAAGCGAAGGACGGCCACCCGACCCTGGCAGAGCGCTGGACGATCGGACTCCCCAACTTGCCATTGTTCACCGCATGCCACTGATCCCCACCGGCCCGCTTTCCCTCTTCTATCAGGAGATTGGCGCGGGTGAACCCGTGCTGTGGCTGCCCGGACTCGGCGCCGACCATACCGCCTGGGGCCCCCAGATAGCCGCGCTGAAAGACCACTTCCGTTGTTTCGCCATTGATAACCGCGACTGCGGGCGATCCGGCCGGGCAACGGACGGATACGGCATTCGGGACATGGCCGCCGACACCATCGGTCTGATGGATGGGTTGGGTCAAGCCTCGGCGCACATCGTCGGATGGTCTATGGGCGGCGCCATCGCCCAGGAAATGGCGTTAGGCTGGCCAGACCGGGTCCTCAGCCTCTGCCTCGTCGCAACCTACGACGAGGGCGACCCCCGCTCCGGCGACCGGTTTGCCCTTGCCGCGGAAATCCGGCGGTCGCTGGGGTTCGAGGCGTACCTGCGGTTCGCACACCTGTCTATTTACACCCACCGCGCCTACCAGCGGCCCGGCCTCATCGCAAACGCACGGCGGCGGGCGATGGAGTATCCTTATCAACAAACCGTTGACGACTACGAGCGCCAGGCATGGGCAACCACCCATCACCACACCCGTGATCGTCTCCATCGCATCGGCTGTCCCACGCTGGTCTTGGCCGGTGAAGAGGATGTCCTGACGCCGGTGGATTCGGTTCTCCCGCCCCATGGCTGCGGCAATCCCGAATGCGACCCTGGAGGTGTTCCCCGCGGTGGGCCACGCCCTGCAGTTGGAACAGCCTGAGGCAATCAGCGGCGCGATTGCCCGTTTCCTCGGTACCGTCAGCGGCAGTGGGAAATCCTCACCGGCCAAACCGGGATAGTTTCACAGAATAACCCAAGAAAGGCAGGAACGTGGCACAGAAAGTAGTACTCGCCTACAGCGGAGGCCTCGATACCTCCGTGATTATTCGATGGCTCATGGACCACGACTTCGAAGTGGTAGCGCTGACCATCGACCTCGGCAACCAGCCTGCCCTGGATGAAATCCAGGCCCGAGCGTTGAAGATCGGCGCCGTGAAAGCCAGAGTTGAGGATGCCCGCAACCTGTTCGTAGACCACTTCATCTGGCCCGCCCTCAAGGCGAACGCCGTCTATGAAGGCCAATACCCGCTTGCGACCGCCCTCGGCCGTCCCCTCATCGCCAAACTGCTGGTCGATGTGGCGCGGGAGGAAGGGGCGATGGCGGTGGCTCACGGCTGCACCGGCAAGGGCAACGACCAGGTCCGGTTCGACGTATCGGTCGGCGCACTCGCTCCGGACCTGCGGGTGATTGCGCCGGTGCGGGAATGGGAACTCAAGACACGGGATGAGGAGATCTCCTACGCCCAACGCCACGGCATCCCCGTCCCCGTTACGAGAAAGAGCCCGTTTTCGGTGGATGAGAACCTCTGGGGCCGCTCCATCGAGGCGGGTGTATTAGAGGATCCCTGGGCCGAGCCGCCCGAAGAGGTGTACCGCTGGACCAAGGCCGTGGCTGCCACACCGGCCGACCCGGCCTACGTCGAGATCACCTTCGAACGGGGAGTGCCGGTGGCGTTGGACGGCGTCCCGCTGGACGGCGTCACCCTCATCGAGCGGCTCACCAGGTTGGCCGGCGATCACGGGGTGGGGAGGATCGACCATCTGGAGAACCGGCTGGTCGGGATCAAGTCCCGCGAGGTCTACGAGGCGCCCGCGGCGGTCGTGCTGCTCCAGGCCCACAAGGCGCTGGAACAGATGACCCTCTCCAAGGAGCAGCTTCGCATGAAGGAGCGGGTGGCTCAGGAGTACGCCGACCTGGTGTACAACGGACTGTGGTTCACCGCCCACCACCAGAACCTGGCCGCCTACACCTCGAGCACCCAACGCCACGTCAGCGGCACCGTCCGCGTGCGGCTGCACCGGGGCGCCGCCGCGGTGGCCGGCCGCAAGTCCGAGGAATCACTGTACAACCTGAACCTGGCGACCTACGACGCAGGCGACACCTTCGACCAGCGGTCCGCTATCGGCTTCATCCACATCTGGGGGCTCCCGGTGCGGGTTCAGGCCCAGACCCAATTGCTCAAACAACCTGGTGGCCCGTTGCACTTGGTGGGCCCGGAAATCTGAGAGGTACCGACCCATGAAACGCATGAAAGGAATCCACACCGTGATCGCACTATTGCTGTTGGCCATCGCCGCCTGCGCCCCGGCGGCCACCACCGGCGGGCAACCCGCCAGCGCCCCCAAAGAACAGACCACTCCCTCCGGACTGAAGTTTACCGACGACGTCGTCGGGACCGGCGAGAGTCCCAAGGCCGGGCAGACCGCGGTGGTCCACTATACCGGCTGGCTGATGGATGGCAAAAAGTTCGATAGCTCCAAGGACCGGGGCCAGCCCTTCGAGTTCCCCCTCGGCCAGGGACGGGTTATCAAGGGCTGGGATGAGGGGGTCGCGACGATGAAAGTCGGCGGCAAACGCACCCTGATCATCCCCGCCGCGTTGGGCTACGGGGAACGGGGGGCGGGAGCAGCCATTCCCCCCAACGCCATCCTCAAGTTCGAGGTTGAATTACTCGGCGTGAAATAACGTCCGGCCACTGATAACCCGCAGGAGGTCCCAATGGAACCCATCGTCGTTCTCGTCATCGCGTCCCTGGTGCTCACCTGGAACGCGATCAAGGTCGTGAAGCAGTACGAACGGCTGGTGGTGTTTCGGCTCGGCCGGACCATTGGGGCCAAGGGCCCCGGGGTGGTGTGGCTGTGGCCGTTCATCGACCGTCCGACCTCGGTGGACCTGCGCGAAAAGTTCTACGAGGTGCCGTCCCAGACCACCATCACCAAGGACAACGCTCCGATATCGGTCGATTTCTTGATCTACTGGCGCGTTATCAACCCTGAGGATAGCGTCGTCGCCGTGGTGGATTTCGCCGGCGCCAGCCGCGGCATCGCGACCACCACTCTGCGGGCGGTCATCGGCGACATCCCGTTAGACGATGTTCTGGCGAAACGCGACCAAATTAACCAGGTGCTCCAGGTGAAACTAGACGAGATCACCGAGCGCTGGGGCGTCAAGGTTACGGCCGTGGAGATCCGTGAGATCCTGCCGCCCAAGGACATCCAGGACGCCATGAACCGGCAGATGGCGGCAGAGCGGCACCGCCGCGCGGTGGTCACCGAATCCGAAGGCCAGCGGCAGGCGACGGTGACGGTGGCCGAAGGCGACAAACAGGCGGCGATCCTCAACGCCGAGGGCGACCGCCAGGCTGCCATCCTCCGAGCCGAAGGATTTGCGCTGGCGCTACAACAGATATTCAACGTCGCGAGCACCATCGACGACCGCACCATGCAGTTGCAGTACTTCGAAACCCTGAAGACGATGGGCGCAGGGGCCTCGACGAAGATCGTGCTGCCGCTGGAACTCACCGGGATGATCCAGCAGTTCGCCGCGGGGTTCAGCGCAGGGGGAACGCCAAACCCGCCCCGTAGCGGCTAACCACCGATGGCGGGCGTGAAGTTCACCGAGGCAGCCATCAGCCAGATGCGAGATCGCAGGCTGTCGCGGGTGGATGCGATAACAGTACTGGAACGGATCCGGCGGATGGAGCCGGACCAGGAATCGGGGCTGGTGGGGGTAGTTGCGGATGTGCATGGACATCCGTTGTCTTTCATACTGCGACCGATAGAAGATGTCCTGCTGGTGGTCGTGATCGAGGAGGCAACGTCATGAAGCTCAGTTACGATGCGGAATGTGACCTGCTGTGCCTGGTGCTGGGGGACAACACCGTGCACCAAACGTATAGGGGGTTGGGAAAGGACATCCTAGCCGGCTATGGGGATGACGGACGATTGGTGTCACTGCTGATCTTCAAGGTAAAGGACAGTCTGTCGTCCGGTGAACGCCTGAAGGATTTCGTCATGACGCTCAAAACGGAGACGGAACTGGTCGGGGTTGAGGTGCCGGACGAAACGATGGCTCGACTCCGCTCACGGATAAACGAGGCACTCGGCGTTACGCCGGCGGAAGGCGCGCCCGCGGGGCAGAGCCGCCCTTGACCACCAAACTGTGGGCCGGCCGCTTCCAGAAGGCCACTGATCGCCTGGTGGAGGCTTTCACCGCCTCCATTCAGGTCGATCAACGCCTCGCCCGGCATGACATCGTGGGCTCGATGGTCCACGCACGGATGCTGGGACGGCAGGCCATCATACCCACCGAGGACGCCCGATCGATCGCCACCGGCCTCGCCGAGGTGTGGAGTGACCTGGATGGGGGCCGCTCAAAGTTTTCGTCCGAACTCGAAGATGTGCACATGAACGTGGAGACGCTGCTGGGCGCCAAGATCGGTCCGGTGGCCGGGCGGCTGCATACGGCACGGTCCCGCAACGATCAGGTGGCAACGGACATCCGCCTGTATTTCAAAGAGGCTGCGCAGGCGACGGTATCCGCCATCCGGGCGCTCCAATCCACGCTGCTCGATCTGGCTGGCGAGCACCTCCACACCGTGTTTCCGGGCTACACCCATCTGCAACGCGCCCAGCCGGTGGTTCTCGGCCACCATCTTCTGGCCTATTTCGAGATGCTGGAGCGCGATGCGCAGCGGTTTGAGGACGCCTATCGCAGGGGCAACGCCCTGCCCCTCGGCGCTGGCGCGCTGGCAGGAGTACCCTATCCCATCGACCGGGAATGGATGGCAACAACGCTCGGGTTCGCGGCCCTCACCACCAACAGCCTGGACGCGGTTTCCGACCGCGACTTCCTCATCGAATACGAGGCGGCGGCGGCGCTGTGCATCATGCACCTCTCCCGCTTCGCCGAAGAGATCGTCCTGTGGTCGAGCGGTGAGTTCGGGTTCATCGAACTCGACGATGGCTTCGCCACCGGCAGCAGCATCATGCCGCAGAAGAAGAACCCCGACGTGGCCGAATTGGTCCGGGGCAAGACCGGGGAGATCTACGGGGCGCTGTTATCGCTCCTCACCACCATGAAAGGCCTGCCCCTGGCTTACAACCGGGACCTGCAGGAGGACAAGGCTGGGTTCTTTCGCGCCTCCGATACGCTGGTGGCCTGCCTGGAAGTGTTCGCCCCGATGCTGGCCACCATGCGGGTGCGGCCGGAGCGAGCGCGACAAGCTGCCGAGGGTGGCTATTCACTGGCCACCGACCTCGCCGACTACCTGGTGCGGCAGGGGCTGCCCTTCCGGGAGGCGCATCACTGCGTGGGCGCACTGGTGCATTACGCGTTGGAACAGGGCAAGACCTTTGAGCAATTGTCGCTGGGCGAATTCCAACAGTTCTCACCGTTGTTCGGGGTGGACGCGTTGGATATCACCACGGAGCGATCCTTGGAAGCGCGGACGGTACCGGGGGGGACGGCTCCCACTCAGGTGGCGGCACAACTCGTCTCCGCCCGCCTGACCCTCGAACACGCCAGTGTCATGGACGTCCCCGACTACCTCCCCGATCGGTTTCTCCCCCCCACGGACGGGTTGTGATGGACGGAGCTCCGATCACCATCGCCCCTTCTATATTGTCGGCTGATTTCGCGCGGTTGGGGGAGCAGGTGGTGGAGGCACAACTGGCAGGAGCCGACTCGCTTCATGTCGACGTCATGGACGGCCGCTACGTGCCCCCTATCACCTTCGGCCCCATCGCCGTCGCCGCCATCCGCCCGCTGGTGGCCATCCCCATCGACGTTCACCTGATGGTGGTCGAACCTGAACGGTTCCTCAAGGATTTCGTCGAAGCCGGCGCCAACATCGTGACCGTACACCTTGAGGCAACCACGCATCTGCACCGGACCCTCGATGCCATCAGGGAACTGGGGGCGAAAGCTGGCGTCGCGCTGAACCCGACGACCCCGTTGAGCGCGATTGAGGAGGCGCTGCCGTTCCTCGATCTGGTCAACCTCCTGACCGTGGACCCGGGATACGGCGGCCAGCGCTTCATCCCCGCCTGTTTGCGCAAGATCGCCCGCCTGCGGGCGATGATCGATGAGTCGGGGTTCTCCATCCTGTTGGAGGTGGACGGAGGCGTGAACGCCGAAACGGCCCGGGCGGTGGTCGCGGCCGGCGCCTCGGTACTCGTGGCGGGCTCGGCCATATTCAATGCCAAAGCGTCAGTTCAGGAGAATCTACAGCGGCTTCGGGCTGCAGCCGTCCGATAGCTACCCAAAGACCGGCGCCGAGGCAAAATACAACCGCCCCAAAGCGGGGGCGGTGATCCACCGGCGAGCGCCCAGCCTACGCAGCGTGCTTGTTGATCGTCCTGATACACCGGGTGCAGACGCTTACTCGTTTGGCCACGCCGTTGACAGACAGTTTTTTCTTGTGGGTGTTGGGGTGCCACATCCGGTTGGTGCGGCGTTTGGAATGGCTCACATTATGCCCAAATTGCGGCCCCTTGCCGCACACATCACACTTTCCAGCCACGGGACACACCTCGCCGGTTGATTACGCCATGTGAATACGATGGTTATAATAAGGCAACCTGCTATCTGAGGGCAAGCGGAGGTATGAGTTCACATTCGAGGGGATCACGCTGGGACGACGCAGATTCTCGCTTCGCTCGAACAGTAACAGGCCTTCGCACGGGTAGCACTCAATACTCTTCGAGCTCTGCGAGAAGTTTCCACAGCCTGCGGTGTTCGTCGTGCCACCTCGGTACGCGTTCACCCAAATGTGAACTCTTACAAGCGGAGGCCCTCGGCCATGACATCACAGCACCTGCCCCACACCGGCAGCCAGGTTCGGACCAGATTGACCCGCTTACGTCTGAAACAAGTTTCATGACCAACCTGCCCGTTGTTTCGGTCAGCCAAGCCGGCCGCAGCAGCGACGGCCCGGCCCTGCTGGCGATGCTGCGCGCGGCCGGCGCGTGGCTGGAGCAGAACTCGGACGCCGTCAACGCCCTGAATGTGTTCCCCGTCCCCGACGGCGACACCGGCACCAATATGGCCCTCACCATGCGAGCCGCGCTGGACGTCGGAGAGCGGTCTGCTGCCGGCGGGGCCGGCGCAATGGCGGCGGCCATCGCCCGCGGTGCGCTGCTGGGAGCGCGCGGCAACAGCGGGGTCATCCTATCTCAGATCCTTCGAGGCATCGCGGACGGCTTGAACGGCATGGAATCGGTCACGGCGGCAGACGTGGCCGTCGCCCTCCGTTCGGCGTCCGACCGGGCGTACCAGTCGATGACCCAGCCTCAGGAAGGGACGCTGCTCACGGTGGTACGGCGAGCGGCCGAGCGGGCGGGAGCGGTGGTGGCGCCGGACATGCCCCTCGACCGGCTCATCGCCGAGAGCCTGGCCGAAGCCCGGCAGGCGCTGGCGGAGACGCCGTCGCTGCTACCGGTGCTCCGAGAGGCGGGTGTGGTGGACGCCGGTGGCCAGGGGTTGGTGCTCCTTCTGGAAGGGGCTCTGGCCTTCCTCGAAAACCGGGACCTCGGCGCTGCCTACGAGTCGCTGGGCCAGATCGACACGAACTGGCTGCAGGCCACCGCGGAGTTGCACACCGAGGGACAGGGCGAGGCCTGGGGCTACTGCACCCAATTCCTGATTCAGGGCGGCAACCGCTCAGAGCAGGAGGTCCGCACCATCTTTGAAGCCATCGGCAGGTCCGTCCTGGTGGCCGGGGATCCCACCACCCTGCGGGTCCACCTCCACACCCCAGACCCCGGCGCCGCGTTGACCTTGGGTATCCAAATGGGGACGCTAGATGGGATCAAGATCGACAACATGGAGGTTCAGCAGACGGCGCTCTTGGCAGCCACCCAGGCCAACCAACCGCAGATCGCGATCCCGGTAGTGGCGGTAGCCCCGGGACCGGGGATCGGCCGGGTGTTCCACAGCCTCGGTGCGGCACGGGTGGTTTCCGGGGGGCAGTCGATGAACCCCAGCGCCCAGCAGTTGGTCCAGGCGGTTGAGGCGGTAGCCGGCGACGAGGTGGTGCTGCTGCCCAACAACAAGAACGTCGTTCCGGTGTGCCAGCAGGTCCAGCAATTGACCCAAAAGCGGGTGTTCGTGGTCCCCAGCCACACCGTGGCCCAAGGGGTCGCGGCACTCATGGCCCTTCGGCCCGACGATTCAGTGGAACGCAACGCAAGCGCCATGACGGCCGCCTTCGAGGGGGTCCGCAGCATCGAGATCACCAGGGCCAATCGGGACGCCGGACTCGATGGCCGTGCTATCAGGGCCGGCCAGTCGCTGGGATTCCTAGACCGGCGCCTGGTGGCGAACACCGGCTCGCCGGAGACCGCATTGCAGCAGGTCCTGGACACCTTGGAGAGTCCTTTCGGTTATCTGCTGACCATCTACTACGGTGACGAGGTCTCCGCCGGCGAAGCGTCGGCCCTGGCCGCGGCGTTGCGGGCGCGCCCCGATGAGCCGGAGGTCGAGATGGTGTGGGGCGGCCAGCCCCTCTACCCGTTCCTGGGTTCGGTGGAAAGCTGAGGAGCCAATGACCGTTCGAATCGTCACCGACAGCACTGCCGATATCCCGCCTGAGGTCGTGGCAGCCCTGGGCATCACGGTGGTGCCCCTCACCGTACACTTCGGCGACACCGTATACCACGACGGCGTCGATCTGGACGCTGAAGGGTTCCTGGTTGCCCTCGCAGCGAACAAGGCGCTTCCCCATACCGCACAGCCGTCACCGGCGGCGTTCATCGAGGTCTATTCCCGTTTGCTGGACCAGGGGCACGATGTCATTTCGATCCACCTGTCCAGCAAGCTGAGCGGGACCATCAACAGCGCAGAACTGGCCCGACAGCAGATCGGCCCATCCAGCCGGATTACCATCGTCGATTCCCTGTGGACGTCGATGGCGCTGGGACTCGTGGTCATCCGGGCCGCCACCGCGGCGCAGCGGGGCGATGAACCGGCCGGCATCCTGCGGGAGGTTGCCGGACAACTGGAGAAATTGCACCTGCTGCTGTTCGTGGACACCATGGAGTACCTGCAACGGGGCGGACGGATCGGGCGGGCCGCAGCGTTCCTCGGTGGCCTCCTGAGCGTGAAGCCGATGATCACGTTGCGCGGCGGCGAGGTGCATCCCATCGAGCGGGTGCGCACCCGCAGCCGCGCCATCGAACGGCTGTACCTGTGGGCGGCCGAGTTCCCCTCCGTCAGCGACTTCTGCGTGCTCCACATTTCCAGCCTCGATAACGCCAAGGCTCTGTTCGACCGGATCCAGCGGCAGTTTCCCGGCGCCAAGGGCTACGTGACCTCGGTGGGTCCGGTGGTCGGCACCCATGTCGGCCCGGGGGCACTCGGAGTGGCCCTCAGCGCTTGACGGATCACCAAGGCCTGATGCCGGCGTCTCACTCCCGGATGACCTTCAGATGATTTCGCAGTACGACGTCATCGTCGTCGGCGCGGGCCATGCAGGCTGCGAGGCGGCCCTGGCTGCCGCCCGCATGGGCTGCCGCACCCTGCTGCTCACCATGAACCTGGACGGTGTTGCCACCATGCCCTGCAACCCCTCCATCGGAGGACCGGCCAAGGGTCACCTGGTGCGAGAAATCGATGCCTTGGGTGGCGAAATGGGCCGGGTCACCGACCGGACCTTCATCCAGATTCGACTGCTCAACACCGGGAAAGGCCCGGCGGTCCAGGCGCTTCGGGCCCAAGCCGACAAGCGGCTATACTCGCTCGATATGAAGCACACTCTGGAGCGGCAGCCGAACCTGGATGTGAAGCAGGGCCAGGTAGTGGACATCGGACGTCACCGAACGGAAGACGCGGAACACCGAGTTTCGGCGCAGCCTGGCCCCACCCTCGTCCCCGAGCCATGGAAAGACCGACTGGCGGTCCACACCGCAGCGGGAGGGACCTATCTGTCGGCCTCGGTGGTGGTGACCACCGGAACCTTTCTGTCCGGCCGCCTCATCATGGGTGAAACCGTCACTCCCGGCGGGCGCGCCGGCGAGTTTCCTGCCACAGCGCTGTCCGACTGTCTGCGGGGGCTCGGACTGCGCCTGGGACGCCTGAAAACCGGCACACCGCCGCGGGTCGACGCCCGAACCATCGATTTTTCGCAGACCGTGATCCACCCCGGTCATCCATCGCCGCTCTATTTCAGTTTTCAGCACCCAGGGAACAGGGACGCCGCGGACGCGCTGGCCCGGCGCTTCCCGCCCGCCAATCCCGTTTTCCCCACCGGAGCGGCTCAGAACGCTGGCGCCTGGCGCCAGCAGTTGCCCTGCTACCTGGTACACACCAACGAGGCCACCCACGAGATCATCCGGGCCAACCTGCACCGGGCGCCCATGTTCAACGGCGCGATCACGGCCAGAGGGCCGCGCTACTGCCCCTCCATCGAGGACAAGGTACACCGCTTCCCGGACAAAGATGCGCACCCCCACTTCTTGGAACCAGAGGGCTGGGAGACCAACGAAGTTTACGTTCAAGGGGCGAACACCAGTCTGCCGGAGGACGTTCAACTGGGAATGCTGCGCTCCATCCCGGCACTGGCCAATGCCGAGATGACCCGTGTGGGCTACGCCGTGGAGTACGACTACGTCGAACCGGACCAGACCCGGTCGACGCTGGGGTCGAAGGCCCTGCCGGGTCTGTTCTTGGCCGGACAGATCAACGGCACCACGGGGTACGAAGAGGCCGCCGGCCAGGGCCTGCTGGCAGGGATCAACGCCGCCCGCCGGGCACAGCACCGGGAACCGGTGATCCTAACGCGGGACCAAGCCTACATCGGCGTGATGGTCGACGACCTCGTCACCGGGGAATTGCAGGAGCCCTACCGCCTGCTGACGGCGCGGGCGGAGTACCGGTTGTTGCTGCGGCAGGACAACGCCGATCTCCGCCTGACCCCCCTCGGTTACGAGATTGGCCTGATCGACCGGGAACGTTTCGAACAGGTCGAGAACAAACGGGACCGCATCGCTTGGGAACTGGAGCGGCTCAGCAGGACCTTCATCAGCATGAGCACGGGGACCCGGGCTCAACTCTCTGGGTTGGGGCTAGACGGCGTGACCCGGAGCGTCTCAGCGGCCGCGCTCCTCAATCGGCCCGAGGTCAACTACGGCCATCTGACAGCGCTCGGACTGACGCCTTCCGGCTGCGACGAGTCCGTGGCCGAGCAGGTGGACCTGGAGTGCAAGTATGGCGGCTATATCGAAAAGCAGCGCACCCAGGTGGCCCGCGTCCGCAATTTGGAGCACCACGCCATCCCCGAGGACCTCGACTATGAGGCGGTGGCCAACCTCAGCCGGGAGGGGCGGGAGAGGTTGGCCAAGTACCGCCCGATGACCGTGGGGCAGGCCGGCCGCCTCAGCGGCGTCACGCCCTCGGATATCGGCGTGTTGCTGGTGCATCTGGAGCGGCGACGCGGCCGGGCCATGCCACCTACAGTTGGCGCTGAAGCTCTGCCGGGTAGTGGCCAGAACCGCGTGTGATGAGCCGGAAACAGGAGCGAAATGGGTTTGCAGCGTACGATCAAAGCGGTGGTCAGAAGGAGCGACGAATTCTACGTGGCTGAATGCCTGGAGATCCCCCTGGTAACTCAGGGGCATACGGTCGACGAAACATTGAGTAACCTGCAAGAGGCGGTGGCGCTTCATCTGGAAGGGGAAGATCTGATGGCGCTAGGGTTGGTTCCTAACCCACCCATTTTTGTCACCTTGGAGCCCGAACCTACTCTTGCCTCAGCTTAGGCGTTTGTCAGGAGCCGACCCGCTCGGGCCCACCCGGGCTTGAACCACCGACTTATCGTTGTTACCCCCCACGCTCCTCCTCCACAACGCCCGCATCCACACGCTCGACCCGGCTCGGCCTGAGGCAACGGCCGTTGCGATCGTCGCTGATCAGATCGTCGCAATCGGGAGCGACGAGACGGTTGGAGCGCTGGCGCCGCCCAGCACGCAGCGGATCGACTGCGGCGGCCTCACTCTCGTCCCCGGGCTGCACGATGCGCACATCCATCTGCTGGCCTACGCCCGCAACCTCAGCGCGGTCGATTGTTCGCCTCGGAACGCCGGCTCCATCGCCGAACTCCAGACGACCCTCCGACGCGCCGCTGACGGGATGCCTCCTGGCGCATGGCTGCGGGCGGCGGGCTACGACGAAACCGCGCTGAAGGAGCGACGGCACCCCACCCGCTGGGACCTGGACACCGCCGTCATCGACCGCCCGGTCCGCCTCTACCACCGCTCCCGCCATGCCTGCGTGGTGAACAGCGCGGCGCTGCGGCGTGCGGGCATCACCATCGCCACCGAATCGCCCCCCGGCGGCCTCATGGAACGCGACGTCATCACCGGTGAGCCGAACGGCGTCCTCTTTGAGACCGCCCAAGACCTGGTGCGGCGGGTGATGCCGAGCCCCACCCAGGGAGAACTGTCCGCGGAAGTGGCTGCAGCCAGCCTCCAATTGCTCAAATGGGGCGTCACCGCACTGCAGGACGCCACGGCCAGCAACGCCCCCGCGGATTGGAGCCTGTTCCAGAGACTGCAACGGTCCGCCGCACTGCAACAACGGGTCACGTTGATGATGGGCCTATCAGGATTCGACGATGTCGCGGGATGGGACCAACAGGGGGAGGCGGCTGCAGGGATGCTGCGGCGGGGCGCCGTGAAGCTGGTGCTGGACGAATCCGGCGGCACGCTGCATCCACCGCAGGACGAATTGGACCGGATGGCCGCCGCAGTCCACCGCTCGGGCGGCCAGTTGGCGCTGCATGTGGTGACCCCCACCGCCCTCGAAGCGGCCATCGCCGCTCTCACCCGTGCCCAGACTGATTTCCCTCGGTTCGACCCACGGCATCGTATCGAACACTGCGCGGTGTGCAACCCGGAGCAGGCGGCACGGCTCGCCAAGTTGGGGGTCCACGTCTGCACCCAACCCGGCTTCGTGCACGAAAGTGGCGACCGCTATCTGGCCGAGGTCCCCGGCGATCAGTTGCCGTGGCTCTATCCCCTCGCCACGCTGCTGAACGCCTCGGTGCCGCTGTCGGCCGGGTCCGATGCTCCGGTGGCGGAGCCCAATCCTCTGGTGGGCCTGCACGCCGCCATGACGCGGCGTTCCGCGTCGGGCCGCCCCGTCACCCCCGGGCAGCGCCTCACTCCGCTGCAAGCGCTCTCGCTCTACACCTCCGGCGCCGCGGCGGCGTGCTTCCAGGAGAAACGCCTGGGCCGGGTCGCTCCCGGGTATGCTGCCGACCTTGCGCTGCTCTCCGCCGACCCAGTATCGGACGAACCCGGCCCACTGCTCGGAGCGCATTCCGCACTGACGGTCGTGGCGGGCGCAGTTCGTTGGTCTGAACTATAGCCCCTCATCCTGTGGTGGGGGAAGCCGCGGATGCTGGATGTCGTGTTGTGCCGCACCTGACTGGGAGGTTATACTTCCAACCAGGAATAGGGAGGTGGTGAGATGCGGCTTTCGTGCCTGCAGGAGAACTTCAAACGTGGTCTGGATATCGTGGGACGGGCCGTGGCGACCCGGACCACATTGCCCATCACGCAGGATGTGTTGCTGGTGGCCGAGGAGTCGCGCCTCAAGCTGTGCGCCACCAACCTGGAGATCGCCATCAGTTGCTGGGTGGGGGCCAAGGTGGAGGAGGAGGGATCGCTGGCCATCCCGGCCCGGCTCCTCTCCGAGTTCGTGAGCAGCCTCCCCAACGACCGCCTCGATATCATCTCGTCGGGCCCGGCTAACCAGGTCCAGATAAAATGCGCCCGTACCGAGGCCCACATCAGCGGCCACGACGCCGACGATTTCCCTCCCATCCCGTCTGTGGGCGACGGGTTCTCGGTGCAACTGGACCCCGAGGTGCTGCGCAAGGCCATCGGGCGGGTGGTGTTCGCCGCCGCCACCGATGAATCACGTCCCGTGCTGACCGGCGTCTACACCGAGTTCGAAGACCGATCCCTGACCATGGCCGCCGCCGATGGCTTCCGGCTGTCAGTACACAAGGTAGCGTTGAGCGAGGCGGTACCCGAAAAGATCAGTGTCATCGTCCCGGCGCGAGCCTATAGCGAACTGACCCGCCTACTGGGCGACCAGACCGACCCGGTCACGGTGACCATCAGCGCCTCCGGCACCCAACTGCTGTTCCACCTGAATAGCGCCGACATGGTGTCCCAGATCATCCAGGGCACCTTCCCCAACTACCAGCAGCTCATTCCCAAGTCCCACGGCACCCGCTGCGTAGCCGATGTCGGCGAGTTCCTGCGGTCCACCAAGATCGCCTCGGTCTTCGCCCGTGACGGCAGCGGCATCGTCCGCATCCAGATGGGGCCCAGCGACGATGGCCTGCCCGGCAAGCTGGTGGTCTCGGCTCGCTCCGAAGAGGTGGGCGACAACACCGGCGAGATGGATGCTGTGGTGGACGGCGACGCCTCGAAGATCGCCTTCAACGGCCGCTACCTCACCGACGTGCTCGCCGAGCTCTCCACCGGCCAGGTAGCGCTGGAGACCACCAGCCCCTCCAGCCCCGGCGTCTTCCGCCCCATCGGCGCCGACGACTACACCCACGTGGTCATGCCGATGTTTGTTCAATGGTGATAAATTTTCGCAATTCGGAGCAGGAATTCCGTTCACGGTTGTCGTGTCGCTGACGTAACAACATCCTAGCTGCACTGGATCCCCTGGGGCACGGCGAGGCGCGGCGCAGCGGCGTGATCCGGACC